>JAAXQD010000189.1 GCA_012974475.1 Desulfobacterales bacterium
ACGATTAAATTATTGGCAAAAATTCATATCATTACCCGCCCGACACAATGGTCGAATTCACAGCTATCTGTTATCACTACTTTTTTCATACCCCCCTCGATTTGCTATCCAATGGCATGCAATTTGCTATAGTTATATTTCCATAAAAGCAAGAAAAAATTTGAACCATAAATCGCCGGACAATCGACCCGTTTATGAGACCATCGGAATGAATCCCTGAATCTTGTAACGGTTCTTATCTAATTGAACCTTAAACATAAAACGCATTTTCCAAAATTCGGGGTCCACATTTCAAGCATCCGTCTGAAGATGAATGTTCAAAGGATTGGGTTCCATACGGGAAACGCCCATGGATAAAACGGTTATCGCGTTGTCAATCGGATAAAACCTTGACAAGAACGATTATAGTTGTGTAATCGAACATCATCCCATTGATACTCATTTTTGCTTATTTTTTATCCTGCAAACCAGTGAATCGAGGAGTTTGATTTGATAAAACCACAAGTTCTTTTTCTGCCTGTTTTTCTATTTTTCCTCATAGGCGGATGCGTACAGCCTGTCCATAAAAAGTCCGTTTCACCAGACGGCGCATATGTATCGGATCACGCAACTATGCCTGATCCTTCAAAATCGCCCGACTCAGCTGACCTTAACGGTCAAAAAGGTTTTGAGGAGAACGAAAATGTTGGATCAGACCCGACAGGTGCCGCTGGGCTTGCAGAACCCTCCGAAAATGTCGACCCCAAAGATCAAAAATCCCTGCCTTTAGATTCTGGCGTTTCAGAAGATAATACAGAATTTTCAGATTCCAACCATAAAATAAAAAATGAAAACCGTATAGCAGAAAATTCTATCCCAGGGGAAAAAATACAACCTGTTTTGGATGAAGCCCTTGTTTTTTGTGAGGCAGCCCAGGATTTTTGGCAAAAGGGAGAACTTGAAAACGCCCTTGAAGCTTTAGACCATGCTTACGCGTTAATCCTGGGTATTGAAACCGATGATGCCGACAAACTCATTCAACAGAAAGAAGATCTGCGGTTTATGATTGCAAAACGCATTCTTGAAATTTATGCCTCCCGAAATATCGTCATCAATGGCAATTACAATGCCATCCCGCTGGTGATGAACAAACACGTCCAGAAGGAAATCACCCGATTTACCCAGAACGGTGAGAAGAAATTTTTCATTGAATCCTATAAGCGATCGGGGAAGTATCGCTCATATATTGTATCGGCCCTTAAAGAAGCCGGTCTTCCGGTTGAATTGTCATGGCTCCCTTTGATTGAAAGTGGCTTCAAAGTCAATGCCCTTTCAAAGGCCAGAGCCTTAGGACTGTGGCAGTTCATTCCTTCAACCGGATACAAATTCGGTCTCAAACGGGACAAATTCATCGACGAAAGGATCGATCCGGTTAAATCGACCCAAGCTGCCATCGCCTATCTAAAAGAGCTGCATCAAATATTCGGGGACTGGTCAACGGTTCTGGCTGCCTACAATTGCGGGGAAGGAAGGGTACTTCGGGTAATACGGACCCAGAATATAAACTACCTTGACAATTTCTGGGATCTTTATGAACGCCTTCCTCTGGAAACCGCAAGATATGTACCCAGATTTATTGCCACGCTTCATATCATTCAAAATAAGGAAAAATACGGTCTCGATTCAATATCTTTGCAGACACCATTGGAATTTGAAACCGTAACCCTATCAAAGCAGGTCCATCTCAAAAATGTTGCCAAAGAGATCGACATCCCTTTAAAAACACTCGTAGAGCTCAATCCCGAACTCCGCTATAAGATCGTTCCCCAGGACAAATATCCGCTCAGGGTTCCACCCGGCAAAGGCGACCTGCTTCTTGCAGAACTGGAGAAAATACCGGTCTCATATCCGCCGCAACGTGCTTATGTGTATCACCGAATCAGACCCGGAGAAAGCCTTTCTACCATTGCCAGACGCTACCATACCAGCGTAAACCGCATTAAGCGTGCGAACAACCTGTACCGATCAAATCTCATCGTTGCAGGGAAAACGCTGAAAATACCCCGCAGGGGTACCGTTGTATACCCATCGAAAACGGTCACCCCGACCCGATATGGAATCCCGTCAAACCATGTTGTAAGAAGTGGCGATTCACTTTGGATCATTGCAAAGCGATACGGCACGACAACGAAGAAGATCCAGGAATTAAACAACCTGTCCACCACGCACCTGTATATCGGACAGGTCTTAAAGATTCCGGGTTACAAATTCGAAAAAGCGGCCACCGAGAATTTTAAGATCTATCAGGTCAAAAACGGTGACACGCCTTTTCAGATCGCCCAGCTGTACAAAATGCCCTTGGAACGATTTCTTCATATCAACCGTTTAACACCCAAGAGTAATATTTTCCCAGGGCAGAAACTGTTTGTGGAGTAGCCGAACTCCAATTGAGGCAGATCATTGAGAGGCATGGTACCGATCCGTTTTGTTTCATATGCTCTGATTTTGCAGTCATTTCCGACCGAGACTTTAAAATGCGTAAAATATCCATCAAGCAGATTCCCGTAGGGCCGTTTCAGGTATTAACCTATCTGGTCGCATGCCCCCAGACGCGCCACTCGGTTATCATCGATCCAGCCGGAGATGAAGACAAACTTTTAACCCTAATTCAAACAGAAGGCTTTCGGGTCAAATACATTCTGAACACCCATGGTCATGCCGATCATGTGTTGGGAAACCCGAAGCTGAAAGATGTTCTCGAAATTCCAGTGTGCATGCATGAAGACGAAAACAGATTTTTTTTCCATCCGGAGGTGCGGGAGAAATCTTCCCGTGAACTGGGGCTGCCACCCCAGGATCCTGCGGATATAACGTTCAAAGACGGAGACATACTCGAAGTCGGAACGCTCAAAATCAGCGTTATCCACACTCCGGGGCATACACCGGGGTCGGTCTGCTATTATGTCGACGGCAACCTCTTCAGCGGCGACACCCTTTTTGTCGGAGCGGTAGGAAGGACCGATTTAATCGGTGGATCTCTTGATACCCTTATCGAATCCATAGAGAAAAAACTGATCGTGCTTCCCAAAGAGACCCGGGTCTGGCCGGGCCACGATTATGGAGAAAGCCCCACATCCACCATCGGCAGAGAGATGGAGGAAAATCCGTATATTACCGATTTTATCTTCGAATTATGATCCCATTCGCTGACTTGCAAAAAACGGGCAAAAAATTATTTGGCGACTTTGGTGCCTGGGCATTCGACGAATGGAAAACGTTGAATGAGGCGTTTTTCAACGGAGAGATTATCCCCGGAGAGATTATTTGGGGGTCAACACCCAACGACAGGAGCCTGGGCTATTATTCTGCAACTGAAAATCTTATCTGTTTACATAAATTTTTAATGCGACCGACCTATCCCACGAACGATCTCAAATGGAGATTTCGTCATTTCAACAAAAGAAAGGCCGGAGATGTTCTATTACATGAGATGATTCACCAAAGGATTCATCAGACCGGTGGGTGGGTGGGGGAAACCAGCCATAACAACGAGCGGTTTGTGGAGGAGGTCAATAGAATCTCAAAACTGTTGGGCATGGACATCAAAGCCAGGGTCATTGAACCCGGAACCGGCCAAGGCAAAACGTCCTGCCCCGTCGAACCCGGCTGTCTAACCCTTGGCCAACTCATTCATTTCCCATATGCATCCAGGAGCTGCAACTATTATTACGACCCGCGTTAACGATTCGAGACCTTTGCAAAACGCCCCTTTTTGAAAATCATTCTAGGTTTCAAACAATCGGTGGACTTGCTCCGGATCTTTCCACAAGGAATCTGTTTCAGCATATAATTTTTTCAAGGTGTTCTCAATGGAAGACCGCTTCTCCTCGAATGCAGTCCCTTGCAGGTTTCTATGGACGTATATTTCATCTCCGAATCTGAAAATGACCCGGGAAAACGGTTTGGGTATCACAAACCGGTCCCAACTGTTGAAAACCCATTTTGTTTCGGCAGAGGTAATGGTGGGTACAATGGGCATTCCGGAAATCTGCGCAATAAGAAGCAGTCCGGGCTTGACAATTCCCAACGGCCCTCTGGGACCGTCGACGATATGACCGACTTTATAACCTTTATGAACCAGTGTTTTAATTTCCCTTAATGCATCACGCCCCCCCCCGTGATGAAGAGCCTCTTACCGGGCGCCAGCCAAGGCGGTTGACAATTCCTGAAATGAGTTCTCCGTCCCGGCTCTGGCTGATCATGATTGCAATGGGCTTCCGGGCTGCAAAAAGGGTGATTCCCGGGAAAAATCTCTGATGCCATGACGCATAAATCGGGACCTGCTTCTTTTTGAGGATGTTTTTTTCGATCTCCGGTCCGACAATTCGGATGGTGTACGTCGAGGATATGATCTTTACGATCAACAGCCCGATATACATAACGATTGGTAACTTTAATAAACGCTTTATCATGCAGGGAAGTCGCCTCTTTTTTTTCTAAAAAATTACGCTTTTATCTTTTTTTTGTCAAGTCATTATGACAGACTCTAATGTTGCAAAAGTCGAGGGTTCTTCCCCAAGGGGTAAACAACAGGGCGAACTTATCATGATTTTTGGATGCAACTTTCCGGGCACATTAGTAGCGCCCGTTAGATAGTAAATAACCAAATAATAAGGTTGTCTTTTCATAAATGCCGGCCCTGTTGTTTATGCAACGTTAGAGTTGACTTCCCATGGCGATTATGTTTCACTATTTTATGGATACATCTGTTTTTTCAGCCATTTCACTTAGAATTAAACTGGAAAACGTTGCGTCGTAAAAAAGCCGTAAAATGCGTCCGTGTTTTTTTGAAAGTCAGAAATTTTGCAACAGGGAGATAGATAGAGATTATCTTAAAATTTTTTGAGAAGGTTTATTTGTTCCTATGACCGAAAAAAATAACATCCTGGACGAGGAAGCTGAAAAGCTTTTTCAAGAACTTGGGGGAATCGACAAAACCAAGGCGTCCCATAAAGACCGCCTCGCCGATGGGTTGCTGGCAAAAGAAAAAGAGATCGATATCCTGCGAGCCCTTCTCCTGGAAATGACCCAACTGCTCGGCGATTTTTTAAAAGATGCGCGTTTACTGCAGAATGCACGGATCGCCAACGATCCTTTTGTCAGATTTTTAGAGATTCTTTCCCACCTTTCAAAAAAATCCCACCAGGATAAAAATATTTTTATTCGATTCCGCGGGCAGACGTCCAATCATGGTGTGCCTGAAAAAATGGATTATGTGATTCGGTTCGGGAATACCAAAGTCGATGTGGACACCGCCCATAAAATGACGAAACGTTTGGGCGCCGGCACCGAATCCCTCATACAGGGAATGATCAAAGCTTTCGAGATTTTTTCCGCGCGCGAAGTCGGAAATTTATCATTTGGAGAAAAGCCGGGCCAACATGCTGTCGCTCCTGCAGCTTTTGAAAGTGGTCGTTCGCGCCCGCGGCCGACTGAGGAAGGTGAAAGATATCGTCATTCTCGATAAAATCCTTCAAAGGGAAGCGGATTTTATGGGCCTGGGTAAAGGTACGCAGCATATGGATATGGTCGGACGGCTCAGGAAATGGGCCATGGGGTCCAAGGAAAAAATTGTCTGGGATAACCGGCGTGAGTCTGAAAAAGACCATTAAACGCTGAAGAGAGGGTCGACCATCAGTGATAAAATTAAAAAATATCGACAAATCCATGAAGCACGAATGGTGCTGGGATTACCTGAACGCGCAACCATGGAAGAAATCAGGTCCGCCTACCGGGCCCTCATCCGAAAATGGCATCCGGACAGCTGCACTGCGAAACGGGAAAAATGCAAAGAGATGACAACAAATATTATTGCTGCATATCGGACGATCAATGATTACTGTAAAAATTATAAATTCTCATTTTCAAAAGGAGAAGTCAGGAATTATCTGTCGGCGGAAGAGTGGTGGTTTGAACGTTTTGGTCATACCCCCCTTTGGAGCGACGATCAGAAATAAATACACTGAACGCACAATGAAATATGATTCAAATAGAAAATCTTACCAAGAGCTATGATGGCCAGGTGCTCTTTGATGGTATAAGTTTTAAACTGAACCCCAAAGAAAAAATCGGAATCGTCGGACGCAACGGACACGGAAAGACAACCCTTTTTCGACTCATAACCGGCCAAGAACATCCAGATTTAGGAAAGATCGTCGTCCCGAATCATTATCGTATCGGTTACGTTCGCCAAGAGCTCAAATTTACCAAGGATACGATCCTTGCAGAAGCCATGACCGGTCTTCTCGACGAACAAGAGGATCACCACTGGAAAGCTGAAAAAATACTTTCAGGACTTGGATTCTGCAAAGATGACCTTAAACGGCACCCTGAAGAATTTTCAGGCGGACTTCAGGTACGCCTGAACCTTGCCAAGGTCCTCCTCTCAGAACCCGACATGCTGCTGCTGGATGAGCCCACCAACTATCTCGACATCACGTCCATACGCTGGGTCGAGCGATTTTTAATCAAATGGCCCCGTGAGTTGATGCTCATCACCCACGACCGGGGCTTGATGGACAAGGTGATTACGCACACCTTTGGAATTCACCGCAAAAAAATCCGCAAACTGGCCGGCAACACCGAAAAATATTATGCACAGATCGCCCAGGACGAGGAAATGTTTGAAAAGACCCGCATGAACGATGAGCGTCGCCGCAAGGAGATCGAGCAGTTTGTCAACCGCTTCAGAGCTAAAGCAAGGCTTGCAAATATGGTGCAGTCCCGTATCAAGACGTTGAGCCGAACGGAAAAAAAAGAAAAGCTCGAAACCTTAAAAACTCTTGATTTTTCATTTAAGAGCTGCCCCTTTCATAAAAAGCATGTTATGCGTATTCGAAATGCTTCTTTTTCTTACGATCCAAAGAAACCGCTGATTAAAAATCAAAATCTCACCGTCAGCGCCCGGGAACGCATCTGTGTCGTGGGGGAAAACGGTAAAGGCAAAACAACACTTTTAAAACTTCTGTCAGGGGTACTCAGACCTCAGACCGGAGAAATCGTCTGTAGTCCAACGGTTAAAAAAGGATTTTTTGAACAGACGAACGTTAAAAACCTTGTGGACACCCGAACGGTTGAAGAAGAAATCCTTCTTTCACATCCGGAAGTCGACCGGCAGCTCGCAAGGAATATTTGCGGTGCAATGATGTTCGATGGCAATGCGGCTTTAAAAAAAATCGGTGTTCTTTCCGGTGGAGAAAAAAGCAGGGTCATGCTGGGCAAACTCATAGTAACACCTTTGAATTTATTGCTTTTAGATGAGCCTACCAACCATCTTGACATGGAATCGTGCGATGCCATGCTCGCCGCCATCGACAATTTCGAAGGCACCGTGATTATGGTTACGCACAATGAGATGTTTTTGCATGCCCTGGCCGAGCGCCTCATCGTATTTCAAAATGACGGTGCATATGTATTCGAAGGGAGCTACCAGGAGTTTCTGGACAAAGAAGGTTGGAAGGGTGAAAGGCCTATCTCAGGACATGAAGCCGTCAGCGGGGATAAAGAAAAAGCCTGTTTTAAGTTGACAAAAAAAGAGATGCGGCGTAGACGCTCTAAGTTTATCAATGAACGGGCCAAGGAACTCAAACCCCTCGAACAACGAATTTTAAAGGTTGAGGACACCATCGTAAAACATGAAAAGGAACTCGATGAATTCACCGCTGCAATGCAGGCCGCCTCACAAGCCCGGGATGGAGACAAAATTGCGGTACTTTCACAGTCAATCCACACCTGCCGGTCAGTGATCGACAAACTCTTTGATGAGCTTGAACAATCGACCGGCGCTTTTGATCAAAAAAAAGCCGTATTTGAAAAAAGACTCGAGGAGATCGAATCGGCTGAAGGTATAAAATGAACGATTTTGAATGTACAAACAACAGAAACTTAAAGGAACCGCCCCAGAAACCGGCCGTTAAACCCCAACGCATTCTGGTTTTTCAGCAAAATGGAAGCGGTGAAAAAAAAGTAGAGGGCATCCGGCAATTCGGTGACGGCCTTTTTGAAATTGACATCGTATCCATCAATGTGTCTCTGCCGCCAATTATCGACGATGCCGGCGAATACATCCCACAGGATATCCGTACAGATCTGGTTCTGGATTATTTGAAACATCCGGACCTTTCTTTTGACCTTTCCATGGTGTGTCAGAGCAAAAAGATACCGGTGGTGGCCTCGGGGAAAAAATTGCGGGTCAAAGGGACGTTTACACCTCCCACCTGATGCGGCCTCTCCCGGCAGGTCTGCCTGGGCCGTTATGGAGACATGTTTGGAACCCCGGAGTTTGCCGTAAAGGTTGTCCAAGGAAATATCCACAAAATCAAGGTGCTGCGGGGGGCGCCCTGCGGCGCAACCTGGGAGGCGGCCATGCGCGTTAAAGACCTTCCTGCAGAAGAAGCTCTGGTGCGCATCGGCCTCGATGTACAATACTTCTGCGTGGCAAACCCTTCGGGCTGGGACCCCATCTCAGGTAAAAGTCCGGTGCATATGGCCGGCGAATTTCATAAAGCAGCGCTCAAAAAGGCCCTTAAGCAGAACTTTTAATGCGCTTGCTCAACGCCTGTCGCGAAATCCCTAACATATTGGCCGCAAGGGTCTGGTTGCCATTGGCCCGTTTCATCGCCTCTGTCGCAAGCATCCGGGTGGCTTGCTTTATGGTGGGCAGTTTCTCTCCGAAGATAACGGGCAGAGAATTTTCCGGTTCGCCTTCTGTGATGTCTTTCAAGTTCTCTTGGGCTCGGGTTATATGCAGCTTGAACGAATCCAAAGAGAGCATTTTAGCGACATGGATACTTACGGCATCATGAATCATGGACTCCAGCTCTCTCACATTCCCGGGAAAAGAATATGTAGCCAACAGCTCATACAATTCCTTTGGCGGCGTCGGAACTTTTTTCTGGAGTGCCGCTGCGGATTTTTCCAGAAAATGACGCACCAAAAGCGGAATATCGTCCGTGCGCTCGCGCAAAGAGGGCATATGAATATGATGCGTTCTGAGCCTAAAGTTAAGGTCTTTTCGAAACTTGTCTTTTCTCTGAAGCGACCAGAGATTTTCATTGGTGGACGCCACAATACGAACACTGGTCTGCTCGACCTCATCCTGTCCCAGTGGCAGGTATTCTCCTTCTTGGAGGAGTCGCAGCAATTTTATTTGAGACGCAGGGTTCAAGTCGCCGATCTCATCCAGAAAAAGGGTTCCGCCCACCGCCCGATCTATTAAACCCTTGCGTTCCTGTTCAGCACCCGTAAAGGCCCCTTTGATATGCCCGAAAAGGGTATCTGAAAATACGTTGTCGTCAAGTCCGGCTACATTAACCGCTACGAAACGTCCTTTAAGCTTGCTGAGTGTATGAATCGATCGTGCAATCAACTCTTTGCCCACCCCGGTCTCTCCGGTGATGAGAATCGGTTGAGACGACGGTGCAACCGACTCAATGTATTTAAAAACCAAGAGCACTCTTTCGTTGTGGGTGATGATCTCTGAAAAAACCCGGGGGTTTTCAAGAGCGATTTTGACCATCTAAAAGATCCTCCCATGTCGGGTTGCTGAACAGAACGTTTAAATCCATCTTCGCGGAATACAATCGATGGGCGACGCAATATATTTACCACCGATGTAGATGCGGCTTTTCTTTATGATATTCTACGCTTATATTTGATTAGCATATGAGAAAAAGAAGTTCAAATGTTTTGTTTCGGTTTTCCATGTTACTTGACACACACCCCGCTTCTTTCTATTTTGAATTCTATACGGCAAAGACTCCCACGGACCTGGGTCCGGAGCACTTGCGAAACAAAGCATCCCGCCGCAAGCGGCAGGGTAAAAAAACCAAATAAAAAATGTTAAAAAAAATCGATTCCCTTTTATCCGAAGCCCTGACTGCAGACAGGCATAACATCCGGCGTGAAATCAAGCGCATTAAACGATGGTCGGCGAAGTCGCCGTCTGATGAACGCATAAACAAACGGCTGGTCGGTCTTGAAAAAAAGCTTCAAACATCTGCAAAAAAAAGATTGTGGCGCCAAGCAAACCGGCCCGAACCCGTCTACAACGAAGCCCTCCCCATCCTGGCCAAAAAAGACCAAATAATAGGGTCGATCTCGAAGAATCAGGTGATCATCATATCGGGTGAGACCGGTTCCGGAAAGACCACCCAGATACCGAAATTCTGCCTTGCCGCAGGCCGCGGAATCGATGGAAAAATCGGCTGCACCCAGCCCAGAAGAATTGCCGCGGTGACCGTTTCAAAACGCATCGCCGAAGAACTCGGAGAAAAGTTGGGCAGGTCCGTGGGGTATAAAATCCGCTTCAAAGATAAAACCAGCCCCAACGCTTTTATCAAGATCATGACCGACGGCATCCTCCTGGCCGAAACCCAAAGCGACCCATATCTGAATGAATACGATACCCTCATCGTCGATGAAGCCCATGAGCGAAGCCTCAATATCGATTTTATCCTGGGAATTTTAAAGACCCTTTTAAAACAAAGAAAAGATCTTAAACTGATCATCACCTCTGCCACCATCGATACGGAAAAATTTTCAAAGGCCTTTGACAATGCGCCCGTAATCGAAGTGTCCGGCCGCATGTATCCGGTTGAACTACAGTATTCCCCAATGGAACCAAAATCCGAGGAAAACGACGATCCGAGCCATATCGAAATGGCGGTCCGAGCCATGGGCAGACTCTTGAACCAAACCGGCACCGGGGATATTCTCGTCTTCATGCCCACAGAACAGGATATTCGTGAAACCTGTGAGCTCATTAACGGGAGAAAATACAAAAATACGGTCATTTTTCCGCTGTTTGCCAGGCTTGCTGCGTCTGAGCAGTCGCGGGTTTTTTCGAATATTTCGGCCAGAAAGATCATTGTGGCAACCAATATCGCCGAAACGTCATTAACCATACCCGGCATTAAATATGTCATCGATTCGGGGCTTGCACGGATATCCCGATACACCCCGAAATCAAGAACCACCGCCCTTCCGGTAACGGCCATATCAAAAAGCAGTGCCGATCAGCGCAAAGGAAGATGCGGCCGGGTGGAAAACGGGGTGTGCATCCGACTTTATTCCGAAGAAGACTTCGAGAATCGACCGCTTTTTACCCCGCCCGAGATTTTAAGAGCCAACCTTGCAGAGGTCATCCTGAGAATGACCGCCCTTAAACTCGGCGATATGTCGGATTTTCCCTTTATCGACAAGCCGGCATCAAAAAGCATCCAAGACGGCCTCGACCTTCTCTACGAACTCGACGCCATCCTTCCGGAATCAAGCCAAAAAACAAAAAAGAAGCAAAGACGCCTTTCGCTCACGGAAAAGGGCCGTCTGATGGCCAAACTTCCGGTGGACCCCAGATTGTCCAGAATGCTTATGGAAGCTCAGATCCAAGGATGCCTGAAAGAGATGACGGTCATTGCTTCCGCCCTGAGTGTTCAGGACCCCAGGGAACGGCCCGCCGAAAAAGCGGAAGCGGCGGATCGCGCCCAAAAAGTATTTCACGATCCTTTTTCTGATTTTATCACACTTTTCAATATCTGGAAAAATTATCATCAAACCTGGGAAAATGAAAAAACAATGGGGAGCTTGAAAAGGTTCTGCAAAACCCACTTCCTCTCTTTTAGAAGGATGCGGGAATGGCGGGATGTCCATGCCCAGCTTTCTGAGGTTCTCAAAGAATACGGTTTGGAAAACAATAAACATCGGGCCGAAAAGACCCGGGTCGCAAACAACACATCGCCCCAAATCCCGGACCCCGAACCTTCCGCAAAAGACATGGGATTCAGCCCTCTTTACACGGCCGTCCACACATCGATTTTGAGCGGTTTTCTCTCCAACATCGCCATGAAAAAAGAAGAAAATGTCTTTCATGGGACCAAAGGAAAAGAGGTGATGATCTTTCCAGGATCGACGCTGTTTAACCGTTCAAAAAGATGGATTGTGGCGGCCGAACTGGTGGAGACGTCACGACTGTTTGCCAGAACCTGCGCAAATATCGACAGCGCGTGGTTGGAAAAACTCGGGGGGAGCCTGTGCAAATATACGTATCTTCATCCACATTGGGAGAGAAAAAGGGGCGAGGTTGTGGCAAGCGAGCAGGTCAGCCTTTTTGGTCTCATTATTATCCCCAGTCGGCCGGTCTCCTATGGCAGAATCAATCCCGATCACGCAGCGGAAATTTTTATTCAAAGCGCACTGATCGAAGGTGACGTCCAAAAAAAACTTCCGTTTATGCTTCACAATCAGAATCTCGTCGATGACGTCAGGAATATGGAAGACCGGATCAGAAGAAGGGATGTTCTGGTGGATGATGCAGACCTGTTCGAATTTTACAGAAAAAGGCTCCGGGAATGTTATGACATAAGAACCCTGACCCGGCTGTTAAAACAAAAGGAACAGGACCGTTTTCTCCGAATGAAACCCGAAGACATCGCCCGCTATCGTCCGGATGAAAAAGAACTGTCTCAGTTCCCGAGCAGCATCGATCTCGGGGACCGCAGTTTTGACTGTACCTACAGATTTGAACCCGGGGAAACCGATGATGGTGTTACCATTCGCATACCCTCCTCTTCGGCCCACTCGGTTCCACCGGAATCCATCGACTGGCCGGTGCCCGGGCTCTACAGGGAAAAAATAACCGCCCTCGTTAAAGGTCTTCCCAAAATATTTCGGAAAAGACTGGTCCCTGTATCGAATACGGTGGATGTCATCGTCGCTGAAATGCCAAAAACCAAAAGCGCTATGATCACAGCGCTGGGGGATTTCATATACACCCGCTTTGGCGTCGACGTTCCCGCATCGGCCTGGCCGGATGATCGTTTGCCGGATCACCTGAAAATGCGCGTATCGATTACAGGTCCAAAAGGTGAGGAAATCTGCTCTGGCAGGAACCCGGCGATTTTAAGCCGGCGCATTTCCAACACCGCCGAAACCGGTGAATCAAGGGAAATGAAATCTGCCAGAAAAAACTGGGAAAGAACCGGCATAACCCGCTGGGACTTTCCGGATCTGCCTGAAAGCCTTGTAATAAGAGGCAAAAACCGGACCCAATGGCTTGTTTATCCGGGCCTTCAAACCACCGACGGAAAGGAAAAAAGCGTAAACTTGCGCCTTTCTCGAAACACGGAAAATGCCCTGGCATCTCACAAAAAAGGTGTTGCCGCCCTTTTCGCCTTTCATCTTTCAAAGGACTTGAGTTTTTTAAAAAAAGCCCTGGCACTCCCAAAGAATATGCGTAAAAAGGCCGATTATTTCGGCGGAGCGAAACGCTTTGAAGAACGGATGTATCAACGTATGATCCACCGGCTGTTCCGTGGGAACATCAGATCCAAAGCGGCCTTTTACGCCCATGCCGAATCTGTAGCGCCGATCATGCTGTCCAAAGGTCGGGAATTTGCAAATCTAAGCGTCTCTGTTCTCGAGGCGTATCACGAAACCAGAACCGTTTTCTACAACCTTGAAACCGCCCACAGAGCCAACCGCGGGGTCCTGGAATTTTTAGAGGGCCAAAGAGCGGAACTGTCCAGGCTGGTGCCGGATACGTTTATGGATCTTTACGATACGGACCGGCTGATTCACCTGCCCAGATACATAAAGGCTGCTGCAATACGGGCCGAGAGGGCATTGGTCAATTTCGAAAAGGACCAGACAAAGGCCCAAGAAATTGAAATTTTTTCCCGCAGCCTCAACACGCTGTTACAAGAACTCTCGCCGGCCGTATCAGAAAGAAAAAAAGCAGCCATCGAGGCATATTTCTGGCTGATTGAAGAATATAAAGTCTCTGTTTTTGCCCAGGAGCTTAAAACACCTGTGCGGGTTTCCAAAAAACGCCTTGAAGAGACGTTAAGGGAGATCAAAAGGATGGCATAAAGTGTCGCTCCCTTTATCTATACAAGTCTGGTGTGGGCCCTGATTTTCGGTTTTTTATTTTTTGACTATGTACCAGATATGTGTATGATTATCGGTTCAGGGACTATCATGACCGGGGGTCTCATGGTATATCATCATGAAGCCCAAACGCCGGGTGAACCGCAGCTACCAGCAAGTCGGTCTGAATCGATCAAATAACTCAGATTGACCTTAGGAGTGCCGGCCAATGGAGTGGTAAATCTACCCGGAATAAAACATGAATGGGCAAGGATTTCACGAGGGAGAAAAATAAATCATGAAAAAGATTCTGATGTGTGTTCCAAACATTAGCGAAGGAAAAGATCTCGATGCGGTAGAGTTGGTGGTTGATGAAGTTCGCCAGATATCAGGAGTGACCCTTCTGGACTACTCATGGGATCAAAACCACAACCGATCGGTCCTGACCTACTTGGGGGATCCTCAGTCCGTCATTGAAGCAACCAAGAACATGGCGGCAAAGGCTCTGGAACTAATCGACATGCGCAATCACCAAGGCTCTCATCCTCGCATCGGGGCCGTGGACGTAGTGCCCTTTGTCCCGGTGAGGAACATGAACATCGACGAGACTGTGGCCATTGCCCACCAAGTGGGACGCTTTTTAGGCGAACAGGGAGTACATGTGTACTACTATGCCCAGGCCAGTGACAAGCCGGAAAGGACCACCCCCTCCTCGGTGCGCAAGGGCCAGTACGAAGGTCTCAAGGATCGGCTAAAAGACCCGACATGGTATCCGGACAAGGGCCCGACCGAATTTAATCCACGGGCGGGGGCCACCGCCTTAGGCGTGCGCATGCCCCTTATCGCTTTCAACGTGAATTTGCACACCACAGATGTGTCCATCGCAGAGCAAATCGCCAAGGCTGTGCGCCGAATCAGCGGCGGTTACCAATTCGTCCGGGCAATGGGCCTGTCGTTGGAAGGTCAGGATCTGGCACAGGTGTCTATGGATCTGGACAACTATATAAAAACTCCCATACACAGAGTCTTGGAGACTGTGCGATGTGAAGCGGCCCGTTACGGAGTCAGCGTAGCCGGATGTGAGTTCATAGGACCGGTGCCTCTGGCCGCTTTGGAAGAATGTATCCGGTTTTACGTGCAGGCTCATGATTTCTCCGTGGACCAGGTCATCGAAAACAGCCTGCTGAGTCTGATAGACTGATTTTAGTTGCACTCATTACCGGAAAAAGACCTCGAGCCCACTATTTTGTTTAATGTTCCGATTTGGAAATGGATGAAAAACCCTCACTTTTGACAATGGTATTAAACTGTAACCCTGCCTGTTGAAAAAGGAAAGAGGATATAATGACCACCCACAATAATAGGCCCTTAACCAAGCGCATAGAAGAAAGATCAGAGGAACTTACACCGTTAGGTCGACAAATGGTTGACTACCTTATGCGCAATCCTAATGATCTATTACGCCTGGCCAAGCTGGTTCGGTTGCAGGACAGAGATTTAATTGTCATAGCGGACAGTCGGAACTGCCCGCTGTTCCAGTTTACAGACCATTACCTGTCCGTCCCATGCCAACACTTCCCTATTGTTGGAAGCCCCAGCGCTTTATCCTGCGTGGTGGACCGGGATGAACCTGCTTCGCAGGAACTGGCGATCGTCTCTGCAGGATTAGCCAAGGGGAAATGGCCCAAAAATTCCACGACTGTGCCAAGCGATGCCTGAACGAACCGGAGATCGGAGAGCTTTACAAACGTCTCATAAATCTGGAGCAGGAGAAGATACGCGACATCGTCGCTCTGATCCGCACCAAAGATAGGTCAGGAGCTACCCTCGCGTGAGCGGCGAGGTAGGATAACTATGACAATTATGCTCCAAATACTACCTGTTAAATACAATTTAGTTGGAGAAGATGGCTTGAGAATTCAAGGGTTCCCCGATGAGTTGCATCAATCTCTGTTAAGGCATGCTTCATAATATATCAACTCGAACGGTCTTCTGTCCTTTGTTGATTCGACCTGGCCCTTATTGTGCTGCTTTCACCCGGTTAAATGCGTTATATTCCTCACTATCGGGTTCCGGTGAAACAAAAGAAAATACATGGTTTAACTGGATAAACTTTGAAATATAATATTTCCGTTTTTAAAACCGGCTTGAGAGAGAGATGAAGTAATTTGCCTCATCGATCCGTCCCCGTTTGCGGCACCCGGCTGCGTAGATATTGCATTTCTCCTTTAGGGTTTTAACCGCCGCCGCATATTGACCCTTTGAGAGAAACCCGCTTTCCATAATCTTTTTTATGGCCTTGATCCGAAATCTGTCGAGTCCGAAGGATGCGGAAAGCTGATCTTCATGCCCGCCCCGCTTTATAATGAGCGGTGTATCGATGTGGTATACCGGAAACCGGCAGCTTATCCTGAGCCATAGATCATAGTCTTCACAGGCCGGGAGCGCTTCATCAAAGTTCCCGACGATCTCCAACAGGCTGCGCCGGATCATCACTGCCGAAGGGCTGACCAGGCACAGGGCCAGAGATGGTTCAAAAATCATTCCAGAAGGTTTTTTGTGTCGTTTTTTAGGATTGACCCGGACACCGCTTCTGATCCAGACCTCTTCAGTCTGACATATCAAAGCATCCGGAGTTGTATTGAAAAACTCAACCTGCCTCGATAGTTTTTGCGGCAGCCAGAGGTCGTCGGAGTCGAGGAACGCGATAAACCGCCCGGATGCTTCGGAAATCCCCCGGTTTCGTGCGGCGCTCACCCCTTTGTTCTCCTGCCGGAAAACTTTGATGGCCCCACGGTATGCGTCTAAAACTTGTGGGGTATTATCTGTGGATCCGTCATCGACGACAATTAACTCAAAATCTCTATAATCCTGTGCCAGGACTGAATCGACGGCCTCTCCGATTGTCCAGCCGCGGTTATACGTCGGGATGATGACACTCACCTGGGTTTTTGCTTCCATCCTGTTCATCTTTTACCTCTGAAACCGTTGTAAATAACCCATTCAAATTATGCAACACCTCAATATGGATGATTCCTATTTTTTTTTGGATCATCTCCAAAAGAATGGGGGATCCAAAAAGGGTTCAAGGGTTCGAAGATTCGAGGATTCGAGGATTTCAAAATTTTTCATTTAGTTTCATTCACTTGAAAGGTACCAAAAACAATGATTCAGTCCGTTTTTGCATTTAAAGCTTGACTTATTTTAATTTTTCGCTATTAATTTAGGATGCATTCATCAGACATCTAACCGAAATCCCCAAACAAGCCGAAATTACATGCGCGATCGTTAAATAATAATATTTAAGGAAACCTCAATGTGCACTGTATCAGATTGAAAAGAAAGGAGGCGAGATCTAACTAAATAAGAACTCAGGAATTTTTTATTAAACCATAACCGCTCTATGGACAAAGGAGGTTCAAATGAAAAAAGCTTTAATTATAGGCATTGCGATTGTCTTTGGATTCGCTCTTTTTATGGGGGGAACACCGACAACCGCACAGGCTAAAACCACTTTTATTACCGTTGGAACCGGTGGCATTACCGGCGTTTACTACCCCACCGGTGGCGCCATTTGCAAGATTGTTAACAAGAAGCGCAAGGAATATGGTATTCGCTGCACCGTAGAATCCACCGGCGGATCGGTATTTAATGTCAATGCCATCATGTCCGGCGACCTGGAATTCGGCGTTGTTCAATCCGACAGACAATTCCAGGCAATTAACGGTTCAGAAAAATCCGAGTGGGCGGGCAAGCCCCAAAAGGATCTTCGTGCGGTTTTCAGCATCCATCCGGAATCCATCACCCTTGTGGCAGCGGTTGAGGCAGGTATAAAAAGCATCGCGGATCTTAAAGGGAAAAAAGTAAACATCGGCAATCCCGGCTCCGGTCAGCGTCAGAACTCCATTGATGCACTTGAAGCAGTGGGAATCGATTATAAAAAAGACTTGAAGGCAGAAGGAATCAAGGCTTCAGAATCCGCCAGCCTCCTTCAGGACGGCAGGATCGATGCTTTCTTTTATACGGTTGGACATCCTAACGGATCGATAAAGGAAGCGACATCCGGGAAAAGAAAGGTGCGCTTTGCTTCCATCACCGATGTTGACAAACTGCTGGCAAAATACCCTTACTATGCCCCGGCTGTGATACCGATTTCGTTTTACCCAAATGCTGCAAACAAAGAAGATGTTAAAACATTCGGCGTCAAGGCGACCTTTGTCACATCGGCAAAAGTACCGGATGATGTGGTGTACGCAATTACCAAAGAAGTTTTTGAAAATTTCGAGGATTTTAAAAAGCTGCATCCGGCATATCAGGTCCTGACCAAAAAAGGTATGCTGGAAGGTCTGTCTGCCCCCATTCACCCGGGTGCCATGAAATATTACAAGGAAGCCGGGCTGAAGTAGCATACAATAGACCAGTGAATTATCGGGCGGCGGAGCAAGTCCTCATGGATACAAGCCCGCCGCTTTTAATTTTTAAGACCGGCGGTATTGACTTGACCTGCGATGCCGCGTTGTTCCAAATCTATCCGGCATCCTGAAATAAAACGGTCGGTTTGAAATTTCTTCCGGGAGTTTTGCATATTTTCAACACCGTCATGCCATTCTGAAAGATTAGGTGACAGCCATGAGCGAAAACGAAACCCGCGATCCGGATAGCACTCTGGAGGAGGATGGTCTTGAACTTGCCAGAAAGATAGCCGAAGAAGAAGAAGGAATCGGAAGACTTCCCAAAGGGCCTTCTAAACACGTCATTCCCACCATTGCGGTGACTTGGAGTTTTTTTCAACTCTCCATCGCCAGCTGGCTTATCTTAGATTCTACATTTATCCGTGCCATCCATCTTGGTTTTGCCCTGCTGATTGTTTTTCTGAACTATCCCCTTTTTAAAAAACCACGTTTCGGCATTAAATCCCTCTCCACCACCGACAGGATTCCAATATTCGACTACATCATAGCCATCGTGGCCACTCTTTCGGCACTTTACATCGCCATAGATTATGCGGGGCTTACCACACGCTACGGCGCGCCCATAACGCGGGATATTGTGGTCGGACTCACCCTAACCGTGCTTTTACTCGAGGCGTCACGACGGGTGATCGGCCCTGCCCTTCCGGTTATTGCACTACTGTTTTGTGGCTATGCATTCTTTGGCCCGTATATGCCGGATGTCATTTCGTTTAAAGGGGTCTCCATGAACCGATTCGTCGGACAGATGACCATGTCCACGGAAGGGATTTACGGAATCCCTTTGGACGTCTCGGCAACCATTGTTTTTCTGTTCGTCCTTTTCGGGGCCATGCTTGACAAGGCGGGTGCGGGACATTATTTCATCCAGCTGGCGTTGAGCCTTTTGGGCGGATTTAAAGGCGGACCGGCCAAAGCCGCTATTGTGGGCAGCGGATTGACAGGAATGGTATCCGGATCGAGCATTGCAAATATCGTCACAACCGGAACCTTCACCATCCCCATGATGAAAAAAGTAGGCTACCCGGCGACCAAGGCAGCGGCTGTTGAAGTTGCAGCAAGCACAGACGGCCAGCTGGCGCCGCCGATCATGGGGGCGGCTGCGTTCATTATTGCCGAATATGTTAATGTGCCCTACATAGAGGTCGTCAAGGCTGCAGCAATACCGGCCTTTGCCTCCTATGCCGCTTTGTTTTATATTGTCCATATCGAAGCATCAAAGCTTGGATTAAAGGGCATGCCGCGCAATGAACTCCCTGTCTTTTTTAAAACACTCATCGCCGGAGCCCATTTCCTAATCCCCATCGGCATGCTCCTGTATGAGCTTATTATTGCACGGCACTCACCGGAACTCGCCGCCTTCCATGCAATATGGGTCATGGCACTTCTAATGCTGTTCCAGGGTCCTGTAAAGGCACACTTGAACAAAGAACCCATCGGTCCTGCGTTCAAGCAGAGTATTATCGACATTTTTTCCTCTCTTGCCACCGGCGCCCGAAACATGGTCGCCGTCGCCCTTGCCACCGCCGCCGCAGGAATTATCGTGGGCGTTGTGGCCTTGGGGCTCGGCGGACTCATCACCGAAGTCATCGATGTAATCTCCATGGGCAACATCTACCTGATGCTGGTAATCACCGCTTTTGCAAGCCTTATCATCGGCATGGGGCTCCCAACCACCGCTACATATATTGTCATGGCTTCTTTGACAGCGCCGGCTATCGTTACCATTGCAGGGCAACAGGACTGGTTCGTTCCATTGATGTCTGCCCATCTGTTCTGTTTCTACTTCGGAATTCTTGCGGATGACACCCCGCCCGTGGGTTTGGCCGCTTATGCCGCCGCCGCCATTGCCAAATCGCCGCCGATTGCCACCGGCATACAGGGATTTATGTACGATATCCGAACCGCTATTTTGCCGTTTATGTTCATTTTCAACGGCGATCTCATTCTTCACAATATCACCAGCTGGTCCCAGGGAATTCTTATTTTTGTCATGGCCTGCTTGGGGAACTTTGCCTTTGCTTCGGCAACCCAGGGCTGGTTTCTTGCCCGCAACAGGATTTACGAGGTGCCGCTGTTTCTGTGCGTTACCTTCATTCTGATGCGTCCGGACGCGGTTTCTTCCTGGGTCGGTCTGCCGCATGATCAGCGCTACTGGGTTTATCCCATAGGTTTGGCGATATTCGGGATACTTTTCCTGCTGCAAAGGCCCCGTATGCCGAAAACAGTTCCTGCACCTGCAGCCGGATGAACTGGATGACCCGGCGTCTGCAGGCCAGAAAAAAAGGAGCGCAACATGGATGACGTTAAAAAAATAATGGTTCCCCTCACCTTAAACCTAAATTCAGAAGGCCTTTTCAATTATGCCGCCCAGATTGCAGCCCTGTTGAACGCTCAACTGATTGTCGCCAGTATCATCAATTCCCGGGATATTTCAGCCATCGGAATGGTGACCTCCCTGGGATACAAGGTCGACAGTGAGCATTACGTTGAAGGCGTCAAGGCGGAACGGGAAAAAATACTGGAACAGTTCTTGAGCCGATCTTCGGTTAACCGTGAAAATATCCGAACCATTATCAAGGTCGGCAATCCGGTCGATAAGCTGTTGAAACTCATCGTCAAAGAAGACATCGATATGATCGTTATGGGAGTCAAGGGACGCACCGACCTGGAACATGTCTTTGTGGGGTCGGTTGCCGAAAAACTTTTCCGTCGGTCCCCGGTGCCTGTCATCTCTTATCGGGACGAAAAAAGTTCCAAACGATTGAGAAAAAAAATAAAGCTTGCTTAACCCGGCACTGGAGCATTTTCTGGAAGGAGGGCCAAGATGACCGGAACTAAAATAAAAATTGTATTGATAGTGACCATTTGGGCACTTTTCTTCAGTGTGCCGGTTTGGGCGGGTGAGCGTTTTACAGACAACGGCGACGGCACGGTTACGGATCATCAACTGGGGGTCATGTGGGCCAAGACCGACAACCAGGGAAATATTAACTGGAGACAGGCCGATCTGTGGGTGAAATACACGTTTCCGGACACCCTTGAAGCAAAGTATGACAACTGGCGCCTCCCGACTCTGGCGGAACTCCAAAGCCTTTATGTAACAGATAAAAAATCAAAAGGATACGAAACCGACTGCGGTCAGCGGGTCAAGACCGTACCGGAAATAAAATTGAGTTGCGGATGGGTGTGGACTTCCGAGACATCAGCGATTCAGGCGTATATTTTCAATTTTAACCGTGGTTACCATTATTCTGACCGAATGGTGCATAATAAATCTTACCGCGCTTTACCGGTACGCGACCTAAAGTAGAAATTCCGGCCCAGAGGAGCAGGCTTGGTTATATCCAGAGGGAATTTGCTCTGTTGAAAGTTTATTGAC
>JAAXQD010000085.1 GCA_012974475.1 Desulfobacterales bacterium
ATAGTGCCTTTCAAATAACGAGCAATGGTCTTGACGGCAATAGCGTGGGACTGTTTAGGATTATGGGTGAAACGAGCAACTTGGCTGACAGCAAAAGCAATATCAGGACGAGTGTTAGTTGACAAGTACAGGAGCATACCAATGATGGAAGGATAGCTCCAAGATTCAGAAATAAGAGCACCTTCAGGATCGATACCAAGAGTTTCTTTGGCGGCGGGGATCTTGTTGGGCTTGCAACTTTCAAGCTGCATGGCTTCCAATATTTTCTTGATAAGACCTTTCTGGGTGAGATGAACATGGTCTGAATCGATTTGATTGTACTGGATTCCGAGAAATTCTGCAAAAGTAGATTCTCTGGTGAGCTTGAAACCTTCGGCTTCTAACTCTTCAATAAGCTGATCGATGAGTTTAGCATGCTTGGCACAAATGCCACAGTCATCAACGAAAATAATCATAAAGATATTCATCTTGTACCATAGACATTGGTCAAAAACACTTTGAATGAAGCCGAGTTTGCGTAGAGTCTTGAAGAGAAGTTCCGAGAAAAGCTTGGGGGCAAGGTTGTGACCGTATAGAGAGCGAATCAATTTTAGGATATGGCCTGGAATTGATGTGTGAAATCCTTGCGGAACTCTCATGAAAGTGGTCTTGGGATTGATAGCTTGGACAAATGCATTTGAAAAATCGATAGAGCAAGTAATCCAACCGAGAATCATAGAGACGATGAGAAACAACCGAACAGTACTGAATGAAACGACTGGGGAATAGGTGTCACCGCTGCCTTCGATTAAATCACCACGTAAACAAATACGGGCTTTCCAACGCTTGATATCGCCAGACGGATTGCGCTTGCGACGAAATACCCAAGTAGCTGGAATGATTTTTCCAGTAGCTTCAGATTCTGGGATCTCCTCCCACACTTTATGATCTTCGAGTTCTTGGATTTCAATTTGAGCGGCTTCAATCCATTTCTCGCGATCTGGATCATTCATGGCTTGATTGAAGGTCAAAGTGTCGGGATCCGATTTCTTCTTAGCAGCATTGATTAGACCTTGTGGTAAGCTTTTCATGTCACGTAGAGCTAGGTTGATGTCCACGGAAGAAAAGTTGTGGCATCCGATGGCTGCAAAAAGGTTTTGAAAATGAGACGGGTCTGGCAATGGAGTTGTATTAACATTGCTGGCGTTAAAGAAGGTAGTCTGCGTGCGCACACGGGTACCACGTCTTGGAGCAACTGGAATAGGAGCCGGAACGGGTGTAGGAACAGATGCAGGTGTCGGAGCAGGAGATGGTGCCGTAACAGGAGATGGTGTCGGCGCTGGAGCAGGGGTAGGAATCGGCTCGACAGAAGGGGCAGGTGATGGAGCTGGTGCTTGTCTGAGACTTGTAGAATTATTCTCCCTCCAAGTGTCAGAGGATGGAAGAGCACTAGCAGACGGAGCAACACGAGGTGAAGAATCAACCTGTGAAGTAGGACGATGAGATTCAATAGCATCCAAAACTTGGGTTCGAACACGTTCGGCAGTAAAATGATCTTGAGCAGCATCCATTTCATCGGTAAGCTCCCGCATTTGCGCTAAGTCATCACTATCAAGAACATATTGATAAATAGAATCACCAAATGTTTTGTTCCATTCGTCGGAATTGAAATCAGGAAGAGTGGTGACGTCAGAGGCGACAGTAGAGAACCAATCATCCCATACAACATTGAACTGAGGAGTGATAGAACCGGTCATAAGATTAAGAACCAAGGGCACTGAACTAGCATAGGATTTGGCATGACCGAGATTGACACAACGGTTTGAACGAGGTTTCCAACGAGGAATTTTATTTCCATCGGCAATCTTCTTGTCAAGGACATACGTAGGACACCCCCATACGTGAACATCATGGAATTTCGACTGCTTCCATCTGGACTTGGAGAATAAATCCCAAGGACTAAGACCTGTAGTTGGATCGGGCATATGATTCCAAAGAAAGACAGCTTGAGACACGGCCATGGGCCATAGACTTGTATCGGCAACCTCAGGCCAATGGATGGCAGCATGAATCAGCATAGCACGAGAAATAGACATAATGGTTTGAATTGAGCGTTCAGCATGACCATTTTGATGGTGAGATCCAACTCCAGAAAATCTTGCGATCTGACGAAATAATTGAAGATGCTGTGAAAATGCTGCACTGGCGAAAGCTCCTCCATTGTCTGTCAAATATTTCTGCGGAACTACGCCATGGTCACGGCAGAACGTTTCGAAATTGTTCTTGGAAGTAATGGTTGCATGCGAAGTCAGGACTTTTTGAAATTCAATATGGATGAGATTGGATCCGTGATCAGCGAAGATGCAACCTCCCGAGAACATATCCTTATCATCGGTTCGTCCACGTGAGGTAAATAAACGGCCTTTCTCAGAGCAGACAAAGTGATCAACAGATACTTCTTGACCAGGTAATAAATTGTGGTTGCGAAGAATACCTGCACGGTCTTTGATGGTAGTAGTCTTTTGACCAGGAGCGGAACGGGAACGCTGTTTTCCATACTGACATGCACTGCATTTTGGAATCTCAGCTTTACAAGCAAGATTGTGCAGACGGCGAGCCGCTTCAGAGTTAGCGAGAGCTCCCGATTTCAACAAGTGCTGAACCTTAGCAAACCCAATATGACCGAGACGGAAATGCCATTTCAATAATTCCTTTTGGGCAGGGGATAGATTTACATTTTCATCTGAGACAGCAGAAATGTTGTTGACACTAGGGACATCCTCTTCAGCTGTTTGATATCTGTGGGCAATCGAAACAATTAGACGTGAACTCAAATTCTTCGGAGCAAAAATTGGCTTGCGAAGAGGATCACCATCAATACCCGATAAGCGACCTCCATCATGATTTACGTGGAACGTTTCCGATGGATAAGCTTCAGTAACAGCATCTAAGGAAATCAAACGATGCTTGCAGTTTGGCAAGTAATAAGCTTTGAGTTTCAACGTGCGAAGCATTTTCGATTCATCTTCAAACGACCATACCACCATTCCTTCTCCTTTGACATCATCTTCCTGATTGACAGCATATCCACTTAAAGAGGGAATAGATGAGTTTGGAGAAAATTCGATGAAGTCATTTTTGTCATTGGTAACACAAACGGACGCGCCAGTATCCCATATGACGGGAAAGACGGAATGTTTAGGAGTAGACATGGCGAGAGAATACAAGTCGTGCAACTTCGATGAGACGCAAATGGTTGGATTATGCTGGCGTTGCTGACGGCTTCGTTGATGGCGATGCTGACGGCCACGTTGCGGACGGGGACCAGAAACATTTGGCTGACCTTGCGGACGAGGACCACAGACATTTTCATACTGAGCCGGACTGCATTGGATGTGGGTATCTCTATCAAACTTCATGTTGATTTCATTGAACAAATTGTTGAATCTGTGGCGAATCTGAGCTTGCTGAGCTTCGAGAAGAATTTCCTGACGGTGACGCTGATGGGGACGATGATATTGTCTCCCTCTCAAGCGATTAACTTTAGGATGGAAAAACTTGCGACGAAGGCGACGAAGATGACGTTTCATGTTTTGAGCAAAGGCACGACGGTAACGACGAGATTTCTTCTTGTTGGTATCATTAGGAATCTGAGGTTTCTTGATACCCGAAGGTTTCCACAAGAGAAGAAAAATGAGAAGAACTGACCACATCAACGGAGCTAAAAACGTTGTACCAGGTAAGGCATGGAGATAGATCAACATTTCGGACTGGACTAATTTGACGTTTGAGATGCACTCAAAAATTGCGACTTGGACCGGAGCAAAGGTTGATTGGACGGAAATGGCAGATAGATTCTCGTACATGGTCTTGAAAGAATTGAACAAGCTTCCAGCCACAAAGACAAAGCAAACTGGAAAAATCATCTTGCTGAGGAACGAAAGGATAGACAACTGAGGAATAGACCCGGCAAACGAACGACTATCATCCGACGTAGTTTGGCAAATCCAGATAGATGGGTCAAGCACCAAATTAGCAGCAATATGTGCATCAGAAGATGTAGTGTTGCTCTTGTTGTTGCCGTGTTCCTTAGTGCCGTGAGTCTTCGACCAAAGCCTGCATTTCTGGCACCAATAGTAGCGAACGTTCTTCATTTTCTTTTCTTCAGCTTCATTCTTTGCTGGAGCTTGACGTCTCCAACTAGTAGATTCATTTCCATTCTTCTTAGCACTGGATGGCGACGAAGAAGATTTAGCGTTCTTATTCAAAGGACAATCTGGAGACCAATGGCCTAACTGACCGCACGTGTTGCAAGGAGAATTCTGAGGAGTCTTCTTGCCACTAGTAGATTTCGCATTTCTGGAACCACTGTTGGTCTTCAACAAGTTGATATAGAGCGCCATTACACTTTCACGGTCGGCCTGAGATAGATCGGATCCATTTGGAATAAGAGACCCAGTTGCCAAAGAAATGCCAGCTGGAACACGAGCACTATCAGATTTGCGAAGGGCAGGTTTCCATTGGTCTTCGTTCTTGTACTTCAAGTACGTGGTTTGTACCCAGTCCAAAATGCATTTGGGATCTAGATCATTTACCATCATATAGTCAAGCGAATCTTGGTTGGACAAGTGCATGCATTTGACTATTTCCTTGTCAACTTCGTCGATTTTAGAATCCAACTTGAAAGCGAAGGTGTCACCTTGAGAACATTTCGTCCTGATACTGGTCAAAAACGATGACGTCAAACTCGGATTGTACTGGTTTCCTAGAACGAGCTCATCAGTGATCAACCTTAGATCCTGAACCAATGACTCTAGATTTTCACATTCATATTTGAGTGGGTCGATCTTGCGAAGTGTTTCTCTGAGATTGTCAAAGTGAGCAACGCTGGTCGGAACAAGCAGTTTGAGAAGACGAAGCCATACAATTGCGAAAGAGTCGGTAGTTTCAACGACCTTGATTAGACGAGATGCGAGATCTTGATGCAACGAATTGACGAGGAATTCACGTGCAGCTGCAGAATTTTCTTGATCATATCGGTCGTATTTGTAACTCAATTTTCTGGCATTTTCAATGGACATATCCAGGGCAATTACAAAGCGAGGATGATCTTTGACTACGCTTACCATTTTGGTATTGTCAGATGGATCATGGACAAAGGTAATAGTATCTAGCCCGTGTTTGAGAAGTTCAGCATAGGTTTGCGTCTTGAAATCATTAAGATTGGCCTTTTCAGTAAACTTGATCTTCAACCCAACAGTTCTCTTTTCATACTGTTTAGCATTTTGAAATTCATTCAAAAATCGTTTAGCATTTGGGGATTTGTATGTCAAGGAACTATTGAAAGTAGTATCTAGTCCTGTCCATAGGAAATTTGGTTTTCCTCCAAATTGCGTATTCCAATCCTTTGCACCATCAAAAGCCTCCGCAAAAGCAGCAGCCATGATTGGCTTTGGGGGAATAAATCTTGGAACCGGCAAAATGGCTGGAACAACTGGAGGACCTGTTAGCACAGAAGGTGCATTAACATTGGCATTACCTGCTTGCACAATAGGTGTAATTGCAGGTGCAGTGGCATTGATAAGATCGACATTGTCTCCGGAGACTGGTGGATCAGTATCTGCCATGATAGAAAAATGGAATAAACTTGAATTGTCTCGCGAATGACTTCAATGTATTCCAATAGGATCTAGGATTCTTTATTCAGTATTAACAAACAAAGAGATTTGGGCTCATAACCTGCTGTGGTATTCCTTGTAATCAATGGGATGCTTGATGTACTTTGGTATCACTTGAAAGGTATCCGAGATGGGAAATTAGAGAAATAATTTTTAGTAAAAAATTGAATTTCTTAAACTTGAAAACTCGGGGATAAGATGGATTTCGGGGGCAGCCAATCAGGAACTACTAGCCGGAAATCAAAGGAGAGTACTTGACTCTATTATCAATAGATGTATTGATAAAGTAAGATATAAACGAGGGTATCGTTTTGTTGTTTTGGAAAGATTGTGATCAAATTATATTGGTTATCTAAATCAATCGCAGAAAGTTTGACCGAAATATTGAATCCAACGCATGAATTCAACGCTTACTGGTAGCTATTCCGATCTATTTGTGACTTGATTTAATATGTGCAACTTCATTGCTGTATAGATCTTTGTTGTGTGGGAAGGTGTCCTGGGCAGTTGAGTTTGATTGGGGTGTCGATTGATTGAATGAAACATGTGAAAGAGAATAAATTCTTAGCTTGGAAAATCGCCGACTTCTTGTAGACATTTGACAGAAAAGGAATTTCTGTTGAATGGCCTTGCAAATAGTTTCGGACGATTCTTTGCCACGAATTATTATAACTCTCCTCCTAATGCAACATGCATTAAAAACAAACACAAATCAAAATCATTACCAACCCTGGACCTTCTCCCTGATACGGGTGAAACCATCAATAGGAAGACCCTTGGTGAGGTAGTCTGCTTCTTGATTGGTAGTTTCGACATAGATGACTTTGACAGCACCATCTTGAACTGCTTGCCAGAAGAAATGCCAACGAACGTGATAATGGCGAGTACGGCTAGTGATGTGTTGATCGGTAGCCAATGATAATGCACTAGTGTTGTCTTCATGGGTAGTGGTCAAGAGATTATTGTCAAAGAGACGGAGATGGGGAGGAAAATCGATGTGCTCAACCATTTCAATGAGAAGAGAACGGATGGGAAGTAGGACACGCATGGATTGGGACAATGCATAGTATTCACTTTCAGCAGTACTCAAACAGATCGTTGGAATGAGTTGGGATTTCCAAATGAGAGGACAGCCAGACAACTTGATAATGTACCCTGACCTTGATTTGGCCGAAGTAATTGAAGAGTCAGGATCACTATGGAAGAGACCAGCAAAATCGGCGTCGACGAAGCAATCGAGACAAAGCTGAGTGGCTGTCTTGATGATAGTTCCTTGATCAATAGTGCCTTTCAAATAACGAGCAATGGTCTTGACGGCAATAGCGTGGGACTGTTTAGGATTATGGGTGAAACGAGCAACTTGGCTGACAGCAAAAGCA
>JAAXQD010000193.1 GCA_012974475.1 Desulfobacterales bacterium
ACTAATATCGTTAGTCGAAGCCATTGAGACCACTAAAATATTCAGTGTCATCGGAATGCTTCCAAAAGACGAGGCGTTGATTACCAAAAGGCCTTTTAGGTCTCCGCATCACACCATATCAGATGCCGGTTTGATTGGCGGCGGTCATATTCCAAGACCCGGCGAAGTCAGTCTGGCACATAACGGCGTTCTGTTTTTAGATGAACTTTCTGAATTTAAGAAGCATGTGCTTGAAGTTCTCCGACAGCCTTTGGAGGATCTTATGGTCACCATTTCCCGGGCTGCTTTGAGCATAACTTATCCTTCGGGTTTTATGCTGGTGGCAGCAATGAATCCCTGCCCCTGCGGATATTTTTCCGATCCCAAGCATGAGTGCCGGTGCACGTATCCGCAAATTTACCGATATCGATCCAAGATATCCGGTCCTTTGATGGATCGGATCGACATTCACGTTGAAGTTCCGGCGGTTGCCTATAAAGACCTGATCGGAGAGCCCAATGCGGAATCATCGGAAGATATCAAGATGCGCGTTACCGCTGCACGAGAGCGCCAGTTCCGACGATTTAAAAGAACGAAAATCTACTGCAACGCCCAGATGATCAACCGGCATATTAAAAAACACTGCAAAGTTGACGATGCCTCTGCGGAACTTCTTGAAACTGCCATCGACAAGCTCGGCCTTTCGGCAAGAGCCTACAACCGAATCCTGAAAATTGGCCGCACCATTGCCGATCTCGACGATTCACCGGATGTAAAGGTCGACCACATTTCCGAAGCGGTTCAATACCGGAGCCTTGATCGGGGTAAGCGCCTTTAACCCGAATTGCTCACCAGCCAGAGCGTCGCGGGAACTGTGTTATTCAGCCCTCGAAGTAAATGGCTACGTCTTCGGGCTGAAATGCCGTGTTCCCACAACCCTCTGACGGGTGAGCAATCCGGGTCCGGCCGAATTCCTCATGCCTTGCATCTTCGGCAAATTCAACAATCGCTCAACGTAGGTCAAAATAAAAAGATGTGGATAAATTTTATTTAAACGGATTTTAGCATTCATCTCGATTATGGGTCGATGATCTTTGAAGGGTGCTTAAGTTTAATAATTCGGATAGCGATATCAGGATAGATACCGGTCCCAAGGTAGAAATTTTATAGGAACAATTGGAATTTACAAGACATATTGATCTGTTGTTGCACCACATATAGATAACTTATCTTAATAAAATACAATATGTTCTAATTCGACAGAATTATATATAAATTATATGTAATTTGCTTGACATTAATAAATTACAAGCTTATGATATTGTTAATAATTATTCTGATAGGGAATGTTCTTATGAAATTCAGCCAAATGAGCAAAAATACCTTAAAAAAAATTAGAGAATCTCTTATGATGAGCAAGGCCGAACTTGCCAGAAAAGCCAACATATCCCCCATTACCATCACGCGGATCGAAAATGGGATGCCTTGCCGAATGGAAACACAGCGAAAGATTATTTTGGCATTGGGATTTAAAATTTCTGATAAAAACAAGGTGTTCGGCGACTAGAACTACGGCATGAACATTTCCTTGACGCCCTTCTGTATCTGCTTGGTTTCATAAGCGATTCACTGCAAATTATTAAAATTTAAAGGCAGAGTCAAATGACCCTGCCTTTATTTTATCTGCCCCATGAAGCGAGACCTTTGTAAAACGCACCCTCTTGCCCAATTCCTGCGCCTGCCCCGTAGGTCTCCGTTGAAATGCCGGAACAGGCCAGGAGATCGTACTGGGATGGTTAAAATTTTCGCCTTCCCCCGATCAAAGTCCGGGACCTTCGACTTGAACCCCGGTTAAATATTAAATACGAATTTAACTGGGCAGGCAAAAATGAACATTTTTTAAAGGTCTCGAAGCATTGATTCGCTTTTCAAGGACTCACCAAAAGTTTTTGCCCAGGGTGAATGACGTCGCCGTCGGCCAGCTTGTTAAGACGGCGCATTTCTTCCACTGTCAAACCATACTGACGACCGATTTTATACAATGTTTCTGACGGTTTAACGGTGTGAAATCTCTTTTTAGCGGTTTTCTTGGATACGGTTTTGGTTGTCGAGGATTTAGCCTTCCGGGCGCTGGATTTGCCCATCTGTTTTTGTATATTGTCTATATTTTTCGCCATATGATCCATTCTTAACATCAGAGATGCTTCAGAACGATCGAAACGCTCTTTGAATTGTTCAAAAGTTTGGGCCTGCTCCCAGATTTGTGCAACTCTGTCATCGATCGCTTCAAACTTGGCGATGCTTTCTTCAAGCTTTGTCATCCGGTTCTCTAAATCCAGGATTTTGTTTTCTACTGTGGAACTCCGGCTTCTGGTAAACAGAAGGATCAAGATTATGGCCAGAATCAAAAATCCTATCCCGAATATGGACAGCGGGATTCCATCGGGTTTTTTAAATAGATTGGATCCGAACTTTCCCGTCTTTTTCTTTTTCCAAGGTGAATATTCTTCGTCATAATGGTCGTTTTCCGACTCTGCATTAAATTTGCCCCCGATGTCGGAGTCTCCTGGTCCCATGGCTAACCCCCTAAATTAATGTTTACGTTCTTTTCTGATCCTGAAATAATAAAACCTAACAAAATTTTTCGCAAGATTAAAGAATAAACACCCCATTTAACGGCAAAGGATTCTTTGGGAAGACGGTTTAATCTGAAAGTCATGACCAGTTGTTGAAAAAATTATACTGTAATGATAATAAATATCTTGATGATCCGAACCCTATAAAATTTCAAATGGCTGGAAGTTACGCCTGCAGTTAAACGGATAACTCTCATCGACCGAAACAGAACAGGGGTTAACAAACGCTAAACCATGTTCAAATTGTTTAAACATCTTCGTATTAACCTGGTCTCAAAACTCATCCTTTCCGTGGGTCTGACCTTACTCCTAAGCATATCTACCTGGGCCTACTTCAATATTAAATATCAGACGGAAAAGGTCATGAAAGATATTATGGAGGGAACCGACCGATTGAGCAATACTATTATCCTCGGCGCCCATTATGCAATGATGATCAACTCTAGGAATGATATCAACCATATCATCAACAACATCAGCAAACAGAAAGAGATCGATACCATTCGCATTTACAATAAAAAAGGACAGATAAAATTTTCAAACCGGGCTTCGGAACTCGAGGTGACCACAAACATAAAGGCAGAGGCCTGTGATGTCTGCCATCGGTCGGACCCCCCTCTGTCTGAGCTCAGCCTGGTGCAGAAGGCACGAATATTCCATTCTTCACAAGGGCACCGCCTCCTCGGTATTATCAGTCCGATCCGCAACAATACCGGCTGTTCGTCGGATTCCTGCCATGTGCATCCTGAGGGGAAGAAGATACTGGGAGCCCTCGATGTTGTTGTTTCCTTAAAAGAAATAGATGAAGAAATATCTTTTCTTGAAAACGGTATCATTGTTCTGGCTGTGTTTGCCTTTCTGTTCACCTCCGCAATTATTTTTATTTTTGTTTTAAAATTTGTAAATCAGCCCATTAAGAAGCTGATCAGCACAACCGATCTTATTGCCAAAGGCGAGTATTCAAACGATATGGACATTAATCAGAACGATGAAATGGGCCAACTGTTTACTGCCATAAATAAGATGGGCACACGAATTGCTGAAAAGCAAGTTGCACTTAAAAAACAGAGGGATGAATACCAGAACCTGTTCGAGCTTGTGCCTTGTCTGATTACGATTCAGGACAGAGACTATAGGCTGATCGGTTACAATAAAGAGTTTGCGGAGACTTTCAATCCCAATCCAAATGATTTTTGCTATTGTGTTTATAAACAGCGGGATGAAAAATGTAAGATCTGCCCGGTTGAAAAAACATTTAAAGACGGCCTACCCCATTACGGTGAAGAAACCGGCTTGAGTAAAGGCGGGACGAGAACGTATTGGCTGGCCAGAACGTCTCCAATTTTGGACCAACGCGGTGAAATCACCGCTGTCATGGAAGTTTGCCTTGACATAACCCGAATGAAGCAACTTGAAGAGCGGCTTGAAAAATCGGAGAAAAAATATTACGCTATTTTCAACAATATCCCTAACGCCGTCTTTGTGCTGGACGTGAACACCCTTGACATACTCGACTGCAATAAAAGTGTCACCGATGTTTACGGATATGAAAAGGATGAGATCACAAAAAGATCCTTTCTGGATTTATTTCTCGATGAGGAAAGAGACCATTATGCTTTCAAAATAATCACATCTGCTTATGTAAACCAAGCGAAACATGTCAATAAAAACGGCAAAACACTTTTTGTGGCCATTCGGATTTCACCGTCGGAGTATTTGGGACAAAAAGTGCTGCTTGTTACCACCAGCGATATTACCAAGCGGCTTGACGCCGAACATCAACTCATTCATGCCGGCAAAATGGCAACGCTGGGAGAAATGGCCACCGGCATTGCCCATGAATTGAATCAACCGCTCTCGGTCATTAAAACCGCAAGCAATTTCTTTATAAAAAAATTAGATCAAGACAATCCCATCGACAAGGATATTCTTTACAACATGCTTGAGATGATAGACCATAATGTTGACCGTTCGGCCAAAATTATCAATCATATGAGACAATTTGCCCGAAAATCGGATGTAGTTCTGGGTAAGGTTCAGGTCAATGAAGTGCTGGGAAGAGCTTTTGAAATCTTCAGCCAGCAACTCAAAACCAGGGGAATCGACGTAGTCTGGGATATTGATAAAACACTGCCGAGGGTAATGGCAGATCCCAGCCGGTTGGAACAGGTGTTTATAAACCTTATTTTAAATGCCCGGGACGCCATTGAGGAAAAGTGGGCGTCTTCCGAACCGCCCTTGGGCACCAAAAAGATCGCGCTTAAAACTAAACTCGCGGGCGAAACGGTGGTTGTCGATGTCACCGATACAGGGGCAGGGCTTCCTGAAGGTATATCAGACAAGATATTTGAGCCGTTCTTCACCACAAAAGAAGTCGGAAAAGGGACCGGCCTCGGCCTTTCCATCAGTTATGGTATAATTAAAGATTGCGGTGGGGACATAAAAGCGACGACCAATGAAAAAGGAGAAACCTGTTTTAGGTTAACTTTTCCTGTAGAGGATGTAAAATGATGGAAAAAACAATTTTACTGGTGGATGATGAGCCGGATATCCGTGAGGTTCTCAATATAACCTTATCTGATATCGGCTACAAAGTTCTTACCGCCGAAAACGGGGCGGATGCACTGAACATCTTCAAAAATGCCGAAATCCCGGTGGTCATTACCGATATTAAAATGCCCGGCATTGACGGTATCGAGCTTCTTCGAAAAATTAAACACGAAAATCCGGAAACAGAGGTCATAATGCTTACCGGCCATGGGGATTTAGATCTGGCCATAAAAAGTTTAAAATTTGAAGCCACCGATTTTATCACAAAGCCAATCAACGATGACGCCTTGGAATTGGCCCTGGTAAGAGCCTTTGAAAAAATTGCAATGAGAAAAAAGCTTAGGGAATACGACCGAAACAGGGCCATGAATGATATTCTCATCAATGAGCTTATTCAGGAAGACATTTTGATTATTGGATCCGACTACCGGGTTCTGGATATCAATGAACCCCTCCTGAACAAATTGGGGCTGGAGAAGGAGGAGGCCGTCGGTCGGTTCTGTTATGAAATTACGCACAGGCAAAATACACCATGTTCCGGTGAGAATCATCAATGCCCCCTTGTGCAAACGCTCAAAACACATAAATCTTCCAAGGAAACCCATGTCCATAAAGACAAGAACAATAACAATATCTATTATTCAATCTCTGCATATCCTCTGTTTGAAAACGGCCAAGTGATCGGCGCCATTGAGCTGTCCCGGGATATTACGGCCGATATCAATGCACGGCAGGCAATGATGAAACAGGACAAACTGGCATCCATCGGCCGGTTGTCCGCCGGTGTGGCCCATGAAATCAATAACCCTTTGACCACAATTCTAACCAGCACCATGTTGATCCAGGAGGATATCGCCCCGGACGACCCCATTCAAGAGGAGTTGGAAACCATCGCCAATGAAACCCTCCGTTGTCGCAAAATCGTTACCAGTCTTCTGGATTTTGCTCGCCAGACAAAACCAGCCAAAAAGCATTACAATATCAACAAAATTGTTGGTGAATGTATCAAGTTGACTCGAAAACAGGCGACATTCCATGATTTAACCATCGTATCGAACCTTTCCGATGACATGCCGACGGTGCTGATGGATAAAGATCAGATACAACAGGCGGTTATCAATCTCATGCTCAACGCCACAGATGCAACGGATTCTGGAGGAACCATCACGGTTTCAACTCAATTTGTTCCACAGAATAAGATTGTTGAAATTGCCATAAGCGACACCGGCAAAGGGATTCTTGGAGAGAACACAGATAAAATTTTTGAACCTTTTTTTACCACCAAGGACAGCGGAACCGGGCTTGGATTGGCAATTACCCATGGCATCATCGGTCAACACGGCGGGACGATAAATGTCAAAAGCAACCAGAGCCAGGGAACAACTTTCACGATCAAACTTCCCCAAAACCAAGGAAAACAAGATGGCAATCCATGATCCCCGTATCCTTATTGTCGATGATGAACCGGCCATCTGTAAGAATTGCGTAAAAATACTGACGAAGATGGACTATGAAGTCAAGTACGCTCTCAATGGTTACGATGCGCTGAAGATGTTGGAGGCGGAACCGTTCGATGTGGTGGTCACCGATCTGAAAATGAGCAACCTGGGGGGCATGGAGGTCTTGCGGCGTCTAAAAGGGACCCACCCGGAAACCATGGTAATCGTAATTACCGGATATGCCAGTGTTTCTTCGGCCGTCGAAGTAATGAAGATGGGCGCTTTTGACTATCTTCCAAAACCGTTTACGCCCCACGAACTGCGCTCCGTTGTCCATCAGTCTCTTGTAGAAAGAGAAATATTGCTTCAAAACCAACAGCTTATGCAGAAAAAAGTGCGGCTTAAATCATTTTCTCATCAGCTCATTGGAGACAGTCCTAAGATAAAAAAGGTTGTCTCCATGGTACAAAAGGTTGCTCCCACCGATTCGACGGTTCTTGTTTACGGCGAAAGCGGAACCGGGAAAGAATTGATTTCAAGGGCGGTCCATGCCAACAGTTCCAGAAAAAATAAGGTGTTTTTTGCGGTAGATTGCGGAACGTTATCGGACAACCTTTTGGAAAGCGAGTTGTTTGGTTACGCTAAAGGCGCTTTTACAGCTGCTCCGGTTTATAGAAAACCGCGAATTTTTGCCGTTGGGAAGCACTGCTAACCAAAAAGTGGATGTTCGTTTGATTTTTGCCACCAACAAGGACCTCAAAGAAATGGTGGCCGAAGGTTCCTTCAGAGAAGACTTTTATTATCGAATTTTTGTATATCCGATTATGGTCCCCCCGCTCAGGGAGAGGAAAACAGATATTTTGCCCATATCCTACCATTTTTTAAAACAGTTCAACCAAAGCTTTGGCAAAAGGATTTCCGGATTCGAGGATAAGGCTGTCACTCGATTAACGGAATATGATTGGCCGGGGAATGTTAGACAATTGAGAAATGTCATCGAAAGGGCCGTCATACTGTGCGAGAGGGATAAAATTATGCTCAAAGACCTTCCGCTACTGGGGGACGTCGCTGACATCGAACAGCTCATCGACCATATTCCTTCAACCAATGATGAACTTAAAAGAATCAAAAAAGAGATCCGGCAGAAAGCGGTTGCGAAAGTTGAAAAGAATTTTGTAATGAATGCCCTTATGAAAAACGATTGGAACGTCACCCGTGCAGCAGAAAAAGTAGGGCTGCAAAGAACCAACTTTCAATCGTTAATCAAAAAACACCATATAAAGATCCCCCGACACACCCGGTCAGATTCGTGAACCATCGAATGTTTATACGGTGTATATTTTTTTTATACAATCCATATATTTTCATGGCAGCGTCCTGAAAGTGCCTCCTTTTGCCGCTCAAATTTTCTTTGTAAAAATTATTATATAAATATTATCAATTGGTTGTTTCGTTTAATCTTTTGATGTTTAATATAAATTCCAAATTCCCCTCCCTTGTAAATCTGGTTTCATGTCCAACGGGGATGGGTATATTTTTTTTATACACATCCGTTTCAACCTGGACCCTTCTTTGAATTAAATTGTATAATATCAATATGTTGGCGTTAGCCATCTCTTTTGGCACGCAACATGCATAGACGCCGGGTAAGATGCGCTAACCAATAAAACATGAATTTACATAAAAAATAACAGCTACAGTTCATTATTAAGGAGGAAAAAATGGGAACAGCAGCAAAAATTATGGTCGTCGATGATGAAAAACAGATCTGTCAAAATGTGGAAAAAATCCTTTCCAAAAACAATTACGAGGTCATTCGCGCAACCAGCGCCAAAGAGGCCCTGGAAAAAATGGCCAAGGATTCGTTTTCGCTTCTTATCTCCGATATCGTTATGCCCGAGATGAATGGCCTTGAGTTTCTGAAACTGGTTAAAAAGGAATGGCCGCTGACCAAAGCTGTAATGATGACAGCCTATGCGTCCACAGATACGGCGGTTAAAGCCATACGGCTTGGGGCTCTGGACTATTTTTCCAAACCGTTCACTCCTGATGAGTTGAGATCTACGGTTGAACGGGCCCTGTCCGGAGATTTAATTGAAGCGCCGACAACGGAGAAGGAAAAAGAGATCATTGATGTGGATATTCCCTTTGACAGAGATGATGTCGCAAAATATACCGGTGAGGACTTTGTAGGCAGGCTGGGTCCTTCGGATATGCCGGTGGTTGAAGCAGCACCGGAAACCCTTGAAAATTACTGTGCATTGGGAAATATGGTCTGTGATATTTTCAAAAAGCTGGAGAATACATGTAAGGGGGGGATTAAAACCGGAGAATGCCCACAGCTAAAGGCCAAAAAGAAAAAAGCCGCCAAAGCGAAAAGGTTTGACGCTGAAAAACTGATCGGCATCGATTCTCCGTTTAACTACGAAGAAGTGGTTTCAATAACCGGTCCTGAATATGTTTTGAACATGCACCACGAAGGGGTTGCTTTTATGCCCTATGAAGAACTCAGGCAGAACGTTGCACGGATGATGACAAAAGCGCCCGAACGTCCGGCAAACGTTATAGAGATTCCGAGAGAAACCGTGCCGGCGGGAATTCTGGTGATTGATGACGAAGTCGCTGTCAATAATAATATCCGGAAAATACTCTCCAAAAAAGGTTTCAATGTGGATCAGGCTGTCACCAAAACCGAGGCGCTTGAGAAAATAGAAGAAAGCGCTTACGCCCTTGTTCTGTTGGACCTGAAAATTCCCGAAGTAAAAGATCTGGAGCTTCTAAAAGCAATTCGTGACCGGAGACCGGACACCATGGTCATTATCATTACCGGTTATGCCAGTATCGAGACGGCAGTGGAAGCCTCACGGCTGGGAGCTATCGATTACCTTGCCAAACCGTTTACACCCGACGAAATCCGGAACGCAACTGAAAAAGCTTTCCGTCTCGCCGCTTAAGACAAAAAGAATCTCCCAACCACTTTTTGGTTTGGGAGATTCTTTAAAAATCAAATTTATTCCCGACTAAGATCTCGTATTATTTTCAAGCGGTCAATTATGACAACCCGCTTTACCGTTACACTTCTATTCAAAAAGGGCATATCTTTTTAAAAATTCTCCATTATCATCCCCCCGACAAACCTTAGAATTTTATTGACAAACTTTATAATACTTTATAGTTAAACTGCTTGGTTCAATCTAACGTAACGGTAGCGTTACTTTTCAACATATCGCCCTAAAATTGCCCTTTTTTCAAGGAGGATAGAACGATGCCCAAAGATGTAATCGGATCGGTTCTGGTTTTAGGTGGAGGGATTGCCGGAATGCAATCCGCTCTGGATCTTGCCAACTCGGGATATTATGTCTATCTCGTCGAAAAATCCCCGTCCATTGGCGGAGTTATGGCTCAACTGGACAAAACTTTCCCCACCAATGATTGTGCTATGTGAATTATTTCACCCAAACTGGTCGAGGTCGGCCGGCACCTGAATATTGAAATCATCACATACGCGGATCTGGAATCTGTGGAGGGATCCGCCGGAAACTTCAAAGTAAAGGTTAAAAAACGGGCGCGTAGTATCGATATGGATCTCTGTACGGGCTGTGGGAACTGCGTTGAAAACTGCCCGGTTGTAAACATACCGATGCCCAAAAATCAGGTTAAAGCTTAGTATAATTCATGCCAATTCATTTTGTTTCATTAGGGGGGCGAGCATATGAGTCAGGCAGCTCAGATTAAAAGCGTTCAGTTTGAAAGTGTTCCATCCATAGAAATCGATTATATGGAACTTGATAATATCATCGCCAATGAATTTAATAACGACAAAGAAAATCTGATTATGATTCTTCAGGCGATACAACGGCGTTACAACTTTCTACCCCGACCGGCCCTCGCTTATCTTTCCACCAAACTTGACGTACCATACAGTCAGATTTACGGTGTTGCGACATTTTACAGCACTTTCAGCCTTGAGCCCAGAGGCAGAAATATCATATCGATCTGTCTCGGTACGGCCTGCCATGTTAGAGGCGGGGAAAGAGTTCGCGAAAAAATTGAGGGGGCCTTGAACCTCTGTGACGGGGAAACCACCGAGGACCAGCGCTTTACCTTAGAAACGGTGCGGTGTATCGGTTGTTGTAGCCTTGGACCGGTGATCAAAATCAATGAAGACACGCATGGTCATATTTCTTCCGACCAAGTGGAAAAAATTTTAGATCCGTATGAATAAATTTTAAGAGGCCAGCGCCATGAAAATCCAGTCAGTAAAAGATCTAGAACAAATCCGCCAAGATTACAGCCAGAGACTGTACTACCCGGAAGCCGTCAAGGTAAACATCGGAATGGCTTCTTGCGGTATCGCAGCAGGGGCCAAGGCATCATTTGACAAGGCGATTCAAGAGTTTCCCAATGGAAACGGTATCGATATCAGCCAAACCGGCTGTATCGGTTTCTGTGAAGTTGAACCCCTGGTTGAAATATTAGGGCCCGGTAAACCACGGGTAATGTATAAAAATATTACCGAGGACAAGATTCTGGAGACCATTCAGGATTATAACGAAAACAAATTTAACAAAAAGTGGATTCTGGGACAAATGCGCGATCCGCGATCGCTTCTGGAAGATGATATCGAAAACCCCTTGGCAGGTGTAACACCGCTTGAAGAGATTCCTTTTTTGGAAGAGATCCCCTTTTATCATAAACAGGTTAAAATCGCCCTGCGAAATTGCGGATATATCGATCCGGACAGTATTGAAGAATTCATCGCCAAAGATGGATATTTTGCTTTCCTTAAGGCACTCCATGATATGGAGCCCAAAGAAATTATTCAGCAGGTTAAGGCGTCGGGACTCAGGGGCCGCGGTGGCGGCGGATTTCCCGCCGGGATCAAATGGGAAACCTGTGCCAGACACAACGGTGATAGATATATCATCTGTAATGCCGATGAAGGCGATCCCGGCGCCTACATGGACCGCAGCATACTAGAGGGCGATCCTCACAGCGTTTTGGAGGGGATGTTAATTGCGGCACTGGGCATTGGATCCAATCAAGGCTTTATCTATGTTCGCAACGAATATCCTCTGGCTGTCAAACGTCTGGTATCGGCGATTAAAGCGGCTGTTAAATACGGGTTGCTCGGGGATAACATTGCCGGATCTGATTTTAATTTTAACATTAAAATCTCAACCGGAGCCGGTGCTTTTGTTTGTGGCGAGTCGACTGCATTGATGGCGTCTCTGGAAGGTCAGGTGGGCAGGCCCAGGGCTAAGTATGTCCATACAGTGGAAAAAGGTTTCAGGCAAAATCCTTCAAATTTAAACAATGTGGAAACGTATGCCAATGTTCCTGCCATTCTTTTAAAAGGGGCCGACAATTTCGCCAAGATGGGAACAACCCACAGCAAGGGTACAAAAGTTTTCAGTCTTGTGGGGAAAATTAAGAACACCGGCCTGGTGGAAGTACCCATGGGGATTTCGCTGAAAGACATTGTTTTTGACATCGGCGGCGGCGTTCCTAGAAAGAAAAAATTTAAAGCGGTTCAGACCGGCGGTCCCTCGGGAGGATGTATTCCGGAACAATTTTTAAACTTGGGTGTCGATTTTGATGAGTTGACAAAGGTCGGCTCCATCATGGGTTCCGGCGGTATGATCGTCATGGACCAAGACACCTGTATGGTCGATATCGCCCGTTATTTTCTAGATTTTCTCAAAGAGGAATCATGCGGTCAGTGCAACCCCTGCCGTGAAGGGATTACAGCGATGCTGGATATTCTGACCGATATTTGCACAGGAAACGGTAAAGAAGGCGACATCGAGCTTTTGGAAGAACTGGGTATGATGATCCAGAAATTTTCCCTCTGCGGGCTGGGAACCTCGGCGCCGAATCCTGTTCTGACCACGATACTTTATTTTCGAGATGAATATGAAGCCCACATTAAGGACAAGAAGTGCCCATCGGGCGTCTGTAAACCTTTGTTTCACTATGAAATTGATGAGGAAGCATGCAACGGCTGTACGCTTTGTGCTAAACGATGTCCTGAGGAAGCCATAACCGGTGAAAAAAAAGCGCCCCACGAAATGGAGCAAGAGAAGTGTATCAAGTGTGGTATTTGCTACGATGCCTGTAAGTTCGATGCCGTTCTCATTAAATAATCTTCGGATATAATAAGGTTAAAATCCATGATTAAGTTTAAGCTTAATGGAAAAAAAGTTCAGGGAGAGGAAGGGCAGTATATTCTTCAAGTTGCTGAAAAATACGGGGTTGAAATTCCGACGCTGTGTCACCATAAAGCGCTAGAACCCGCCGGAATGTGCCGTTTGTGCACCGTGGAGCTTTTTGACGGACGCCGTACACGTTACGTAACCGCCTGTAACTATCCCATCTGGGAAGGAATGGAAATCAGAACCGACACCGATTCAGTTCACGCAGGCCGAAAACTGATCGTGGAGCTATTGCTTGCCCGCTGTCCGGATGTGCCCATCATTAAGGAACTTGCGGTGCAATACGACTTAAAGGAATCACGCTTTAAGATTAGAGATGACACCTGCATTCTTTGCGGTCTCTGTACCCGTATGTGTGATAAAATGGGCAACAGCGCCATCGGTTTGACCGGGAGGGGTGTAGACATGAAAGTGGATACCCCTTTTCAGGATCAATCCGAAGTCTGTCTGGGGTGTGGTGCCTGTATTTCGGTGTGCCCCACCGGCCACCTAAAGATAGAAGACATCGCCAAACATGCCGTTGAGCCAATTCCATCAGAATATGATGCCGGGTTGGCGTTCCGAAGGCCGATCTATGTGCCGTATGCCCAGGCGGTTCCTAATACGCCGGTCATTGACCGATCCGTTTGTGTTCATTTTAAAACCGGCGGATGTAAAATATGTGCCGAGTCCTGCCCGGTTGAAGCCATCGATCACTCTCAGCAAGATGAAATTGTTGAGCTTGATGTGGGGTCCATCATCCTTGCGCCTGGATTTGAAGCCTTTGATCCCAGCCGATTCGATAGTTACGGCTACGCCAAGCTGCCCAATGTGTTGACCGCTCTGGAGTTTGAAAGAATTTTGTCTGCCACCGGCCCGTATATGGGGCATCTGGTCAGGCCTTCGGATCAGAAGGAGCCCGAAAAGATCGGCTGGCTGCAGTGTGTCGGTTCCAGAGATCTCAACCGGTGTGATAACGCGTATTGTTCTTCCGTGTGCTGTATGTACGCAATTAAGCAAACCGTCATTTCCAAAGAGCACAGCACCAAACCGCTGGACTGTGCGGTGTTTTATATGGATATGCGCACCCACGGCAAAGACTTTGACAAATATTATGAGAATGCCAAAAAGGAAGGCATCAGATTTGTCCGATCCCGGATTCACTCCATAGATCCGGTGCCCGGAACCGATGATATATCGGTTCGCTACATTCAGGAAGACGGCACAATCACAGAGGAAAATTTTGATATGTTTGTGCTGTCCGTGGGTCTTGAAATAAATCAGGATGTTGCCGATCTTTCCAGTCGTATCGGTATCGAACTTGATGACTACCGCTTTACGCAGACCGACAGTTTTCATCCGGTGGCCACTTCTGTACCGGGAATTTATGCCTGTGGCGCATTTACCGGCCCCAAGGATATCCCGCAGTCGGTGATGGAAGCCAGTGCTTCGGCCTGTGCAGCAACGGAGCATCTGGCCTCGGCACGCAACACACAGACAAAGATACTCGAGCTGCCTCCGGAGAGAGATGTTAGTGAGGAACCCCCCCAAATCGGGGTCTTTATATGCAACTGCGGTATTAACATCGGCGGTGTGGTAAGGGTCCCAGAAGTTGCAAAATACGCCAAAACCCTACCGAATGTGGCGTATGTCGAAGAAAACCTGTTCTCCTGCAGCCAAGATACCCAGGAGAAAATGACGGATATCATCAAACAACAGGGCCTCAACCGTGTGGTGGTGGCGGCCTGCACGCCCAAGACCCATGAACCGCTGTTCCAGGAAACACTCATCAATGCCTCTTTGAACAAATATCTCTTTGAAATGGCCAACATCAGAAATCATGATTCCTGGGTACATTCGGACGATCCAGATGCAGCCACCCAAAAGGCCAAAGATCTTGTGCGCATGGCCGTGGCAAAAACCAACCTTTTGACGCCGTTGAAGCAAACCGATCTTGCCGTAACCCACTCGGCGCTGGTGATTGGCGGAGGGATTGCCGGCATGACGGCTGCCGTCTCTCTGGCACATCAGGGATATCCGGTGGACCTCGTTGAACGGTCTGACAAGTTAGGCGGCAATGCGTTGTTGTTGAATAAAACACATAGAAATGAAGATGTTGGAGCTTTTGTTGCAGAACTTGTAACGGCAGTGGAATCCCAAGACCTAATCTCCGTGCATACCCGAACGAACATATCCAATGTTGAGGGGTTCGTGGGAAACTTCAAGACCGAATTGCGCAATGGGGAATCCGCAAAAGCCGTCGAACATGGCGTGACCGTAATCGCAACCGGCGCCAAAGAATATAAACCCGATGAATATCTTTACGGAAAACACCCAGCTGTGATGACCCATCTGGAACTCGATGATCTTTTTCAGAATAACGATCCCAGAATCGAACAGGCTAACAATGTCGTTTTTATCCAATGTGTCGGATCCAGAGATGAAGAACGCCCGTATTGTTCAAAGGTTTGTTGTACCCATTCCGTTAAAAGCGCCCTCGATTTTAAACAGAAGAATCCGGATGTAAATGTGTCGATTCTTTTCAGGGATATCCGAACCTATGGAAAAAGGGAAGATCTCTATAGAGAGGCAAGAGCTGCCGGGGTACTCTTTTTTACATATTCGCCGGATCAAAAACCGGAGGTCAGACCTGACGGAGACCGGATCATCGTAGAATTTACAGACCGAATTTTGAACCAAAAATTGGCTGTAAGGGCCGATATTCTCTGCCTTGCATCGTCCATTGTCTCTCACTGGGATCATTCGCTGGCCCAGCTTTTCAAGGTCCCTTTGGACTCTGACGGATGGCTTTTGGAAGCCCATCAGAAGTTAAGGCCTGTCGATTTTGCCAATGACGGGATTTTTATGTGCGGCATGGCACACTACCCGAAACCCATCGAGGAGAGTATCGCCCAGGCCCAGGCTGCAGCCGCAAGAGCTTCAACAGTGCTGGCCTTGGAGAATATCAAAGTGGGCGGCATCGTCTCGGATATTTGTGCCGAACTCTGTTCCGGTTGCCTGGGATGTATCAATGTCTGTCCGTATGGCGCCATCATCTTTGACGATCAAAAATTTGTGGCTGAAGTGAATGCAGCCTTGTGCAAAGGGTGTGGGGCCTGTGCTGCTGTATGCCCCTCTGAGGCACCGGTTCTGATGGGATTTAACAACAACCAAATTTACGCCCAGATCAAGAGCGCATTGAGCATATAATCCATTGGAAAGGAGAAAAATGTGAAAGAAGATAGATTTGAGCCCAAAATAATCGCTATTATGTGTAACTGGTGTGCATATGGAGCAGCCGATCTGGCAGGTGTGAGTCGACTTGCATACCCGCCCAATATTCGGCCCATCCGTGTCATGTGTTCGGCGACCGTATCGCCGCACCACATTTTGAGGGCTTTCCAAAGCGGAGCCGACGGTGTCCTGGTGGGCGGGTGACATGTCGGCGACTGCCATTACCTGTATGGTAATTACATGACGATTAAACGGATTACGTTTCTTCAGGAACTTTTGGCGTTTATGGGATTAGAAGGTCGGTTGCATTTAGACTGGATATCTTCGGCCGAAGCCCAGAAATTTGTACAAGTGGTCACCAGTTTTACGAATAAAATACAATCATTGGGCCCCAGCCCTCTGTCCGGCGACTTTGACATGTCCGCTATTGTAAGTTCATGCGAAGCGGTGCAGGATGCTGCGAGTGTGGAGGGAGGATGATATGCAAGAACAAGTGAGAGAGTGGCTTGAACAAGGAAAAGTGGACATCTTCTTGGGATATAAAAAAATTCAGGGACACCCCTTGCCCCATTGCTTTACCCGGGACAATCTGGATGAAACCGACGATTTGATCGTCGGCAACGCCCGGTATTCTTTGGAAAAAATGGCCACAAAAATCGCTACCGAACATAAGGAACTAAAAATAGGACTTTTGGTGCGAGATTGCAATCAGAGAGCTTTGAATGTTCTTTATGTTTGGAATCAGTTGAGACCGGACAATATAGAGACAATCAGTGTCAATTGCTGTCCCTCCAAACTCAAGGAGCATGGGGATTGTTCCTACCTCGAGCCTGAAAAGGCAGCGCCTTTGAAAATGATGATCGGTATAGACAATAACATGGATGTTAAAGCGGCTGAGGAATTCGGCCAGGAAGACCGATATAAACGGTGGATGTATGAGTTACAGAAATGCCTCAAATGTTACGGATGCCGTGATATCTGTCCGGTTTGTTTTTGCAAGGAATGTAGTCTTGAGCATACGGACTTGATCGCCACCGGCAGTGTTCCTCCGGAAGTTCCGATTTTCCATCTGGTTCGGGCGGTTCATATGGGGGGGCGTTGTATCGACTGCGGTCTGTGCGAGGACGCCTGCCCGGTAGACATTCCTTTGCGTTTGCTCTATCGAAAAGTCAACGATATCGTGTCCGATGTATTTGATTATAAAACTGGAACCAGCGTAGACCAGTCACCGTTTAATATGCTGGGAGAAGAAGTCACGCTGGAACCGAAACCAATCTAAGGATTGAAATTTAAAAATTGAAAAAGACAGTTGTCAACATTCAATGAAAAATCTCTAAATAAGACAAGGAGCGATAAGTATGGATTTTAAAATCATTCCTTCAGTATGTTCATATTGTGGTACCGGTTGCGGTGTTCTTTTCCAGGTGATGGACGGCCGGCTTGTGGACACCCTGCCCATGAAAACCCACCCGGTTAATGAGGGCAAATTGTGCATCAAGGGCTGGAATCTCCACGAACATGTGGTCAGCGACAAGCGCTTGACGTCACCCATGCTAAAGAAAAACGGCCATTTGCAGGAAGCCTCCTGGGATGACGCCATCCAGACCGCCGTCGAAAAACTAAAGGCCATTATTGAGGCCCACGGCCCGGACAGCGTCGGTGTACTTGCCTCGGCTAAAATTACCAATGAAGAAAATTACCTGGTTCAAAAATTTGCCAGAGCAGTGATCGGGACCAATAATGTGGATCACTGCGCTCGGCTCTGACATTCTTCCACTGTGGTCGGTCTGGCCGCAGCATTTGGAAGTGGAGCCATGACCAATTCCATCGCCGAAATTGAGGATTCGGCCTGTATCTTTATCACGGGTTCGAACACATCTGCGTGTCATCCGCTCATTGCCCGGCGTGTCTTCAGGGCCAAGGAAAAAGGGGCCAAGTTGATTGTGGCCGATCCCAGAAATATCCAGCTGTCCCGTTTTGCAGATGTTGCCGTTACCCAGAGACTCGGGAGTGATGTCGCAATGCTCAACGGCCTGATGCATATCATTCTTAAAAATGACTGGCATGACAAACGCTATATCGAGGAAAGGTGCGAAGAATTCGACGCCTTCAGAGCGGTTGTCGAAACCTATACGCCGGACAAGGTCGAAGCCATCACCGATATTGCTCAGGCGGACCTGGAGAAAATGGCCGAACTGTATGCCACCAACTCACCGGCTTCAATTCTCTATGCCATGGGAATTACACAGCATACCACCGGTGTGGATAATGTCAAAAGCATCTGTAATCTGGCCATGCTTTGTGGGAATGTTGGTGTAAAAAGCGGCGGTGTGAATCCTCTAAGAGGTCAGAACAATGTCCAGGGTGCCTGTGATATGGGGGGATTACCCAATGTGTTTCCTGCCTATCAGCCGGTGACGGTTGAGGCCAACAATGAAAAATTTGCCAAAGCCTGGGGCAAAGCGCTGCCCGGCAAGATCGGCTACACTATCACCGATATGGTGCGGGCCATGATCGACGGCAAACTCAAAGCGCTGTATGTGGTCGGCGAGAACCCGATGCTGAGCGATCCCGATCAACACCACCTTGTCAAGGCTCTGGAAAAACTTGACCTGCTGATTTGTCAGGACATTTTTTTCACCGAAACCGCAGAAAAAGCGGATGTGGTTTTTGCTGCGGTGTCGGTGGCCGAAAAGGACGGGACATATACCAATACCGAACGACGCTGTATGAAGGTGAATAAAGCCATTGATCCCATCGGAAATACACTGGACGACTGGCAAATCATCTCCAAACTGTCCACCGCCATGGGCTACGAGATGAATTATGCAGATCCAGAAGCCATCTTCAAGGAAATAACTACCGTAACCCCGAGTTACGCCGGCATGACGTATGGCAGGATGGGACTGAACGGATTGCAGTGGCCTTGCCCGAACACAGAACATCCGGGAACCCAGTTTTTACATGCCGCTCAATTTACCAGAGGTAAAGGCCTGTTTCATGCCATCGAGTATCTCGATCCGGCCGAGATGCCCGACGGTGAATATCCCTACTTTCTTACCACCGGCCGAATGTTCGCCCATTATCATACCGGTACGATGACCCGAGCTTCTGAGCATCTTGATGCCGAGCAAAAAACCGGATATGTAGAAATTCATCCTGAAGATGCCGCGAACCTGTCGGTGAACGACGGGGACACTGTCAAGCTGGCCACCCGCAGGGGAGAAATTGAGGTGCCGGCCAGGATAAGCAACAAGGTAAAGCCAGGTCTGTTGTTTGTACCGTTTCATTTTGCCGAAAATTCGGCCAATATTTTAACGAATTCGGCTTTTGATCCTGTTGCCAAAATCCCCGAGTATAAAGTTTGTGCGGCAAAAATCGAAAAAGCGGCCTAATTTCAGCGGACAGTTTGTTTTTTAAAAAAGGCCTTTGAAAAATTAACCATTTTTCAAAGGCCTTTTAAATTTGAAAGCAGGTATTATGTGTCGAACGTGTCTCCGGCTTTTAATCCCTTTTCAGCGGCAAATTCAGCAGCCGCCATTTTTCCGCCTTTTACCGGCCTGACTTTGCCCACAATGAGTCTTCCCCCTGAAAGGGCGATATGAATCCCTTTATCGTCAACATTCAATATGGTTCCCGGAGCATCAACTACGGTTTCCTCAATTCGTTTCGCGCCGTAAAAACGAACCTTTTCACCTCCTAACACTGCAAAAGCGCCGGGTTGAGGATCACAGCCGCGAACCAGGTTGTAAAGCTCATCTGCCGGCTTGTTCCAATCGATACCCGCCACCTTGTCATCGCAAGGGGGTTCGTAGGTGGCGCCGACTTCGTCCTGAAGGATTTTGGGTGCATTGCCTGCCTTTATGAGGTCGATGGATTCTAATATGGCATCAACGCCCATGGGGAAGAGGTGGTTGAAATAGAGCGAACCGGTGGTGTCATCCGGACCGATGGCGATTTCCTTTTGAAGAAGAATGGGCCCTGTATCGATACCGCCGTCCGGCCAGAAGATGTTCAGCCCGGTTTTGCTGTCTCCCATGATTACGGCCCAGTTTATGGCACTGGCGCCGCGATGGCGCGGTAACAGTGACGGATGATAATTGATGGTGCCGTGGGTGGGGACTTCAAAAAAGCGCGCCGGGATAATATCCGTGACAAACGCCATTACGGTAAGGTCCGGTTTGAGTTCATTGTACTCGGAAAAAACCCGATCATCTTTGTAGGTTGTTGGCTGGAAGACGTCGATGCCTTTGGATACAGCCGCATCTTTGAGTGGATCCATCCGCCCGCCTGGTCTGTCCGTCGGTGCATACACCGCCACAACGTTCTCGTTTCGGTCCATCAACTTTTCCAGTACGTTTGCTCCAAACGCCGCCTGTCCTATCAATAGGATACGCATATTTTACCTCCCGAGGTTAATGGGTTGGACAATTTTTTCGATTCTAAAAAAATGAGTTTTGTCAGTAAAACGTTGAAGTGTTGATGCAATTGTTTATTTGAGAGCGGCGATAATGGCCCGCATAAAATCCGGAAGGTCATCCGGCGTCCGGCTGGTGATGAGGTTGCCATCCACGACCACCGCTTCATCCATCCACAGGGCTCCGGCATGAACCATATCATCCTTTATGGCGAAAAAAGAGGTTGCTTTGCGGCCATCGAGTATATTGGCCGAAGACAGCATCCAACCGGCATGGCAAATGGCGGCAACGACCTTGCCGGCATCGAACAGGTCCTTTACGATACGGACCATGGCCGGAAAGCGGCGCATCATATCCGGCGCGTAACCGCCGGGAATTATGACCCCGTCATAGTCTTCGGCAGATACCGCATCCGCGCTGATATCCGGCCGGACCTGTGTGGCGGGTTTGCCGGTAAATTCGTCGGTTCTGCCGGAACCCACCACTGTCACCTGGGCGCCTGCCTCTTTCAGCCGGTAGTAGGGATACCAGAATTCAAAAACATTAAACATCTCTTCCACCAAGATGATGACCTTTTTTCCTTCGAGTTCCATGATCTCCTCCTTATATTTGCGAAATTCTTTCGACTTTAACGGCCATATCGTGGCAGCTCTCCGAAACACACTTATGGATTCATTTTACCATAACATCAGATGATTATTCCTGCAATGAAAGAAAAGAGGCCGTGGATCGACAAAACCTGGAGTAGACAGAAAGTGGGATTTTATATGCCAAGACATAATAAGCTCGCTATCGAAATAACGAGCTTATTAAATAGGTGGCGGGAGTGACGAGACTTGAACTCGCGGCCTCCGGCTTGACAGGCCGGCGCTCTAACCAATCTGAGCTACACCCCCGGTACAATTTATGATTTAAGATTGACTATTGAAGATGGACTCGTGTTTGTTCAATTTCCAACAGTCAATCGAAATGGTAGGCGGAACAGGGCTTGAACCTGTGACCCTCGGCTTGTAAGGCCGATGCTCTCCCAGCTGAGCTACCCGCCCGTATTTTTTTCACGGCTTGTAGGGTCTTCTTGAAAAAAAATACTGCTAACAATTAAATAACATTAAGTCAAGGCTAAATTGACAACAGCGTCAAAAGACTTTTACGATGTAAAAGGCGAATCTTGCAGGAAATGTTGTTTTTTCCCTGACAGGCGAATTCAAATTATACAGTCGTTTCGCTGTTCTGGCAGGAAGGAAATTTCCATACGATTAAATCAAGGCGGATCGCTGATCCTTATCAATGTCTTCGGTCATCATTTCAAATGGTATGTCATGTTTCTTGAAAAGCGTGTCTCCCTCTTCCAGAATCAAAGCATGGGGCAGAACTTCATCCATATGCTCCACCAAAACGATTTCAATCGCTTTTAAAACTGTCGCGGGGATATCTTTTAAATCCTTTTCATTTTCTTTGGGAATGATGATCTTTTTGACGCCGCCTCTGTGGGCGGCCAGAATTTTTTCTTTTAACCCGCCGATGGTCAGAACACGACCCCGGAGTGTAATTTCACCGGTCATGGCAATATCATGGTGAACAGGCCGTTTGGTTAAAGCCGATACCAGTGAGGTGCAAATTGAAATCCCTGCAGAAGGGCCGTCCTTTGGAATAGCGCCTTCGGGTATATGGATGTGAATATCGTTCTTTTTGTAGAAATTCAAATCGATGGCAAGAATCTCGGCGCGTGAACGAACATAGCTAACGGCTGCCTGGGCAGATTCTTTCATTACATCCCCAAGTTTGCCGGTCATGGTCAGCTTTCCCTTTCCGGTCATGATCAGCGTTTCGATGCAAAGCAATTCGCCGCCCACCTGGGTCCAAGCAAGTCCGGTAACCGTGCCGACTTGGTCTTCTTGCTCTATCTGCAGCTGCTTGAATCGAGGCGGTCCCAGATATTTCTGAATCGATGTGGCCGTTATCTTGAAGGTGTTTGCCGCTTTATTTTTCAGAACTTCACGTGCGATTTTACGACAAATGGAAGAGATCTCCCGCTCGAGATTCCTCACCCCTGATTCCCGGGTATACCGGCGAACGATGGTAAGGACCGCATTTTTTGAAAATTGCACATTTTTCCCTTCCAGCCCGTTCATTTTAATCTGCTTGGATATGAGGAAGTCTTTGGCAATATGATATTTTTCATATTCAGCATAGCCGGGAAGGCGTATAATTTCCATCCGGTCCTGTAATGGAAGGGGAATCTCCGGCAGTGTATTGGCGGTGGTAATAAAGAGGATGTCTGAAAGGTCGTAATCCACATCCAGATAATGGTCGTTGAAGCTGTAATTTTGTTCGGGATCGAGCACTTCTAAAAGGGCGGCTGAAGGATCTCCCCGGAAATCCATACTCATTTTGTCAACTTCATCCAGACAAAATACCGGATTGTTGACGCCGACTTTTTTCAGGGATTGGATGATTTTTCCCGGCATTGCACCGATATATGTGCGACGGTGCCCGCGAATTTCAGCTTCGTCCCTGACGCCGCCCAATGAAAGACGGACAAATTTTCTTCCCGTGGATCTGGCAACCGATTTGGCCAAAGACGTCTTTCCCACACCGGGCGGACCGATGAAACAGAGTATTGGACCCCGAATTTTTTTGACCAGGCATTGAACGGCCAGATATTCCAGTATGCGCTCCTTTGGTTTTTTCAACCCATAATGATCTTCTTCGAGAATTTTATCAGCTTCTTCAATATCCTGGCGAACTTTCTTCCGGTCGAACCATGGAAGACTGATCAACCAGTCGATATAGCCCCGCACCACCGTCGCTTCAGCCGACATAGGCGTCATCATCTTCAGTTTTTTAAACTCCTGCCGAACCTTTCCCGCGGCTTCCTTGGACATCCTTTTTCGCTTGATTCGCTTTTCAAGCTCCTTAAGCTCGTCGGAGTGATCGTCCTCTGAACCGATCTCCTTCTTGATGGCCCGCATCTGTTCGTTTAGATAATAATTTTTTTGCGTCTTTTCCATCTGTTCCTTGACGCGGCTTTTTATCCGTTCGTCCATTCTGAAGATGTCGATCTCCATCTTTATCAAGCTCAGAAGGAGAGAGAGCCGTTTATCCAAGGAGATTGTTTCCAGCAATTCCTGTTTGTCTGCGATTTTAAACGAGAAATGTGCAGCCACTGTGTCAACCAGCTTTGAGGGATCTGAGATGCTGCCGACACTTTTTACAAGATCTTTGGAAATGTTCTTGTTTATTTTGGCATACTGATCGAAACTTTTATTGATGGACCTGACCAGGGCTTCACTCTCGGCAGGGGATATTTCAGTTTCGGCAACCGGCGTTATCTCTACCTGGAAATAGTCCTTGTGTTTCACGAATCGAGTGATGGAAGCTCGGGTTTTACCCTCGATCAGAGCCTTTACCGTGCCATCCGGAAGCTTCAGAAGCTGAAGCACGTTTGCAATGGTTCCCATATGATTGATGTCTTTTTCATCGGGATTGTCGATGTTTGCTCTTCTTTGAGTGGCAAGAAAAATCCGCTTGTCCTTGCTCATTGCTTCTGACAGGGCATTCACGGATTTTGAACGTCCTACAAAAAGCGGTGCCACCATGTGGGGGAAAACAACGATATCCCTCAGCGCGAGAAGCGGAAGCACCGGCTTTGGTGCCTCTGGGTCATCCTCCTTGAATAATTTCGGCAAGTTAATCATAATAATCTATTATACTCCTAATTACCTGTCTTGCACTTGTTTTTTGGGCTGTTCAAGCAAGAGAATCGGATCTTCCTGATTGATCACCGTATCCTCTCCGATGACACATTCCTTGACGTTTTCCATGGAAGGGATTTCATACATAATATCGATCATGCATTTCTCCAGGATGGCCCGAAGCCCCCTGGCACCGGATTTCCGTTTCATGGCTTCTCTGGCAATGGCTGCATAGGCGCTGTCGGTTAACCTCAGATTCACCCCTTCCATCTCCATAAGTTTTTTAAATTGTTTGATCAGGGCATTCTTCGGCTCTTTCAGAATTCTTATCAAAGCAGACTCATTGAGTTCACCCAGAGTTGCAATAACCGGAAGACGACCCAGAAATTCTGGAATCAAACCATACTTGATCAGGTCTTCGGGTTGAAGCGTCTTAAGGGTTTCACCGATATTTCTTTCTTCCTGTTTTATAATTTTGGCGCCAAATCCCATCACTTTAGAGCCGAGACGTCTCTGGATGATCTGCTCGAGCCCGGTAAAGGTTCCGCCACAAATAAAGAGTATATTGGAAGTGTCCACTTTGACGAAATCCTGTTGAGGATGCTTCCGCCCCCCTTTTGGGGGCACACTGGCGGTGGTCCCTTCAATGATTTTCAATAATGCCTGCTGAACCCCTTCTCCCGAAACGTCCCGAGTGATGGATGGGTTGTCGGACTTGCGGGCTATTTTGTCAATTTCGTCAATGTAAACGATACCTCGCCCGGTCTTTTCTACATCGTAATCTGCATTCTGAAGCAGGGAAAGGATGATATTTTCCACATCCTCGCCCACATAGCCGGCTTCTGTAAGGCTTGTTGCATCAGCGATGGTAAAGGGTACATTCAGAAATCTGGCAAGGGTTTGTGCCAGCAACGTTTTCCCGCACCCGGTCGGTCCAATGAGAAGAATATTGCTTTTCTGGAGCTCCACATCGCCTGTTTTTAACGAAGAATTAAGACGTTTGTAGTGATTGTAAACCGCAACAGCGAGGATTTTTTTCGCCGCGTCCTGCTCGATGACATAATCGTCCAGCATCGCTTTGATCTCTTTGGGAATGAGGAGCCCCTCCATATCTTCGGTGTCTTTTTCTTGTTCCTCTTCTATAATCTCGCTGCATAGCTGTATGCATTCATCGCAAATATAGACTGCGGGGCCGGCAATCAATTTTTGAACCTCTTTCTGATTCTTTCCGCAGAATGAACAGAAAAGGTTATCGTTTGTATCCCCTTTTTTGGACATGTTATTTCTCCGCATTTTCTATTTTATTCAGATCTTCCCGGTTTATGATGACATGATCGATGAGGCCGTATTCTTTGGCCTCTTTCCCTGTCATGAAGAAGTCACGGTCAGTATCTAACTGAATTTGATCTAAATCTTTGCCTGTATGAATCACCAGTATTTCGTTTAGCGTGTCTTTCATGCGCAGGATTTCTTTGGCCTGTATTTCGATGTCCGAAGCCTGTCCCTGAAATCCTCCCATGGGTTGATGGATCAGAATTCTTGAGTTGGGAAGTGAATAGCGCTTCCCTTTTGCTCCGGCTGTCAACAAAACCGCACCCATGCTGGCAGCTTGTCCGATACACACCGTTGCGATATCCGGTTTTATATACTGCATGGTATCGTATACCGCCATGCCGGCCGTAACGACACCGCCGGGAGAATTTACGTAAAAATTTATATCTTTATCAGGATCTTCGGATTCAAGGAACAACAATTGTGCGATCAAAAGATTGGCGATTTCGTCATTGATCGCAGAACCCAGAAAAATTATCCTGTCCTTTAGGAGCCTTGAATATATGTCGTAGGCTCGCTCACCCCTGCTACTTTGTTCTATGACCATCGGTATTAACGGCACAGATCATCTCCTTTTACAATTTTTTTCTGCATCACAGCGCTCGTAAAAACTTTTGCCGGTGCATCAACTTTCAGTATTTTTTTCCAGTTTAGGTTCGATTTCCTCTATGGTACTACTATCAATAATAAGCTTGATAGCCTGTTTTTCAAGTAACGTATGTTTAAAAAAATCTAGATTGCTCTGGTTCTGATTGTAATAGCTCTTTATGGCTTCAACAGGCTGATTAACGGCTTGAGCCATTTCACTGAAGCCCGCGTCCAACTCTTTATCCGAAAGGGTCAATTCTTCCTGATCGATAATTTTATCTAAAATCAGATGACGCCTTACTTTCTTTTCCGCGGTATCAAGATGCTTTTCAGCAAGAGATTCCCTGGTGAACCCCTCGTCTTCCATAGACTTGTTATAGTACGACAAAGTTTTTTCAACCTCGTCGATAATGCCATTGAGCTCATATTCTATCATCGATTGGGGCAATTCAAATTCTGTCTTTTCAATGAGTTCTTGAAAAATTTGTTCGTTCAATTCCTGCTCCACGCGTTTTTCATACCCTTGTTTCAAATTTTCGGTTATGGCATTTTTCACCTCTCCCAACGTTTCATACTGGCCGAGTTTTTTGGCAAATTCATCATCGATTTCAGGGAGGACTTCTTCTCTGATTTCGTGGAGTTTGACATGAAAGGTGATTTCATGGTTTGCCAGTTTTTCATTGAAATGGTCTTCAGGAAAATTTATTGTTATTTCAATATCTTCACCCGGCTTCTTGCCGATCAAAATTTCATCCAGGGTCTTTGAAATGGCCCCAGCGCCGATCTTCATGGTAAAGTTTTCCGTCTTCTGGGTTTCGGAAAAGGGTTTGCCGTTTTCAAAACCTTCAAAATCGATCAAAACGAAATCGTTTTCTTCTACCCCTCGATCATCAGTTGCCGGGATTTGTTGCGCCAGGTTTTTCTGGAGCATCTGAAGCTGGGCGTCCATTTCTTCATCCGTAACCTGGTACAATGCCTTTTTCAATGCCAATCCCTTGAAATCGATGTTGTCGATATCGGGTTTTATCTCCACGGTGGCATCATATTTGTAGGGACCTTTTTCATCGAGCTGGGGTGGATCGATCTCTGGGTTTCCCACAATATTCAGATCGGTCTCTTTGAGGGCCTCCATGAAGGAATCCTGAAGCAATTTTGAAGACACATCATTGTGGACATCCTTTTTGAACATCCTTTCCAAAACCGAACGCGGGGTCTTGCCAGGACGAAACCCCTTTACTTTTGCCGTCTTTTTAAGTTGCTTGTAGGCATTGTCCAGTTCCCGAACAACCGTATCTTCGGGAATCTCGACATGCAGCACTTTTTTTACACCACTCACATCCTCTACTTTAAATTGCATAAAACTCCTTTCAAACAGACCAGCGCCTGACGATCAGCAGAATTTCAGGCACGTTGACTTGCGGCTTTTGCAAAACGTCCTTTTTTGCCCAAGTGCGGGGTCTTCGACTTGGCCTTGGTCAAAAAGGACAAAAATTGACTTTTTAAAAGATCTCCTTGATTCTTAACTGGTGCGAGAGGGGAGAGTTGAACTCCCACTCTGTCTCCAGAGCTGGATCCTAAGTCCAGTGCGTCTACCAATTCCGCCACTCTCGCATTCTCATACCTGTTTATTCTTTTATTGAATTCCGCCGGCGAGCAATATATCATGATTGAGTGCGCTGTTCTGAAGTGGCTTAAACTCCATCTTGACAATATATTTAAATATATTACATTCCAATGAAAATCAATTCAATAGAATAATTCCTAAACCGACAAGTGTCAAGCAAAACAAAGGAAATTGTCTTTATGTCAGCATGTTATAAATCATGCGTTCAAAAGCATCCTATCACACTAATTTTCTTTCTCTTGATCTTCATATTTCCGGTAACCACAGAAGCAAATCCTAAAAAAATGCGTTTCCATATGCAACAAAAAACCATTGTTATAGATCCCGGACATGGCGGATATGAGAAAGGAGGGGAGGGGCCGGATGGGACCTTTGAAAAAACCGTCACCCTGAAATTTGCGCGGGTGTTGGCAGAAGAACTCGGAAGGACTTACAAGACCATTCTGACCCGGACAGATGATTACTGGGTCGATATCCCCACCCGGTCGGCAACCGCCAACCATGTGGACGCAGACATGTTCATCAGCATTCATACCGGCGGCAGTTTTCTGCATCAAGCCGGCGGGACGTCTTTGTATTATTACAAAATAACTTCAAAATCCACCCTTACACTTGACCCGGATTCATCTAAAGAATTCAAAAACGACGACACCGAGGTATCATGGGCCAATATTCAAAACAGGCACCAGCAGAACAGTAAGATTCTGGCAGAGTCGGTCCGGGATCGTATCGGCAGGCAGACTCAATATAAACCCGATATTCAGGGGGCACCGCTGATGGTTCTTGAAGGTGCGGATATGCCTGCAATCCTGATTGAAATCGGATACATTACCAACCCTGTTGATGAGAAATCATTGCACGATATCGATGAGTTGACTAAGATTGCCAAAGAAATGAGAAACGGCATCGACGACTTTTTTGAAAAATTTCAATAACCAAATATTTTCTTGCACCCCTCATAAAACAGTGTTAGGAACACTCAATATCGGGGCGTGGCGCAGCCTGGAAGCGCGCCTGCTTTGGGAGCAGGAAGTCGGAGGTTCAAATCCTCTCGCCCCGACCAAATCTATAAAATAAAACAGGGGGTTCTGGCGAACCCCCTGTTCCTTTATGGACTTTGGAATAGGTGTTTGGTAGAACAGGCTGACAAGAAAATGGACAGGTTTTTGGGGTGGATC
>JAAXQD010000228.1 GCA_012974475.1 Desulfobacterales bacterium
CTGATCGAAGAATTGACGAACTCGTAAAAAGTCCAATTTCCCCATTTTTCTGGATTCCCGCCTACGCGGGAATGACAATAAAGCATTTAATATCATGCAGATATAACATCCGTCATACCCGCGCAAGCGGGTATCCAGGCGTTAAACGGAAATATGACCTTGCAGACAATTCAAACCACTCAACTCGACATTCCACCAGGAATGATTCATCTCGGCATCGGTCAGCCCGATCCGTCACTGCTGCCGCTGGCTTTGATGAAAAATGCCGCTGAACATCGCCTGAGCCACAACGACGTGTCCCTCCTGGCATATGGTGCGGAATCAGGGGACGGGTATTTTCGACTCGCACTGGCCCGGTTTCTGACTGCACACTACCATAAACCCGTTGATGCCGACGATCTCTTTGTCACCGCCGGGGCCTCCCAGGGACTCGACTTGATCTGCACCCTTTTCACCAAACCCGGTGAAACCATTTTTGTGGAAGAGCCGAGCTATTTTTTGGCCCTTAACATCTTTAAAGACCATGGACTGAACATCATCGGCCTGCCCATGGATGAAGACGGCTTGATGGTCGAGGCGTTGGAAGAAAATCTGACACAATACAATCCGGCGTTCCTTTATACCATCCCAACGTTTCACAACCCGTCGAGTATCACCCTTTCCGCTGCCCGCCGGGAACGGCTGGTTCAGCTGAGCCAAGAGCATAATTTATTAATTGTGGCCGATGAGGTGTATCATTTGCTGACCTATGATACTGTCCCTCCGCAACCGCTGGCCAACTACGCCGATACGGGGACGATCCTTTCAATCGGGTCCTTTTCTAAAATCCTTGCCCCTGGCTTACGACTGGGCTGGGTTCAAGCGAATCAAGCTTTGCGCCACCGGCTGGTCAGAAGTGGCCTGCTCGAAAGCGGCGGCGGATTGAACCCCTTTACTTCCAAACTGGTTCAAAGCGCCCTGGAGTTGGGTCTGCAACTCGACCATCTGAGCAATTTGAAAACGGTGTATGGTCATCGGATGGTCTTTTTAAGCGCCGCTTTGCGGCGGCATCTTGGAAGTTTTGCCAGTTTCCGTGAGCCGAACGGCGGTTTTTTCATCTGGCTGCGTCTGCCCGAACAGATAGATGCTGAAGCACTTCTATCGGAAGCCCGTCAGCATAATGTTGGCTTTCAACCGGGGATAAGATTTTCAAGCCGGCAGAGTCTCAAAAATTATGTCCGCCTGTGTTTTTCCTTTTATGACACACCGGAATTAGAAACCGCTGCCAGTCGTCTGGCTGATGTTCTCAGAAACCATCGATGATCCAGTTTCCAATGGGAGGTTTTGAAACAGCTTATAGTGTCTCACAGAAACTTAAAAAGACACGATAAGTTTTTTCAATATTTCATAGACACGGATCAGGCTTTCCAAACTTACCCATTCATCCACTGCGTGTGCGCCATGACCGATGGGGCCAAACAAAAGGGAAGGGATCCCCGCCTGCCCGCATAGCGCTGAGTCAGACCAGAAGGAGAGTCCGACAAGTTTCGAGTGCGGGGAAGCGTCTTGCAGACACGTTAATATTTTTGCCGCCTTTGAAACTTTATACGGCGGTCTTACAAAAATCTCTCGTCCCTTCACATGATGATCTCCCGGAAAATTTTTCACCGCCTGGATAACACGCTCCAGTTCCAACTCAACCCGGGTTTGAGATTCTCCTGGAAGGGTCCGTCTCTCCCATTGAAGTCGTGATCTGCTGGGAATCACACTCAAAGCGGTCCCGCCATCAATGATACTTGCGTGAAGCGTTGCATGCCCCAGCAAAGGATCTGCCTCCCTGTTGAGCAGATCAGATTGGATGTCGTTCAGTTCCGCCAGCGCGGATCGTAACGGCAGAATAGCATCAACACCTTCAGAAGGTCGACTTCCGTGAGCCGCCTTGCCGAACACTTCTAATTCATACCAGGATACGCCTTTATGACTCACACCAATGTCCAGTTCGGTGGGTTCCATAAATATGCCGCCGAAAGGGAGGGGAAAAAACTCCGGAAGCCATCGTTTAACCAAATACTCCATTCCGGAACTTCTATCTTCCTCGTCGGCCACAAAAGTGAACAGAATGGATATGGGCGGCGGTTGACGGGTGAAATACTCCGCAAGCAACAACATAACGGCAATACTCCCCTTCATATCGTAAGTCCCGCGACCGTAAAGCTTGTCACCCTCCTGTCTCAGGTTGAAAGGCGCATCCATACCCTCCACGCCGACGGTGTCGAGATGACCGTTCAACAAAAGTGAATCGTTGGAATTGATTCCCGGTATGAAGGCGACAACATTGTTCCCCTGGGGGGCTGTCGGTTGGATTTTCGGATCTAACCCGAGTTTCGTGAGATACCGCGCAACGAATCCGGAGATTTCTTTTTCTCCGGGTCCGCCTGAAAGCGTCCCATTGACGGAATTTATCTTAACCAGCTCTTTCAGAAGACCGATGATTCGATTTTTCATGAATTTTTTCCGGAATTATATGCTAACCGCCGGTTGAGCCAAAAAGAAATTTCTCTCAACCCATCGATGGGTTTTCCTATTATTAAAATCTTTCTTGACCCTTCCCCGAGCATCTGGCATTTCTGTCTGCCACGATGTTTGGGTCAAAATAGATCCGTGAAGAAAGGTTCGAACGATATTTTTCATACTAAAAAGTAAACCAAGGCATGTCAATCAAAGTTCGTTGCCGTTTTTAAAGATTTCTTGCCGTTAGACTTTTTGATGAAAAAATTTACCGATATGAAAAAAAATTGAAAACAGCCGCAGCTGTGAGAGGAATTCAAACATATGACACAAAACTACAAAAGCATAATATTTGACATTAACGGCGTTCTTGAATTTCAAGGCCGGGTCTATCCAGGCGCCGTCGAGCTCATTAATTATTTACGGCAAAAAGGGATCGTCATCAGAATATTGACCAACAGCACCTTGAAAAGCAGAAAATATTGTACCGAACAGCTGAATCAGATGGGTTTTCAGGTTCATGAAACCGAGGTGATAACCGCCGCATACGCCACGGCCAAATACCTTGAGACCTTAACTCCGCGATCATGTTGGATAATGCTGAAAAGAACCGGCTTAGAAGAATTCAAACACTTTTGTCATGATGCTGAGGATCCAGAGTATATTGTCCTGGGAGATTATCGCGATGGGTTCAACTTCCATAACATGAACACGGCGCTAAAACTCCTGCAAAAGGGTTCAAAATTCATCGTAATGATATCGCAAATCGTTGATAACAGTATGGGAGAGGTGGAACTTACCGTAGGTGCCTATGGAAAAATGCTGGAGGAAGCCGCAAATGTAAAAGCAACGTATATCGGGAAGCCCAACAAACTCATTTTTGAAATGACCCTCAAGACAATGGATGTGGAAAGAAATGCGGTATTAATGGTGGGTGATCGAGTTTCCAGTGATATACGGGGCGCAAGAAATGCCGGGATACCATCGGTTTTGGTAAAAACAGGTGAATTTAAAGAAAGCGATTTGGCCGGTGATGTTCGGCCGGACCATATTGTCGATTCTATTAGTGAAATCAAGAAATTGTTCTAGGCTGAACCGGTCCGGGATTGAGGTTTATCCTCATCAATCTTCACGGCGTGATGGTCAGAAGTCGCCCGCCGCGGCCCCCTATTGAAACGGATGGAAACCAATTGACAGCTGCTTTCAATTCATTTTAAGCTTGTCCATAACAAATGATTTAACCGCAATCTATTTTTAGCATTGACGCATAGACAGTCGCTGGTTATATTTTTACATGGGAAAAGTAACCTCCTGATTTTGAAAGCGATTGGGGTTAACGTTATTATTCTGTATTCACGGGAATACAAGATTGCATATTAACAGGACTCTTTAAAAGTCTAATAGGTAATTGGCAATGGATTATATTGAACCGCCGCCGACTCCAAAACCCGAAGAGAAAAAACGCAAGGAAAAATTCCTGAAAGTTCTCCTAAACGACAAAGACGAACGCGAAATTGTCATCCAGAAAGCTCAAATTAGGGACGTAGAAGAAATCCTCGAATTGATTAACACCTTTGCGGCAATGAATTTAATGCTTCCTCGAGGTCCCCAGTACCTGTATGAAAATATCAGGGATTTTGTCATCGCCTGTGACAGCAACGTTCCGGTTTACAGCGTAACGGAAACCCGAGAAGTATTGCCTCTTCTTGTGGCCTGCGGGAGCCTGCATGTGCTTTGGGAAGATATTGCCGAGATCAGGGCGCTGGCGATTCATCCGGACTACCAGCACCTGGGGCTGGGAAGCAAATTAATCGAAACCATGAAAGAAGAGGCCAAACAACTGGGCATACACCGTTTGTACACGTTCACATTGACCGAAGATTTCTTCAAAACGTTTGGATTCAGGCGGCAAGACAGATCGGAACTTCCGCCCAAGGTGTGGGGCGAATGCAGCCGCTGCCCCAAATATTTCCATTGTGATGAAGTGGGAATGGTTCTGGACCTCTAGCCCCTGTGAGGATGACCGGACCTCCTCCCCCGGGCGGATTTAACGGGGCAGGCAAAAATGAACATTTTTCAAAGGTCTCGGCTTGCAGCGCGCTCAACTATTCGCCTTTTTCCGTATCAGTGGGTTTTATAGTATTCTTGAAGGCACTGATATTCAAATGGTTTTTTGCTTTGGGCTTTTAGACCCCGCACAATCGCTTCGGCGGCGGAAAGGGTGGTAACGAACGGAACGCGGTGCTTAATCGCCGTCCATCCAATAGGGGATTCATCCTTCCGGGATCGCTGCCCTAAAGGGGTTTTAATAATTAGATCGATGTTGTCGTTTTTGATGTAATCGACGACATTCGGACGTCCCTCGCTCACTTTCAATACCGTCTCCACCGGGATGCCCCGGCCGGCGATATAATCCGCCGTCCCCCGGGTGGCAACCAATTTATAGCCCAATTTATACAAGCCTTCGGCAATGGGAAACATACGAGCTTTATCGTTGTCATTCACGCTGACAAATATAGTACCTGACTTTGGAATGGTAATGCCGGTGGCTTGAAAGGCTTTAAACACCGCCTCTCCAAAAGTCGTTGCAATCCCCATGACCTCTCCGGTGGAACGCATTTCCGGCCGCAGATAAATATCGGCTTTCTCAAAGCGGTCGAATGGGAATACCGATTCCTTAACGGCAACGTACGGCAATCGATCTTTAAAGGTGTACCCGATCTGGTCCAATCGTTTGCCGGACATGACTTCTGCGGCAATTTTAGCGATGGGAATTCCGGTTGCTTTGCTCACGAAAGGTACGGTTCGCGATGCCCGGGGATTCACTTCGATCACATTCAGTGTATCATACATAATCGCAAACTGAATGTTGATCAGGCCCTGGACATGGAGTGCTTCGGCAAGCATACGGGTATATTCTTTGATGTCTTCATGCTGATCCCGGCTCAGCAAAAAAGGCGGTAATACGGCCATGCTGTCCCCCGAGTGTACACCGGCCTCTTCGATATGCTGCATGACACCACAAATCTCTGTTCGCTCACCGTCGGAAATGGCATCCACGTCAAACTCAAAAGCGTCTTCCAAAAAGCGATCCAGAAGCACCGGATGTTCCTCCGAGGCAGTGACGGCATACTGCATATAATGTTCCAACGATTTAAGATCATAAACAATCTCCATGGCCCGGCCGCCCAGGACGTAGGAAGGTCTTACCATCAACGGAAATCCGATTCTCTGACCGATTTCAATGGCATCCTCTATGGAGGTGGCCGTTCCGTATTGGGGGTGGGGAATATCCAGGGAGTCCAGCAGGGCGCCGAACCGGTCGCGATCTTCGGCCAGATCGATGGAATCCGGCGAGGTCCCCCATATGGGCACGCCGGCCTGTTCCAGGTCGATGGCCAACTTCAGCGGTGTCTGGCCGCCAAATTGAACAATGACACCATCCGGTTTTTCCAGTTCGATCACATTCAATACATCTTCATAGGTTAGCGGCTCGAAATACAGCTTATCGGCCACGTCATAATCCGTACTCACCGTCTCCGGATTGCAGTTGATCATGATGGCTTCGATTCCCAGATTTTTTAAGGCAAGGATGCCGTGGACACAGCAGTAATCGAATTCAATACCCTGACCGATTCGGTTGGGCCCCCCGCCTAAAATTATCACCTTCTTCCGGTTTGAAGGGATGGATTCGTTTTCCGGGTCGTAGGTGGAATAAAAGTAAGTGGTAAAAGACTCAAACTCGGCGGCACAGGTGTCCACAATTTTAAAAGACGGCAATATTCCATTTTCTTTGCGCAGGCTCCGGATTTCATTTTCCAGTTTGCCGGTCAACAGGGCGATGTGCTTGTCGGAAAATCCAAGGCGTTTGGCGCTTCCGAGGGTTTCCGGTGTGAGCGTGCGCCGTTGTTTGAATTCCTCGACAATGTGAGTCTCGAACTCCACAAGCTGCTGGAGATTTTTCAGAAACCAAATGTCAATCCGGGTAATCTTGGATATTTCTTCGCAAGAAATACCGCTGGTGAGGGCCTGCCAAATTTTCAGGATGCGATCCGGCGTTCCCCATCTGAGATCATCCAGCAAAACTTCACCAGACATTCGGCTGACGGAATCGTTGCCATTGGCATGGAAACCGGACCAGCCGTTTTCGAGGGACCGCAGCGTTTTGTTCAGCGCTTCCTTGAAGGTTCTGCCGATTCCCATTGCTTCGCCAACCGATTTCATCTGGGAGCTCAATCGGACGTCGTTCCCGGGAAACTTTTCAAAATCCCAACGGGGGATCTTGACGACAACATAGTCGATGGCCGGCTCAAAGCATGCCGGAGTTTTTCGGGTAATATCGTTGGGGATCTCGTGGAGATAATACCCCACAGCAAGTTTAGCGGCAATCTTGGCAATGGGAAAACCGGTGGCTTTGGATGCCAGCGCCGAACTTCGTGAGACCCTGGGATTCATTTCAATGACCACCATCTCGCCGTTTTCCGGGTTCAGGGCAAACTGGATGTTGGCCCCTCC
>JAAXQD010000235.1 GCA_012974475.1 Desulfobacterales bacterium
TATGGTCCGGACCGGATACTGTTTATGGTCTCCACCAGCGAATCCCACCACAGGACCAACTCCGGGCTTTCACTCGAAGAATACTGGAAGATGTGTGAAACGTATATTCCAAAAGCCCACGATGCAGGAATGAAAGTCTGCGGAACCGTGAGCACCATCTGGGGCTGCCCCATCGAGGGCCCTACGGAAATGAAAAAAGCAGTTGAATTTACACAGCGGTGGCTTGACATCGGGGCGGATGATATCGAGCATGCCGATCATGACGGATCTGCCCCGCCCAATAAAGTGTACGAATATTATTCCATGGTTCTGGATGCAATTCCGGATCCCTCCAAACATTTGGCCCATTTTCATGTCACCCGCGGTTGGGGGCTTGCCAATGTTCTGGCAGCGCTTCAGGCCGGAATCACGCATTTCGAATCGACCCTGGGCGGCACCGGCGGACAGCCTGCCAATTTCCTAGATGGCGTCCCGGTTCCCGGTACCGGAAAATACTATTATCAAGACCCGGGGATCGTGGGCCTTGTGTCCACGGAAGATATGGTGGTCATGATGGATGAAATGGGGATCGATACCGGTGTCGATGTGGACAGAGTCCTCAGGATAGGCCGTATGCTCGAAAAGATTTTGGGCCGAAGACTCCGCTCGGAATGTGTACATACCGGAAGAATACCCAAAGGATTGACTGGACGGTTGTAACCCGGATCCAAAGGACCCTACAGAAATTTTAATGCCTAAAATGATCTAAATTGCCTAAAGTGCCTAAAATTAGGTAAAGCATGGAACGCAAACAGTTTGCAAAAGATCTTGAAAAGCGTACGCGAAAATTTGCAGTACAAATAATACGCTTATCAATAACACTGCCCAACTCTCCCGAGGGCATGGTTGTAAGAAATCAAATTACAAAATCTGGAACCTCTATTGGCGCTAACTACCGTGAGGCAAACCGATCCAGAAGTCGAGCTGATTTTAAAAACAAGATCAAAATTTGTGAAAGTGAGGCCAGTGAAACGCAGTACTGGTTGGAAGTAATTATAGAGACCGGATGGTTAACATGGGAAAAAATAAAACCTGAATACGAAGAATGCAGCGAATTGCTTGCAATATTCACCTCAATCGGGAAGAAAAGATAATCATTCATTCAATTTCAGATCTTTTTAGGCATTTCAGGCATTCCCATTTTAGGCATTTTAGATCACTTTTGGCATTTTAGGCATTCTCTTTTTAGGCATTTTCTTTTAGGGTTCAGAGTTCAAAGGTTCAAAGGTTCAGGATTCAAGGTTCAGAGTTAATGGTTTTAAGCATTTCAACTTTAGGCATTTTAGGCACTTTAGTTCATTTTAGGCATTTTAGTTCCCCGGTTTTTCCGGGTTAGGAGCGTTACATGGAAACCAAGAAAAAACCACCCCACATAAACGTAGACTTTTTTGAAGATCTCACCGGCGACATTTCGGAAACACCCCGTGAAGGCGTCGAAGAAATAGGCAAACGGATCAGAATCCTGAGAGAAGAAAAAGGGATTTCCCTTGACGAGCTCTCAAACATGACCGGCTTCGATGTGGAATTACTTTCCAATATCGAAAATAATATCGTTCAACCTCAGCTCGGAACAGTGATCAGGCTTTCCAAAGCCCTGGACAGTGCTTTCGGCAGGTTAATTTCAGGGATCGGCAACAGAATCTATTCCATAACTCGCAAAGATGAACAGAAGGTCGTATCGAGATCCACCGCAAAGAAAGGCCAAAAACAGGTTTACATTTATAAAAGCCTGGCTCCTGAAGTAAAAGGACGCCACATGGAAGCTTTGATCGTACAGCTTGAGGAAAACCCTGATAAAGAAGTGTCCGTACATGACGGTGAGGAATTCATCTACGTTTTGGACGGTATTGTCGTGCTGAATATCGGGGAGGACACATTCGATCTCGAACCCGGAGACAGCGCCTACTATCTTTCCACGACACCGCATCTCGTCGCTTCCAAAAAAGGAAGAGCGACCATATTGGCTGTTCTTTATGAAGGATAGCGTTTATAAAGCAAAAACCCACCACCCCAAGTAGTTCAATTAAAGGGATAAATTTTGGATTTAAGCAACATCGATACCATAGAAGACCTGGATCACGAAAACACCGCAAAGCTTGTCTTGGACATGTTTCATCGCATCATTATCCATTATGCCTTCTGGTTCAACGAAGTCAAACATCAGATGGGAACGGAAAAAGCGCTGGATATTCTAAAAAGTGCATCTGAAAGAAGTTTCGGCATTCAAATGAGAAGGCTCTCAAAAACCCTCGGTTTTGAAATGAAAAACGGCATTCCACAGCCGATGCTCAACATGCCGAAAGAATCCCTGATTGAACTTATGGACGGAGTGGCTGTCAACTGGCTGGCCAACGACGGTGTATGGTTCCAGACGGTCGAATTCACCAGCGGCATGAATGATGCCCAACGGTCTAACGATTCCTGCTGGGCCCAGTTTTCGCCTTTTGAGGCGTGGGCCATAAAAAATTTTTTAAATCTTCCCCAAAAGTCCGGCCTCCAAGGCCTGAAAAAGGCGCTCAATTTTCGCATGTATGCCCGTGTTAACGCGCAATCCATCGTTGATGAAAAATCTGACAGCTTTATCTTGCAAATGAATGAATGCCGCGCCCAATCGGCAAGGAAACGTAAAGGGCTTGACGATTATCCATGTAAATCCGGAGGGCTTGTGGAGTATACTTATTTTGCCCGGTCGATTGATCCCCGGATACACACGGAATGTATCGGCTGTCCGCCGGATGATCATCCCGAAGAATGGTACTGTGCATGGCGTTTTGAAATTACTGAAGAATTGCCTAACAGTTAAGACAGTTTACCTTTGCAGAAAAACCAGGCTCAACGCCGGCCAGTACGTAATGATCAGCACCGCTATCAACAGCACGATCATAAACGGTATGGTCGCCTGGTAGAGTTCTGTGATGGATTTATCGAAGCGGTAGCTGGCAATAAATAGGTTCATCCCCACCGGCGGCGTGAAGTAGCCGATTTGCATGTTGGCCAGAAAAATAATGCCCAGATGAACCGGATCGATCCCGTAATTGACCGCCACGGGCAGGATGATGGGGATCATAATGACCAGAGCAGAAAAGATGTCCAGAATAGCACCGAGTATCAACAATAAAATATTCAGCAAAATCAGAAAGACAATTTTGCTGGTGACATGGGCCTGAATCAGATTGAACAGGTGCATCGGCACTTCGGCATCGATTAAGAAATTGGTCGATGCCAGCGCCACACCCAGAATAAGAAGGATTCCCCCCACCATCACCATGGATTCCCGCATAATTGAGGGAAGCTGTGACAGCTTGATTTCTTTGTATATAAAAACCTCCACAACGATCACATACATTGCGGTCACTGCGGCAGCTTCGGAAATGGCAAAAAATCCGCCGTAAATACCCCCCAGAACAAACACCGGCAGCGGTATTTCCCAAACAGCCTCGCGCAGGGCGGCAACGGCTTCTTTTGCTGAAAAGGAATTAAGAGGCATGGGGTTGCGACGGTTTTCCCACAGGCTATAGAGCGAGAGCATCAGCACCATCAGCAGGGCCGGGAGAATCCCGGCGAGAAACAGATCGCTGATGGCCACATTAGCGCCGATGTCCATCTGCTGTGCGATGATCCCGTAAAGAATCAGCGGAAGTGAAGGCGGCAACAGCAGCCCCAAGCTGCCCGACGATGTCACCAGGCCGATGCTGAATTTGTCTCGGTACCCGGCCTCTGTCAACGCCGGATACAGCAATGCGCCCAGCGCCACAATGGTCACACCGGATGCACCGGTAAAGGCGGTAAAAAACGCGCAGGCAACAAAGGCGACAATGGCCAGACCGCCGGGCATCCATCCTAGAAAGGCCCGGGTAAGCCTTACCAGGCGTTGAGACGTCCGGCTCTCCCCCAATACATAGCCGGCGAATGTAAACAGGGGCAGTGCCAGCAGAACCGGGGTGTCGGCAATGCGAAAAATTTCAATGGCGATGACGGACAGATTAACGCCCTGGTAATGAAACCCGAGCATGGCAACCGCCAGAATGACAACAAAAAGCGGCGTCCCCAGGATAGCCAAAAGAATCAGTATAAGGGCGGAAATATATGGGATCACGATGGAAATTTAACGATTTTTTTGAGGTTTATAATTGACAATAGAACATAGCGTATGGCGATGACCACAAAGGCAAAGGGAATAATGGCCTCACATAACCATACCGGCACCTTGGCAAAAGCCATGCCGCCGTCGGCAAACTCCATCTGCACAAATTGAAGGCTGTAATAGGCAACGATCGCACAAATGAAGGCGGTAAAGACTTCCACGACAAAACTGACGACAACTTTAGCGCGTTCGGGAAGAAAACGATCCAAAATATCAATGTTGATGTGGTTTCCCTGCCGGCTGGCCACCATTGCCCCCAAAAGTCCGACCCAAAGTACAAGGATACGCACCAGAACATCACTCCAGACAATACCGGTATCGAACAGATTTCGAAGAAAGATCTGGAGAACCGCCAGGGTGATCATCAACAGCAGCAACCCCACCAGGATGGAATCTTCCACCCGGTAAAGGATCATCTGCGCGCGCTCGACAAAAGATTTACGGGGTTCTTCTTTCATCGGTCTTTGACTCCTTTGTGCGAAAATCCTTGAGAAGACTCTCCAGGGTATCCACCATCTCCTGGGACAATCTGTCGGTTTCCACCAGCCGCTTCGGTACTTCCGAAGCATCTTGACACCATTTCTTCAGGGCTTCAGCAGAGGGTTTGACAAACTCTATCCCCTGTTTGCGCAACGTTTCAAGCGCCTTGATATTGTCTTCTCGGTTACGTTGGTCAAGCTCTTTAAATACACGGCCCATGATTTCACGAAAGATCTTTTGATCGCCGGGTGATATTTTTAAAAATGCCTTGCGATCCACGGCCAGCACGCCAAAAATATACAGAAATGGTTCGTCCAACAGGTATTTAATCTGGGTATGCCACTGCAGCGCCAAAGCCCCTATGGGCGGGGTGGTTACGGTGTTAATCAGACCGGTTTGCAGGCCGGTCCGGACATCGGCGATGGATAACGGTATGGGCGTTATGTCAAAGGCCTTGACCGCTTCCAGAATCATGGAATCGTTGTCCGGAATCCAGACTTTCTGCCGGCGCATCTCTTCGACGGTTCGTATGGGTACGGTGGACATGACATAGGCAAAGCCGCCCTCGGCAATTCCAAAGGTCACAAATCCGCCGGTCTCAAACCCGTCCATAATGCGCTTGTCCAGGTGTTCACGGACATAATCGATCTCTTTGAAGGATCTGAAAAACAGCGGAAGGCTGTAAATCTGATTGTCGCGATAAAAATTGGATAAACTTCCCCCGACAAAGGCACCGCCTTGGAGCTGGCCGATACGGATCTTGCGCATCACCGCCTTGTCGTCGCCCATAACGCCACCGGGATAGTATTTGACCCGAACCCGGTTATCGGTTCTGCGGGCCAATTCCGCTGCACCGGCGCGCATTTTCTCCATCCAGATGGATCCTTCCGGCGACAGGGTGGCGATCTTGAACCGCATGGCCTGTGCCTGGCCGGCAAGCATAACAATGAGTATAAACACTATGATTCTAATCATTCTCAAAGCACCTTTTTGTCATTTTTGTTTCTATTTATTTTCCCAAAAAGTTAATGCAACTTTAGGTTAACCCCTGATTTAGCGAAGGTCGAGGATGCCCCAGATCCAAGGCATCAAGGGCGAAGCCGTAGTCATCTACTGCGAGTCCTTGATAACGATGGAGATGGGGTATCCCCGACTTTCGCTTATGGTTAGAAATAGTCTTCCCCACTTTTCAAAAGTTCCCTTGCCTGTTGTTGTGCAAGGGTATTGCCGAGGGTATATCCGGGGACATCGGGATTAGCCTTTAGCACCGCGTTCAAAAGCCGGTCATGCAGTTCCCTGTCAAACACCAGCCGGGCATAATGCCGGGCATACAACACCTTGACCATCAAATTTTTATTTTTAGAAATCTCCAAGGCTCTCTCAAAATGTTGTTTTCCCACATCGGGTTTGCCGCCCAGCGCCGGTGGAAGCAATGTCGCCAGAACCCCGAGGTATAAATGGGCGGCGCCATCCTGGTAGGCATCATCCAGTTCGACGACGCGCTCCATAATGGCCTCAACCCGGGGAATTTCAGCCACCGCGTCCCAGTCTTCCCGATGCGTCTGAATCCATGCGGACCAGGCCGATCCCAGGGTAAACAAATCCGGAACATCTTTAACACTCAAAGTGGAAAGTGTGTTTTTAAATTCCTGAAAACTGCTCTGCCGGAACGAACACGTATCCGGCCTTCGAATACACATGGCTCGCAATGCATAATCCAGTGCTTTATCGGTCAGTTTTTTGGCGCGATCCTTATCTTTGACAAATACGTCGGTATACGCGGTATAGACGTCGGCGGCCGAGCGAAGCAGGGATTCATTGTCCGGGTCGCGATACAGCAGGCTGTCAACCATCAGCAGGTAGGCAGGCCCGCCGGCTTCAACCGTTGCCAGATCGTTGTTGTTCAAAATGGCCTGGGACAGATTTTCGGTCATGTCGACCGTCGCGGATGAAATAAAATAAGAACATCCGGATAGCAGCAGAACACACAGAAGGGTATAAAACGGCATGGCGATGGGAAGGGTTTTTTCAAGTCCGGTTCGGATAAAGTTTTGGCAAGAGACTGACATGAGACCCACCATTTAGTTTTTTTAATGAGTCGAAATTGCCCTAAAAATCCGGGCTCACTTTTGTAAACCTTTCTTTAGCAAAATATTTTAAGATAGACAATAGGTGAAAAACGGCTAACCCGGATTTGTGAAGCTCCACGCCCTGAAGAGCGGGGGTTCTGCCTTGCGGCAGTGCTTCGCGGCGGGAAGCGGTCCGGTCCCCTGCTAACCCTCAATCGGTATCGCCTCTACCAGAACCTTTGCGGTTCCGTTTTTGTAAAACCCCAAT
>JAAXQD010000083.1 GCA_012974475.1 Desulfobacterales bacterium
TATAAGAGACAGATAGAATGAAGCCGTCTATTTCGCCTGGAAGGCGGTTATGTCTTGATGGTCGGCGCTTTCCGGAAGAAGTTCGCCTTAATCCAGTTCCAGTTCAAGATCACGTGCAGTAAGGCCACGATGGCAAAGACAATGCCACCCCCCTCGTGCATCACTTCGGATGCCTTGTGGGGCAGCATATCGTGCAAGAGTCCCATCAGGACCTGATTGATCAGGAGAACCCCGAGGATGGGGTTGATTATCTTCAGAATGGAGTTCCTCATGAATTGCTCCTTTTCATTCTTCAGCGATAAATATGCTTTCGGTGCCCAACTTTAACAAGCCAAACCGTAAGTTCATCGTCTTGAATCGAATAGACAATACGGTACCGCCCCTGACGCAGACGATATCTTTCTTGTCCGGTCAATTTTTCACAACCAACCGGTCGCGGGTTTTCGGCGAGTGCCTTTATACGATTTAAGATTCTTTTCAGATCCTTTTTTGGAATGACATCAAAGTCTTTCTGCACCGACTTTTTGAAAAAAAGCTTATATGCGGCCATCTTTTTTCAGCCTCTTGACCATTTCATCATAACTGATCAGGGGTTCATCAGCCCTTTCATCAAAGGCCAAAAGATCTTCAGCATCTTCGGCAAGAGCCTCTTTGACGGCCTCGTTGACAAGTTCAGATACGGATCGAGATGTTTCAACGGCTTTAAGGCGCAGTGCCTTATGTAGGTCAGGATCAAAGTAGATGGTGGCGCGTTTAGTCTGTGTTGCCATAATGTCACCTTCTATTGTAGTTAAAACACTATAGCGTTATAACGTTTAAGTGTCAATGGTTTTGAAGATAGCGAACGGGCGCGAAATGAGCTGCACCCCGGCTTGGGGAAATGACGACAGGTCCTTAACGGTATTGTTTATGATATCCTTATTTGGAATAAAATTGAACGGTTTATCGAATACATCAAGGTGTTATCGTGGCACGATCTCCGTTCATTCAAAATTTATGCGATTGAACTTAAAACCGTCTTTTTAGTATAAAAATCGTCACCCTAAGCCCGTAATGCCCCCTCAAAATTACAATTTTATGTGTATTTTAAGAATATTATCTCGGTCCGACCCTAGGGGCAGGGCACAATCTTTTCAACTTTTCACCAACGTCCCCCACGCCACACAGAACGCCCCTAAAATAAATTGAATGTCGAACCTCAGGCACTTTCCGCACGAACGCGCCGCAAATTCCCGCCAATTTAATCACAATCAGTCGGCAACCAATAAGCCAATGGACGTCCCCAAACTTTCCCTTATCGTGTCATGGTAGGGCCATGTCATATATCAGATAAAAAAATAGAAACTTATATTTTTACCTGCGTTCTCCATTGTTCTCCCCGATAGTTTTTCTACTGCACGGTCGGAGGTGTTGTTGGGGTCGGTGGATTGCGATGGATTGCACCATTCTTTTCAAGTGCCTGAATAATCTTCTGCAATTTGTTGAACAACTCAATGCCTGCATTTGGAGTCAGGACCAATCGACATACAGGGTATTGACGTGCCGTTGGAGACTTGGGGGGCTGGGGAGAGTCTAATCGTGTCGTGCAAAATTCAATGCGCATCGACTGACCGTCAAAGCTCAATCCATGAATGGAGTCTGCAAATGTTTCAGAAACTTCGGGTCTGTCTACGAACCGTGTTTGTGGTCCGGACTTCTTCGGCATGGTTTCCTCCTTATAGGTATTTGTTGATCCCGGTAGATGCCAAGTTGATTCTCTGGCGCTATCGTAACGCTTTAAAATTTTAGGATGCCTTCCAATATTCCCAGGGAGTATATTTGGAGGCTTTTGGCAGCATCATACGTCCATATCATATATCAGATAAAAAGTAGAAATTTTAAATTTTACGGGTATCCGCTTCGCCCTTTCGTCCAAAAACGGTTTGGGATCCGAAAAAAATCCAATCCGTGAGCAGATCCGCAGCCCGGATTTCCGTCGGGTGTTAGAAAAAATTTGCAGCTTCAACATGTTTGGTGTTAAGGGTAAACCGTGCTCACAGTCCCTTTTATTTTTACCCCGATGATGCCAACGGGCATCAGTTCAAACGCAAAGGAGAACGTTTCAGTTGGAAATTTTGTATTTCGAAGATGTTGTGGTCGGTGAAAAAAGAACTTCATCGGTAACATACACCGTTGAAAAAAAAGAAATCATGGAGTTTGCTGCTGTCTGGGATCCGCGATACTTTCACGTTGACGAAGCTGAATCCAAATTTTCGGTTTTTGGTGGAATCGTGGCCTGTTCAGCGCATATTTTTTCAATTCTTTCCTGGTTTTCCACACACAGTGAGCGGCGTGTTGCGTCCATGGCGGCACTGGCCTTTGACGAGCTTCGCATGCACCGTGCGGTTCGACCGGGGGACACCCTTTCCTGCAGCTTTACTTGCACAGAAAAGCGGGAATCCAGATCCAAACAGGACCGGGGCATTATCCGCACCGCTGCGTCCATGACCAATGGGCAGGACGAAGAAGTGTTTTCCGCCGTTGTAACGACCATGGTGTCCAAACGCCCCGCCGGGTAAAGGGGGCGCCCATCGAATTATAAGTGTTCTATTCGTCAGTTGGCGAAGAACCCTTTTCTGCCCCAATGGGTTCGCCTAATGGACAAAAAGAAAGAGGATGATAATGGGTCACTTGATTGGAAAAGATATTTATCGAAAACTTGGGAAAAAGATTGACAATCTATCAACGAGGGCTCCTTGGAGTGACGCCCTTTATGCTGTTTTGAGAGAACTTTTTTCTACAGAAGAAGCCGATGTGTTCATTAAAATGCCTTATGGCTTATCCACTCTGGATCGAATTGCAAAAATAATCAAATACGAAGGGGCCAAACTGAAAAAAATCCTCGACAACTTATCCTCAAAAGGTCTTATCATGGACCTCCATCTTAATGGTGATTATCAATATATGCCTTCTCCTTTGTTTGTCGGGATATTTGAATTTACAATGATGCGAACAGGAGATCGACTTAACACTAAAGAATGGGCGGAGTTTTTTCATGCATATGCTTTGCAGACCATAAAAGATAATGTGTCGTTATTAACCCCTCAAATACTTGATGAGATCAATCAAATCATTGTTCAAGCTGGCCATGATCTTATGTTGAAGAACAAACACGACAAATTAAAAGGAAGCTGTGATTCCTTTGTGGTGGAAACTGATGTGCATTACCCCACCGACACAAACTTACTTTTTGATGCCATGCGAAAAATGATAAGCCTTATCGCAATCATTTGTTCAGAAATCGGCATTACTGAATGGCGGCAAAGTAATCATAATATCTTGAAGGTAAAACGGTTACTGCGTGGCATTCAAAAACTAAAGCGCTCTACTTCAAAAGATGGAGCTAAAAAGATTCAAAGAGATAAATTCATTGTTAGGGAACATCAAAACTACATCGATGTATGCCAAAGTTTTGTATTAAAGGCAAAAGAGACGATCCGTATTCTGCGTGAGCTTAGGATATTATCGCTGTCTCAGGATTTAAGACTGAACGCGGTTGAAGAGTATATTCGTCATGCGGAGCGACAAATCGATCAGATTCGAAGAAGAGTCATTTTCGATGAAAAAATTTCTCAATCTTTGAACCGCATACCGAGTGGATTAGCAAGGGTAAAGCCGGCGTACCGCAAGAGTTAAGCTTAAGTGTTTGCGTGTTAAAAGATCAATACGGTTTCATTCTTTATCACCAAGTGTTGGAGCAACAAACAGATGATAAGGTGGCTGTTGAAATGGCTAAAGGGGCCAAAGATAGATTCCACAATCTTGCTGGTTGCAGTTTTGACAAAGGTTTTTATAGCCCTGACAACAAAGGGCAGCTAGGAAATATATTGGATTACGTTATTTTGCCCAAAAAGGGTCGATTATCCGCAAAAGACAAAGAAATTGAAAGGTCAGAAGAATTTGTTTTATCCAGACGCAAGCATTCAGCAGTTGAATCTTCTATTAATGCTTTAGAGAATCATGGATTAGACCGTTGCCTGGATCACGGTTTGCATGGATTTAAGCGATATGTAGCGTTATCTGTTTTAGCACGAAATATGCAGATATTAGGCCATCTGATTCAGCAAAAAGAATTAAGACGGCAAAAGCGACGGAAAGCAGCATAGCAGGTTAAATTTTCTTCGAAGAAAAAACGCTCAAAGGAAAAGTATGTCCAATTTCATGGTAAACACCGCCAAAATTTGGTTCGCTATTTGCTTTCATCATTCTGAACGGTACTAGTTTAATGAATGCTCTTTTGTGACTCGATTTACTTGCAAAACCACGACTTTTCGTTCAGACACTAATTAGATATCACAACTCCAGAAGACCACTTTCACATTCAAGATATATAGCAGATATCCACGGTCTCCGGTTGACGATTTTTCTCCCCAATCAACTCACTCATGTGATGATCTGGATTCACGATTCAAGGCAGCAATCATGCATCTTGGTTCCAAAAGCCAGACCGCAAGATATGGGACTTCCCAGCTTTCGGCCAGATCCGTAACTGATGGCATGCCAACTGAAATACTCATTACCAGCATTGAAGGTATCTCGTTGACAATACGGCCAAAATCGGTTAAACGATTCATATCACCGTTATCCGGTATGAGGATGATCGCTTCGTGATAGATAATACCACATATTATGATTTATCCAACTATCGCACACAAATCGAAATTTCAGCTCAATCCGTTTTTTAAAAGCAAGTTCTTATTAACGGGCTGCTTGACCTGTTTGCCCTCTTTTTTTAAGATGCCAGGAACGATTTAACCTTGTTCAGGGGGCAGTTTTGGCTATAAAATCGTCAATTAGTTTTTAAAAAAGGGAGGCTTAATAATGAAGAAATGGTTTAAAAGAGTTCTGGGACTTGAGGATATAGAGACTGAAAAGAAAGAGGTGGAAGTAGATAAACCTAAAAAGAGGTCTCTTGAATCAGAATTAACACCTGAAGAATTTCTGGACACCATATTGATTCCGGAAAAATCGAGTGATCACATATGCTGGAACTGCACCGGCTTGAAGCCGGTTCTCAAGGGCTCCAAGTTTCCGCCCGCAGACATTATCGGATGGTGTAAGAAGATCCACTGGCCCCATTACTGGTGTGTAGCAGACTTCAACGTGGTCAAGAAATGCTATGCCTTTGAAGACAAGAAGAAGAAGTAGCATGGAAGAAAATGTAATCAAGGAACTCGATACCCTCAAGGGGATGTAAAGCAACTGGAAAAGAGGTTTTCCGGCTTGGGCATCCTGTGGCGGGGATAATGAATATGTGCTTCCGGAATTTCGTGAAGAAATCGAGGAGCAGCTTTATTCCTATGTCACAAGATTGCTATCTTATATTCCGGAGCCGGAGTTGAATTTCAAGGAATTTTGCAAAAATTGGGAACGGCTGATACTAAAGATTTATGAGGTCGATCCGCTGACATGTCCGAAGTGCTGGGGCTCAATGCGGATAATCCATTTCTGGGATGGCAACAAAGTCGCCCCCTTTAGACCAGAATTTTTTGCAAAAGCTGCTGGCTCTGTCTGTCATTTGAGTCTTTCGGTATAGGAAAACGATGCAGGGATGTCGACTCATTCCGAATTATGCGGCATGTTTTTTAAAAAAGCTGTACCGCACGCCTGTTTATCGGTTTTCAGTTGTTAGTTGGAGTGTGGCAGATAAAGTAAAGGTTCATTGCCTAAATCATCAATCTCCTAAAAGTGGTGTTTTCTTGCCAGTAACACATCTTGAAGTAGCTCCATTCGGATTGCATATATCAGGAATATTTTTTTTCATCGGAAATAATCTCACATGAGGCAACGGGAGCTAAATTTTTATTCCACGGCATTACCTTCAGCAAAACTACAATAAAACAGCGACCAGTCAATGTGACCATTACTGTTCCAATCAATAGTAAAAAATAAAATGGAAAACGGACTGCTGTCCATAAACCAAACAAGGTAAAGGCAAAATAGACAATTCGCACCTGTGTGGGAAATGCCATCAAACCACCTTCTTTTTGGGCAAAATACAAAATCTGAATACAGCTTAAAGCCATGACAATGTAATAACCCGGGATCCAGCCTATCAGAGCAAAAATTATAAAAGCTAAAGTAACGGCCCAAAACCACCATTCAATCTCTCTTGTCTTAATGGCAAGTTCCATTGCATACCTCACTTTCTAATTTCTGTTAAATTTTTAAAAATTTGTGATGGCTAATATCCATTTTTGATGTCAATCAATCCAGATATATTAAGACTAACTTACAAAAATCGGTCTTGTTAAAACTTGTGTTATCTTGCCAGTATCGAAACTATTCACAACAAAAATTGACATACAGATATCATTTTTTATGGGCCTGCCACGTCCCATTACATAAATCCGGTGTCGTCACATTGAAGGCGCCAGTTAACCGATTACCGTCAGACGACAGCTGTCCGGTTAGAGAGCCGGATCCTTTCCCTTCGATTTTTCCTTCCAGTGAGTTCGCCGTCATTTTTCCACGAACAAAGTAAGTTTGAACCACATAAGGATTCGAAGTGTCTCTATTTAAAGTAGCTTTAAACAGCTTCTCTCCTTCAGGAGTTTGAAACAGATGAATCCGGAGAGATCCTCCATACATATCACCGCTAAAAGATCCTTCATAAACGCCTAAAGACTGAGATCCTTCTGGAATAAATTTTGCGCCCGCACAACTTATCACTAAACAGGCCACTCCTATAAAAATAAAAATTGTTTTTCCCATGACTAAATCTCCTTGTCAGAACTTGTGATATCTTGCCATAAACACAGGTTCAAGCATTTCAACTTCCAGTACATATATCTTATTTCTTACAAAATTGCAAAAAAGGCAAACCCGATGAAATGGATTTGCCCTTATTGAAAAACGATATCACAGGTTCTGAACCCAATGTTAAGATTTTGGATACATAGCAGATATCGGCAATTGGGCTCAGTTGCGATAAGTTGGAGATATCTGC
>JAAXQD010000053.1 GCA_012974475.1 Desulfobacterales bacterium
GAGAAAACATTGCTCAAAATGCTGAACCCATTGAAAATTCCCAGCGACCACCCGAATCGTCACCTTCTTGAACATCGAGTTTGTGTCCATACTCGATCCGGAGAGGCCCCATGGGAGAATACCATCTGAAGCCGAGCCCGGCGCTACTCCTCAAGTTGCCCAGGTCAATACTCTCATCGTTGTTGTATACATTGCCGGTATCATAAAAGAGGACCCCCACAAGGCCTTGACCCTTTAACAGCGGAATTATGTATTCAACATTAAACTGTACGAACTTGTCTCCCCCAATTGCGTTGCCGTCTTCGTCTAAAACATGCACTTCTCGCCATTCATAACCACGCAAGGAATTAATACCACCCAAATAAAACCGTTCATAATCCGGCAAGATGCCGCCTGAACCTTCTACCACATACCCGCCTTTGCCATGTAAAAAACCGACGGTTCCCTTAAACAGCGGGAAATACCAGCCGGTCTCAGCGACATATTTTGTGAAGGCAACATTTCCCCCAAGGCCGGCATATTTCACCGTCATACTGTGCTTCGATCCGTCGGTGGGATTAAAAGCTTTGTTTTTTGAGTCGTAGGTTATGGTGGCGGAAACACTGCTCGTTATATTGGTGCCCTCCAGGTCCTTGATCGATTGTGCTGCAAACTCAGACACATCTGTTATGTCGGCATCGTCGTAATTATATCTTATATATCCCCTGGTAAAATCAAAAATAGGATAGCTGAACCTTACACCGCCCCCGACACTTGCCTTGTCATAGGTGTCATAGTCGGTTTCCCAGTTATACAGGTCAAATCCCGCTGACAAAGGAATATCAAACAGCCAGGGTTCCGTAAAACTCAATTTATAGGTCGTTGTTCTTCCTCCAATCTGACCGTCCAGCGAAAGAATCTGGCCACGCCCGAACAGATTATTCTGGTTAATGGAAGCCGTAAAAAAAACATTTTCCTGACTGCTGTACCCTGCGCCAAATTGAATGGAGCCGGTTGATTTTTCAGTAACATCGATTTTTAAAATCATACTGTCATCAGCGCTTCCCTTGGCCGTATTTATCTTTATGTCTTCAAAAAAATTAAGGCGATGAAGGTTTCGAACGCTCCGTTTTAACGCTCGACCGCTGTAAAGTTCTTGCTCATATACCATAAGCTCTCGTCGGATAACCTTATCCCTTGTTTTGGTATTGCCGCCGATAATTATTTTTTCAAAATAGACCTGGTTACCCTTTCGTACAACATAGGTTATATTCACTTTCAATTCATCAAAATCTTTTTCAATACGGGGCGCTATATCGGCGTAGGCAAAGCCTTCATCAGAATAAAGATCCGTCAGGGCCAACACATCATTCCGAACAGTTTCACGATTGTAATATGTCTCATGGGCGATTTTAAGGTTTTTCATCAATTCATTTTGAGGCAAAACAAGATCGCCCGTAATGTCGACTTTTCCAACCTTAAACTGTGCCCCTTCATCTATTTTTATGGTGATATAGATCCATTTATCCTTGTATTCAACTCGAGGTTCCCCGATTCTGGCCTGTATGTATCCATGGTTATAGTAAAATGCCGACAATATTGCGACATCCTGTTCTAAATCCTCCATTTTAAGATCTCCGGACGAGGTCAGCCAAGAAAGAAACCCTTTTTCCCGGGTCTTCAAATATTTTTTTAATTCCTTATCGGCATACGCATGGTTTCCCTCAAAAATTATGCTTTTTATCAAAACCTTTTCACCCTCATCAATATCGAACTCCAAGTCAACCTGATTTTGTTCCAGAGGATGCATCTTGTAGGCAATTTGTACATTATGATAATTTTTCTCTTTGTACAGTTCTTCTATCCGGTTGACGTTACGACGAATTTTAGGAATATTCAGAATCGATCCGGTTTTAATCGTCAAATTCTCCTTAATCTTCTCCTCTTTATATACCTTATTCCCTTTAATATGAATGACGCGTATGGTCGGTTTTTCCTTAACCCTGAATATTATATTTTTCCCGATAGGAGTGTCCTCGGCCTCAATCCTTATATCGTCAAAATATCCCATTTCATAGACTGCTTTAAGGTCCTCGGAAAGGCTTTTTGAAAGAAAGATATCGCCGGGTTTTGTTTTAATAACCCGTTTAATGGCATCCGCCTCAATTCGCTTGTTATCGGCAATGACAACACTGGCCACCTTTTCCCGCTTAAAGAGTTTCATTCCGATATCACGGACGAGTTGTTTCACGGTGCCGGGTAGATTTTCTATGCCTTGCCCCTCTTTAATAAAGACACGGGGAGGGCTTTCTCCAAAAGATTCTATGACCTTTGCATCGAGGCTGAACTGTTGTCCGATCAAGGTAAAGCTGCCCCAGACAACATAATCAGCTCCGTTTTTGATGCCAAGATTCCGAATTTGATCAAAGCTCTCAGTCGTTTCTCCGGATGTAAAATCAGGAATAGTTCCTGGGGCTAAAATAGCAGCACCTTCCTGTTTGAGATGATTCGTTATTACCGCCAGTATTTCTTCTTTCAAGTAGGAAAGATCCCCAATCGCATGGATTTCAAATGGTAATACCATTACCCTGACACTGTCCATGGGACGAGCAGTTTTCGGACAAAAACACAATAGTGCGATAATAAACAGACTCAATTTTCTAAACATCGATTTTTTCAATATTTAAATTCCCATCCTCGGAGAAGTTTGTTTTTTCGTTTTAATTTGGCCTAAGGAAAAATCTGCCTCATTCAGATTCAATGGATCTGGCTTTACTCCTCTCAAATATCACCTTTTGCCTTGTCATCCGAAAGTTAAACTCTACAATTCCAACAGTCGACCATCCACAATCGTCGTGGTGCGTGACATGTAGGATGCAAGTTCCATATTGTGAGTTACGACGATTAATGTCATGCCAAACTCGTCATTCAACTCCAAAAGCAAATCGTGAACGAACTCGCTGTTTCGCTTGTCAAGATTGCCGGTCGGTTCATCAGCCAAAAGCATCGCAGGTTTGAGAACCAAAGCCCTTGCCAAGGCAACCCGTTGCTGTTCACCACCTGAAAGCTTTCCGGCTCTGAAATTCAATCGGTCCTTAAGATTTACTCTGACAAGCATCGCCTCCGCAATCTCTCTGGCTTCTTTCTTCCTCATCCCTTTAATCAGTACCGGCATCATCGTATTTTCAAGGGCTGAAAATTCGGGAAGCAGGTAGTGAAACTGAAATACAAAACCCACAGTATCGTTTCGAAATTGGGCCAGTCTGATTTGATCAAAAACAAAGATATCATCCCCGTCGAAAAAATAGGCCCCGCTATCGGGCCGATCCAGCGCACCAAGGATATGAAGCAGCGTAGACTTGCCGATGCCGGATGCGCCAACAATCGCCAAGGTTTGGCCAGCATCCATATCAAGATTAACGCCCTTTAAGATATCAATGCGGGTCTCACTGTTGTCGAAACTCTTGCACAAATCTCTGACCGTCAAAAACCGATGCGGAAGAGGCTTTTTTTCATCGCCCATACCGTTAACCATACCGTATGGCCTCCACAGGGTTGAGCTTTGACGCCTGTCGTGCCGGATAGAGGGTTGCCACAAAACAGATGATCAATGCAGCGGCAGCAATTATTAAAACATCCATAGGATTAAGTCGAACCGGAAGTGTCGAAATATAGTAAACATCTCCAGGGAGTTCGATAAACTTGTACTTTTCCAGCAACCCACACATAATAAAACCCAGACAAACACCCAACGTAGTGCCCACAGAACCGATGATCATCCCATTAAAAATAAAAATCTTTCTGATGCTGCTGTCCATAGCGCCCATAGCCTTTAATATGGCAATGTCCTTGGTTTTCCCCATCACCATCATAATCAGTGTGCTTGCAATATTGAACGCCGCCACCAGCACGATAAGGGCCAAAATAATAAACATAACCGTTTTCTCCAGCTTGAGTGCAGAAAAGAGATTGTGGTTCATTTGCATCCAGTCTTTGGCCCAATAGGGAAATCCAAGATTTGAAACGATCTTTCCTGCAATATTCCTTGCATCGTAAACATCTTTAACACACACTTCGATGCCGGTCACAGCGCCTTCCATATGTAAAATTTTCTGCGCGTCTTTCAGATTGATATAAGCGAGAGACCCATCGTATTCGTACATACCGGATTCAAAGAGTCCCGCAACCTTGAATCGCTTCATTGCCGGCAGGTATCCTATGGGTGAAATCATACCCTGGGATGATATCAGATAGACCGCATCGCCCTTACCGACCCCCAAATTTCTGGCCAGCTCTTTACCTAGGATAATTCCCGGCACCCATGGCTTGGAGTTCCCCCGGTCCTGGGTCTGCTTCAAACTCTGCAACCCGGAATCCTTCAGAATTTTTATTACCCCTCCGGCGGATTCCGGGTCTATACCTCTTAAAACGGCTCCCGACACCCCGGATGGGGATCGCAGCATGATTTGAGTGTATATAAACGGTGTGGCAGCCGTTACGCCGTCCAGAGTATCGATCTGTTTAGATATCTTGCGATAGTCGGTGAAGGAACCGCCGTGGCGCATAAGCACTACATGGGATTCTACCCCGAGAATACGCGCCTTGAGATCAGACTCAAAGCCTGCCATTACAGCAATAACAACGATCAACGCCATAACTCCCACCGTCACCCCGGCAATGGAGAGTATGGTTATGAGTGAGATAAACGTTTCTTTTTGTTTGGCTCTGAGATAGCGCCCGCCAATGAAATACTCAAAAGACATCATAAAAATAGGTTGTGGATTATAGGTTATTGGGCATTGGGTTAATGGTTTCTTTGTTCATGATCCATTTCCGATTCCCTTTTGAAAAGTTAAACTTGATTGGCTAACCCATTTGCAAATAAGTGTCAAGATTAAGTTGTCGTATCTATCCGATTTAATTTCCAAGTAAATTTTGTCCCCTCACCGACCTTGGTCACCACATCAAGCCAGGTATTGTAAGACTCGAGTATGCTATGAACGATGGAGAGCCCAAGCCCTGTCCCGCTTGGTTTTGTGGTAAAAAAAGGGTCAAAAATCGATTGTATTAGGTTCGTTGTCATGCCCATGCCATTGTCGCTAACTTCAACACATGCATAATTGGGCTTCGCCAGATAAGTTTTAACTTTGATTAAGCCCTCACCCTCAATCGCCTCGGCTGCATTTAAAAGAAGATTCCACATCACCTGACGCAGATGCACCGGATCCATTTCAACCCAGATATTGGGGAACAGATCGATGGTGATCGAAACCCTGTTGCTGGTCGCTTGGTTTTTTTCAAAAAGATTGAGCGTCTCTTTCAAAGCGTTTTCAAGCTCAATTTTCTCGATTTTTCCCACCGGCGGTTTTGCGAACAAAAGAAAATTACTGACCAGCGTATTTAATCGGTCTGTTTCACGCAGAACTATCTGCATTAACTTGTCATGTTCAGGATCATAGGGAATTTCTTTTCTTAAAATCTGAATCGATCCCGCCAGAGAGGCCAGTGGGTTCTTGATTTCATGGGTGATACCGGCGGCCATTTCACCCATATAGGCCATCTTTTCGACGCGTTTTACACGATCCTCCATGACCGAAAGCTCTTTTTCGGTCCTTCTTACCTGCTCCGACAGCAACCCGCTCAAAAAAGCCACCGCAAAACACGCTGACATGGTAATCACGACCTTGAAAAGCACGATGTTCCAGGCATAATCGCCGATGTTGCTGCTCCCTTTTATAAAAAAAGGGTTAATAACACCGTAATATTCGAGATCGACCAGAATGCCGTACTGAATGCTGCAAAGCATCGCCATGACCATGCTCCCTTTTCTAAAAATGATCATACTCGAATAGATAATGACGACCAGATATAGAAAAGAAAAAACGCTTGTGAAACTACCGGTAATAAAAATGATGACCGTGACAATAAATGTATCGATTCCGATCTGAATATACGGGAAAAGTAGATTAAGTTTTTTATACCGAAAAATTAAGGCATAATAAACTGAGAGCAAAAATATTCCGACGATGACCCCGTAAAGAACAATCAACGATTTGGTCAAAGGGAACGGGCTTTCACCGACTTGAACAACAACAGCGGAGCCCAGCATTAACGAAGCAAATAGGATTCGGAAGAAGATTAGCCATTTAAGTTTATGAGACAAATCATCTTCGGATTTTATGGTAAGTTTCCACATAATTATCAGAATATTCTAAACGCGTTATCATTCCAGCGCTGATGCCATTTGGAAGATCGGCAGGTACATAGAGACCACAAGGCCGCCGATGACCACACCCAAAAATACAAGCATAAACGGCTCTATTAACGCAGTCATGTTCTCCACGGCCTGATCGACTTCTTCGTCGTAAAAGTCGGCAATTTTTGTTAACATTGAATCGAGGGCCCCGGTGGATTCACCCACTGCGATCATTTGACATACCATCGACGGAAAAACTCCGCTTTCAGACAGTGGATCAGACATTGTACGGCCTTCCGCAATGGCAGACCGGGTCTCGTACACCGCTTTTTCAATGGTTTTGTTTCCTGCTGTTTTAGCAACGATTTCAAGTGCATCTAAAATCGCAACGCCACTGCCGAGCATGGTTCCCATGGTGCGCGTAAATTTGGAGACAGCGGCTTTGCGGATGAGTGGTCCGAACAACGGAATCCTGAGGAAAAGGTCATCCATCAAGGTCTGTCCTTTTTCGGTTTTATAAAAATGCCGTATTGCAAAGATCAATGCGCCAATGAGACCGATAATATATAGGATGTTGGATTTAATAAAGCGGCTCATGTTGACAACAATTTGAGTGGGAACCGGAAGGGCACCTCCCATACCCTCGAACATTTCTTCAAATACGGGGATAACAAAGACCATGATGATGGCAATAACAATAATTGCAATAATGATGGTGACAATGGGATACGTCATGCCCCCTTTTATTTTAGCTTTAAGTTTGGCGGCTTTCTCCATATACGCCGACAACCTTCTTAAAATCGTGTCAAGGATACCCCCGGCTTCACCGGCTGCGATCATATTTACAAAAAGATTATCAAATTGTTTGGGATACTTTTTTAGCGCTTCTGCAAAGGTCTGCCCGCTTTCTACATTTCCTTTTATTTCTTTGAGCATCTGTTTAAATGTTTTGTTTTCATTCTGGCTGTACAGAATATCAAGGCATTGAATGATGGGAAGCCCGGCATCGATCATGGTGGAAAACTGGCGGCAGAAAATGATGATATCGGCCTGTTTGACTTTAGGTTGCATAAAAGCAACATTTTCAAAAATGTCCTTGGGTTTCAATTTGATCTTGGTTGAGGTAATCTTACGCCGGATCAGCTCCGAATTTACAGCTTCTTCGGTGGGCGCTTCCATTTCACCCTTTTTTTTCTTATTATGTCTGTCTTTTCCTCTCCACAAATAAACCGGCATAACTGTTCCTCCTTTAGCTGGAGACAATACGAAGCGTATATCGAAACTGAAACTACTAAGGTTACAGAGAGTTCCTGTCAAAAAATATCATCAACGATACGGGTTGATAGATAGGGGATTTGTCGATTAGGTCCTATCATAAACAAAGCAAAACAACAACAGATTTGCGGAGTTTATTGCAAAACCAGATATTATACAGCTTGATAAACTTACCCATATATGCATATGTTTAGTGTTGGAAGAAACGTAACATTTTGATGAACTCGTTATAAATTTTAGGGAATAAAATCCGAAAGCCCAATATGGTGGTGAAAACCAAAGCACATCAAAAAAACGATCTTACCATCATTACAACCCATATCAATGCCGACTTTGATGCTCTGGCTTCCATGCTGGCAGCCCAGAAATTATACCCCGACTCTATAGCGGTTTTCCCCGGTTCTCAAGAAAAAAACTTGAGAAATTTCTTCATTAAATCGATGGTTTACCTCTTTAACATCGCCGACGTTAAAGATGTCGACATCGAAGATATTAAACGACTGGTTCTGGTGGATACTCGGCAGGCAAACCGAATCGGAAATCTTTCTGCAGTATTGGACAGGCCCGATGTCGATATTCATATCTACGATCACCACCCCCCCATGGCCAATGATATCAAAGGGCATCACGAGGTTCATTATTTAACCGGCGCCACCGTCACCATACTGACTGAACTCATTAAAAAAAAAGAGATCGATATTTCACCGGATGAGGCGACCATCATGTGTCTGGGGATATATGAAGATACCGGCTCCTTTACATTTCCCTCCACCACCGAAAAAGATTTTACTGCAGCAGCGTTTTTACTATCAAAAGGAGCTAATTTAAATGTCGTTTCGAATTTAATCTCCAGAGAGATCAGTCCGGAACAGATCGGGCTTTTGAATGACATGATTCAAGCCGCAACCCGATATAACATTAACGGCATTGAAATTGTAATTACCAGTGTAACCACTGGCAACTATGTTTCTGATTTCGCTTTTCTGGTTCACAAAATGGTTAAAATGGAAAACCTTGATGCAATTTTTGCCATTGCCCTCATGGGGGACAAAGTTTATATTGTCGCCAGAAGCAGAATGCCGGAAGTCGATGTGGGAGCGCTGCTCACTCCCCTTGGCGGTGGAGGGCATACATTTGCGGCTGCCGCTACCATCCGGAGTAAAACGATAGCTCAGATTGAGTACGAACTGCTGGAGATTCTTTATAAAAAAGTGAAATCTCGAAACCGGGCAAAAGACCTAATGTCATCCCCGGCCATTACGGCCGATGCGGATATATCTTGTAAAGATGCAGGCGATCTTCTAACACGGTATAATATCAACGCGCTTCTGGTTACCCAGACAAGCGACGGGAAGAAAAACCTCGTGGGTTTTATAACACGCCAGATTATTGAAAAGGCGATGTTTCACGGACTTGATCACATCCCGGTAAAAGAGTATATGACAACCGAACTTGCATCCGTAGAACGCAATTCCGAGCTTCAGGAGATACGAGAAAAAATTATCGAAAATAAACAGCGCCTCCTGCCTGTCATCGATGATGATACGATTATCGGAGTGATTACCCGTACCGATCTACTCAATATCATGGTGCAGCAATCCCAACATACGGATCCAGGTTCACCCGATTTCATGAAGGGACACAGCCACGCAAGAACCAGAAACATCGTTAAATTCATGAAAGAACGCCTATCTCCTCGCATTATAGATATCCTCCAAACCATTGGGGAGAAGGCCGAGGAGATTGGTTGTGGCGCGTATGTCGTTGGTGGATTCGTACGTGATCTGTTTCTATATCGGAACAATGAAGACATAGATATTGTTATTGAAGGCGATGGTATCGAATTTGCGAAAAACTATTTGCAAACCGTGGATGCTCGTATTCATTCCTATGAAAAGTTCGGTACTGCTGTAATTATTTTTCCAGACGGTTTTAAAATCGATGTGGCCTCTGCCAGAATGGAATACTACAAGTTTCCGGCGGCCCTTCCTACGGTGGAAATGAGTTCCATTAAACTTGACCTTTTTCGTCGAGACTTCACTGTAAATACCTTGTCCATCCAGCTCAACCCCGGCCGGTTCGGGGTATTGATAGATTTTTTTTCAGCCCGGAAGGATCTCAAAGAGAAAGTCATCAGAGTATTGCACAATCTAAGTTTTGTTGAGGATCCAACCCGGGTTTTCCGTGCCATCAGATTCGAACAACGTTTCGATTTTTCCATCGGCAAACTGACTTCAGGTCTGATTGAAAACGCAGTTAAAATGGACTTTTTTAAAAACCTTAGCGGGAGGAGGGTATTTGCCGAGCTCCGCCATATTCTTGAAGAAGAAAATCCTTTAGCCGCCACAACACGGCTGAATGAATATAATCTTCTGAGTGTAATCCACCCTTCCATAGTCTTGAACCAAGAAATGATTTCACTGTTTAATTCGGTAAAAAAAGTGTTGTCCTGGCATGATTTGCTCTTTCTGGAAGAACCCTATATGAAATGGGCGTTATATTTTCTGGTACTTATTAGATTCTGCGACAAAAAAACGACCAGCGAAATTTGCCAGAGGATTGAAATAGCCCCTCGTTACAGGCCCATCTTCTGCAAAGAACGCTTTGAAGCTGACAATTGCATCTCTTGGTTGGAACGAAATCTCTCTGCAAAAAACAGTGCAATTTACCAGCGGCTTTCCGTTTTTAAGATCGAGTTGATCCTATATATGATGGCCGCCACGAAAAATGAAATGGCAAAGCGATCCATCTCCAATTATTTTACGAATCTGAGGCATATCCATACGTCTATTAAAGGCGGAGACCTGAAAAAAATGGGTCTTGAACCCGGACCGATTTACCGCGAAATCCTGGAGGCTGTCCTTGAGGCCAAATTAAACGGTCGTCTTAAAACCCGCACTGATGAACTGTCTTTTGTGAGAAATTATGTTCGATAATTTAAATCTGAATCAAATCGTGGTAATGATCGTTCCGCTCCTATTCTCCGTAACTGTTCACGAAGTGGCTCACGGCTATGTGGCACTTCGAATGGGAGACGATACTGCCCGACTGGCCGGCAGGTTGACACTCAATCCAATAAAACATCTTGATTTTTTTGGATCGCTGATCCTGCCGCTCATTTTGAAATTAACCGGCTCTCCGGTAATTTTTGGTTATGCCAAACCGGTGCCGGTGAATTTTTCCAATTTCCGTGACATTCGAAAGGGTACCATTTATGTTGCATCGGCGGGTGTTCTGGCCAATTTCATCCTTGCGATTTTATCGGGAGTTCTATTTCAAACATTGGTCCATTTTCAATGGGTATGGTATCCTTCCACCTTCAAGCCTTTGATCATGGATCTTTATCATATGCTTTTTTATAGTGTGGTCATTAATTTGGTCCTCGGCATATTCAATCTAATCCCGATCCCCCCCCTTGACGGAAGCAAAATACTTGCCATGTGCCTGCCGCCAGCTTTAAGGGTGCAACTTGTTCGTATTGAACGATTCGGTATGATCATCATTATTTTCTTGCTTCTAACAAATCTTCTGGATAGGTTAATATCGTTTTTTTTAACCCCGATGTTCAACATTCTACTTGGAAGATAGCAATAAAACAAAAAAAACCCGTCGAACAATGATCCGGACTTAAGAGAAACGGACTTGGGAAACAGGCATTTGAAATTAAAGTGAACAGATTATTTCACTGCAGTACAGGAGAATTTATATGACGGAAAAGAAACGGATATTAAGCGGAATGCGCCCTACCGGACCACTTCACCTTGGCAATTTGCACGGCGCACTTGCAAACTGGGTCGAAATGCAAGAAACGTACGATTGTTTTTTCTTCATCGCCGACTGGCATGCCCTCACCAGTGATTATGAAGGTACCGGCCGGATTTCGGAATATGTTCGGAAAATGATCGTTGACTGGCTGAGTGCGGGTCTATCGCCTGAAAAAAGCACGCTTTTTGTCCAATCACACGTCAAAGAACATGCCGAACTGTTTCTAATCCTTTCCATGATAACACCGGTTCCGTGGCTGGAGCGAAATCCCACCTATAAAGATCAGATTACCCAGCTCAGCAACAAGGACCTTTCCACATTTGGGTTCCTTGGCTATCCAGTCCTCCAGGCAGCGGATATTATTATGTACAAGGCCTATGGTGTCCCAGTCGGTGTCGACCAAGTCCCACATGTTGAAATTACGCGCGAAATAGCAAGAAGATTCAATTATTTCTATGGTGATATCTTCCCGGAGCCGGAGTCGCTTTTAACCGATACCTCAAAAATTCTCGGTCTAGACCGTCGTAAAATGAGCAAAAGTTATAACAATGCGATTTTTCTATCGGACAGTCCCGATGAAATAACCGCCAAAGTCGCCAAAATGTTGACAGATATCCAGAGGGCTAGGAAAAGCGACCCCGGAAATCCCGATGTATGCAATGTTTTTGAATTTCATAAGCTCTATAGCGACGGCCAAACCATCGAAAGAATAAACCGAGAATGCCGAAACGCTGAAATCGGGTGTGTGGAATGCAAGCAGATAATGGCTCAAAATCTCACCAAAGCCCTTGAGCCCTTGCGCGAAAAAAGAGAATATTACGAAGCACATCCGGGCCTCGTAGACGATATCATCGCGGACGGATGTGAAAAAGCCCGGCGAGTTGCCAAGCAGACCATGGCGGAGGTTAGAGGGGCCATAAAAATATAACCTAAAAACTGCTTGAAAATTTTTAAAAAGAAAGCTGATACAGCGAAACCGACAATTGTAGATTTAACGTATAACCCGTTCAAAACATCGAAATTTCACATACTGAAAATCTTGTTGGAAACGATTTAACCCGATGCAAGAGGACATCTATAAGGTACAAATCGACGATATCTTCGAAGGTCCCATGGACCTTCTGGTTCACCTTATCAAAAAGCATGAAGTGGACATCTATGATATTCCCATTGCCTTGATAACCAAACAGTATCTTGAATACATCGAATGGATGAAGATAATGAACATCGATATTGCCGGAGATTTTATTGTGATGGCATCCACTCTGACGAAGGTTAAATCCAGGATGCTTCTCCCTTCCCATGATGAAGATGATGATGAAGATCCTCGCCTGGAACTCGTCAAACCCATAGAAGAGTATTTGCTGATGAAATCAGCAGCCGAAAAACTGGCCACCAGAATCCTTTTGGGAGAAGACACTTTTGTCAGAAATCCGAGACCGGAAAATCATCTGATGGATCATGAAGGTGAAATCATAAAGGTCGGGCTATTTGAACTTATCGATGCATTTCAAAAAATACTTGAAAATATATCCCCACACGAGCGGGTAGACATCACCGCCGATAGGATTTCTGTTAGGGACAAAATCGCTCAGATCGTAGATATTTTTGAAACCCGGGGATCGACAACTTTTAACGAACTTTTTCCCGAAAATGCTGAGCAAAGCGAAGTTATAGTGACATTTCTTGCGATTCTTGAAATGGTGAGACTCTCCTTGGTCCGTATTCTCCAGAATACACGGACCGGAATTATCAGACTTTTTTACTTGTGATGGAAGATATAAAGAACATCATCGAAAGCCTCCTCCTGGTGACAGAGGAACCCTTAACAATCGACCGTATCAAGAACATTCTCATTGAGCCAGGAAGAAAAGAGATACAAACTGCTCTCACCGAGCTTTCAGCTGAATATGAAGCTCGAAAGGGCGGTTTCCTCTTGCGGGAAGTCGCCGGCGGATACCAGATCTGTACCCGTCCAGAATATAGGGAATGGATTAAACGTTTACTCCAGCCCAAACCGCTGCGCTTGAGCAAGGCCGCCCTTGAAACACTGGCGATCATCGCTTACAAACAGCCGACCATACGCAGCGATATAGAACACATCCGTGGCGTCAACTGTGGCGGTATCCTCCGAATGCTGTTTGAACGGAAACTGATACGGATCCTGGGGAGAAAGGAAATCCCCGGCAGACCGATTATTTATGCCACCACGAAACAATTTTTAGAGACATTTGATCTTAAAGATTTAAAAGACCTTCCAACACCCGAAGAAATCGCGACACTCGGTGATGCCTCATTGGAAAACCTGGAATAACATGCTGTTTTGAGTATGGGAAAAAGTACTTGACTTAAAAGTGAATAATGCTCTATATAAATAATGAATTTCCTTCAGAAGCCTGAAGTCATTGAAAATGATATGATTGGATGTTTTATCTTTCCATAAGGAGTTTTTATGAACAGATCCGATTTGATTAATTTGCTCAAGGATAAAGTGGCGCTTAGCAGAAAAGACGCTGGAAAAGTTGTTGACACGTTTTTCGACGCATTAAAAGAAACGTTGTCAACAGGTGATCGGGTTGAAATTAGGGGTTTTGGCAGTTTTTCCGTAAAAAGTTACAAGCCGTATGTCGGACG
>JAAXQD010000054.1 GCA_012974475.1 Desulfobacterales bacterium
CGGGAGAGTGCTACCTTCACACGGTAGAAGTCACTGGTTCAATCCCAGTACCGCCTACCAATGAAATCAAGAGGTTAGGGTTCATGCCGTAACCTTTTTTTTATCCTTGCGATCCGATTGTGAACGATTGATTGAAAATTTACAGTGGATCATTGATACTGGCGATAAACCAAGGATTCAGCAGGTTTTTTTTATTGTACCGCAGGGGTTCATCCATCTCATAGTTCAGGACGCTCCCCCGAGCCTGTTCCACAATAACCTGACCGGCAGCCGTATCCCACTCCATAGTGGGTCCCAGCCTCGGATAAATATCTGCCCTCCCTTCAGCCACCAGGCATAGCTTTAAAGAACTGCCGGCAGATATGAACTCCACCTGTTCATGTTTCTTTCGCATGTTTTCAATAAAAGCTTCGAGTTCCTTTGTGGCATGAGAACGACTGCCCACGATGGTTATTTGTGAATCTTTTTTTTCAAAACGATGGTTATCATCCGGCAGTTTAATGGAGCGTGCCAGGATCGTCTCCAAAACGCGGGCTGAATCATTTTTAACGGGTCTGTTGTTGCCTATCGCTAAAATGTCACTGTTATCCATCCGGTATGCGCCCAGTCCATCACCTGCAAAATAAAAAACATCCTTAACCGGAACATAAATCACCCCAAGGATCGGCCTGTTTTGATGTATCTGGGCGATATTCACCGTAAACTCATCGTTTTTTTTAATAAATTCCTTGGTGCCGTCCAAAGGATCGGCCATCCAGAAATATTTCCACCGGCGTCTCTGCTGATAAGAGATGCTTCGCCCTTCCTCACTCAAAATCGGAAGGCGCTCCCCGGAAACGTCTGACAGATGAGAAACAATGATGTTATGGGAGCGCTGATCCGCTAGGGTGAGTGGTGAATGATCGTCTTTATAGGAGATGTCAAAATCCTGACGATATACATCGAGAATAGCCCTGCCGGCATCCTTTGCAGCCAATAATGCCATCAACAAGTGATACGTTAATTGATTCATTTTAATTTTAGTTAGTGTCCCTCCAGAAATGGTAGATTTTGGTTCAGGGCAAGGCCCGAGCGTTTTCTGCAACCGCAGGCATAGCACGCTATTCCGAGGATTGCAGAAAAGCGAGAACGCAGCCCTGGGCCGAAAGATGCCGTTTATGGATGGACACTAGTTAAATGTATCCTTTCTCTCCTAGAAGAAGCAGAATTTCCTGTGCAGCCTCATCCGGTGCCAGATCGGTGGTGTCGATTCTCAGTTCCGGTGACTCTGGAATTTCATAGGGGTCATCGACGCCGGTAAATCCCTTTATCAAGCCCGCCCGGGCCTTGGCATACATCCCTTTACGATCTCTTTTTTCACATACTTCCAGCGGCGTGGATACGTGAATCTCAAAAAACCCGCCGTAAGTTTCGATGTTGTTCCGGATTTCCAATCGAGTGGCATTATAGGGTGCTATGGGAGCACAAATGGCGATGCCTCGATTTTTGGTGATTTCACTGGAAACAAAGCCGATGCGTCGAACATTGATATCTCTGTGTTCTTTTGAGAAACTCAGCTGGCTCGACAGATTCCGCCGTACAATATCGCCGTCCAGCAGGGTAACCGGTCGATCGCCTATTTCCAGAAAGCGCGCATACAGTACCTTGGCAATGGTCGATTTCCCGGCACCTGAAAGTCCGGTCAGAAATATTGTAAAGCCCTGTTTGTCAGGAGGCGGATATGCTTTTTTTAATTCCGCCTCAACCTCGGGAAACGTTGCCCATTCCGGTATGCTTCGCCCGGTTCTGATCCGTTCGCGAATATCAGAACTCGAAAAAGAAATATACTGTACGCCCTCGGGAATCTGATCTGCAGAACGGTATTCATCTTCAAAAGGCAAATAGACCAGCTCTTCAAACGGTATAATATTCATATCGATTTCGCTGCAATGCTCTTCAGTCATCCTATGAGCTGCATGGCTTGGGTAGAAAAATTTCCCGGCAACATCTTTTCCCGGGCTTGCGTGATCACTTCCGACAATAAAATGGGTGCAGCCGTAGTTTTTAGCAACGATGGTATGTAAAAGTGCGTCTCTGGGTCCGGCCAGGCGCATGGAAAAGGGCAGCAAATTGAGCACAAAAGAATCGGGCGGGTAGTGTCGGGTCATCGCCCGATAACACCGAACCCTGGTGTAGTGATCAAAGTCGCCGGGTTTTGTCATGCCTGTAACAGGAAGCAGCAGCAGATTGGCCTTGGCCCGACGCATGGCCCGGACCGTCATTTCAAACTGAGGGCGCTGGATAGGATTCCGGGTTTGAAATCCCACAACCCGGCGCCATCCGAGCTTATTATAAATATTTCGGATCTCCTGGGGCGTCATGCGAAGCTGTTTAAAGTCAGAATGCAGCGGAAGACTTAGAACCTCGAGTTTGCCCCCGATGTAATAATCCCCCTCGGTATTGGACAGATACTTAACTCCCTGGTGGGCAGTGTCGGTGGTACCGTATACCAGAGTTGCTTCTTTCTCTCGATCTACAGGCCACATATCCTCAATGTGCATAATGGCCAGCAAAAATCCTTCGTGATCCCTTAAGGTGACCGACTGGCCGGCTTCCAGGGTCCGGGCCTTGGTATCGGATATGCTTAAGCATATCGGCATGGGCCAGAGGACACCATTTTGAAGGCGCATGCGGTCGAGGACGGATTCGTAGTCCGCCCGGGACATAAAACCGTCAAGGGGTGAAAAGGCTCCGTTTGTCAAAAGTTCGAGATCACAAAGCTGTCGGTCATTCAGGGTAATGTCCGGCAGGTTCAGGGCGATATCCTTGAGCATTGCAGCCCGCTCTTCATCCACCATAAGATTGATTAATGAACCGCCGTGAGGTTCTGCTTTCAATACACTTTTCATCCAAGAGTCTCCGATCACTGCTTGCGGATTGCCGGACTCATCCCCTAAGCAAGCGCAAACGAATTTGAAATCATCTGTAAGACAACCCCTTTATTTCCCAGGTATTTTTGGAAAATATTCTCATATCCTACTGTTATCATATTATATTTAATTGTTTTAATTTTGAAATCGTAATCAAACCAGGACCCATTGTCAAGGGAAATGGCGTGTGCGCCCAAAAGAGCAGCGGACGACAACTTCGCCCTTGGGGCCGTGTCCAAGGAACCCCAAGTCCCGTTATGGTTGAATCCGCCTGCCGGTGAAATGCTTTCCCAATGAAATTCAACACCGATATCACAGGAGGGACGCCCTCAACTTTCCCTTAATTAGTGCCCGTCCACGAATCTTTGAGGCACAATGGCGTATCCAATTCAGAAATGAGTAATTTTTTCGTCGAGCAAGACCGCACAAGGGTTTGCAGTGAGTGGTACGGGGCGTACGCCGCAGCCGGAAACCTGCGGATAACACTGTTCGGCGGAAAATAGGCCATTTATGGATGGACCCTAATTAGAGTTTGACATGATAGGACGTATCATTCTAAATTATTTTTACTGGAAGGCGGGGGCCAACCCCAATGTTTTTCGGCAAAAACCGGACGACGAACGACGTTACGCCAACATATTTAGAGATGATCAAGGAGGGGAAATGAAAGTCGTAGCCTTTAATGGAAGTGCAAGAAAAAATGGGAATACAGCGATACTCGTTAACCATGTGTTCCGGGAGCTTGAAAAAGAAGGGATAGAGACTGAACTGATGCAGTTTGCCGGCAAGAAGATACGCGGGTGTATCGCCTGTTATAAGTGCTTTGAAAATAAAGATCAACGATGTTCAGTGACCCATGATGTATTAAATTCGTGTATTGAAAAAATGATCGAAGCCGACGGTATAATCCTTGCCTCTCCAACATATTTCGCGAACGTTTCCACGGAGCTTAAGGCACTCATCGATCGATCAGGAATGACGAGCATCGCCAATGAAGGAATGTTTAAACGCAAAGTTGGTGCTGCCGTCGTTGCCGTTCGCCGCGGCGGAAGCATCCATGCATTCAACGCCATAAACCATTTCTTTTTTATCGGGCAGATGATTGTTCCGGGCTCCACCTATTGGAACATGGGTTTTGGCAAAGACAAGGGCGATGTGGAAAAAGACGAAGAAGGTCTCCTTACCATGAAAGCTCTCGGCGAAAATATGGCGTGGCTGTTGAAGAAAATTCACGGTTAGTCTGTATGCATCCGCACGAGGACAATACCCGGTGCTTTCACGATGACCCATCCGATGTGAGCTTGGCGCTTAATGCCAGCAGCATTTCTTCTCTTTCGCCTCTCACATGATCTTTGATCCCTTTGACATGGCCCCGGCCCAAACCCTTCACCTCGCAGCCGAGTTCGAAATAGCGCTTGATTTTAACATCATTCAGTCTCCCGAAGCAGTCGATTGCCGCCAGGGGCGAGTCGGCGGTCTCCTCGTAGCATTTGTTCAGGTATCGATTTAATTGACGATCAAATCTACCCCTTGTCTTCAATCACCATAATGGCCATATTCTGATCTACTCTGGGGGCTTGAACAGCTCCATCGCCTCGGGATCTATTGAAGCCTGCTCATTTTCTATGGGGCCAAACATTTCGACCATACCGGATTCTATGGATGGCTGATCTTTTTCAATAGGCCCGAACAACTCCGCTGTACCGGATGCTGTCGATGGCTTTTGGGAAGTAACGGTCTGGACACGTTTTCTGGGGACTGAGGAGGAGAGGAAGGAAAACGGCATGGGCTTGTGAGATTTCAATAGGTCTTCAGGAATAAAGATATTAGCGCCGATAACAATTCGGTTTAGATCGAGCGTTGGGTTTGCGTTGGATAGGACCTTCCAATTTTTCAAGCGGCCAGTGTACCATTTTGCAATGATGGAAAGCGTTTCCCCTGGCCAGCGAACCCTGTGTATATAGAAGCGGGGTTCTGATGTGGGGGATGGGGGCTCAAGTTTCGAAGGCGTCTCCGGCACTATAGCGGACGTTTTGGGCTTGACCTTCTTCGGAGCGGACGCCTCCGGCACGGCAGCCGCTGCTTCAGGCTCGACCGTCACCGGAACTGGAAGCTCTTTAAATTTCGGCTGGGAGTGCCTTTTTGGGGAAGTACTGCAGCTTAACACACAAATCAAGATTAGAACCAGTAAACTGCGAGCCATTGTCCGGCATACAGTAGACATTCACCCCCCTTTCTCAGTTGCTTTTAATATGGTTAAGATATGTTCGTACCCGTTGATTTTTCGGGTTGACCATCAGGGCTTTTTCAAGATTCTCAATGCATTGTTTTTTCCTTCCTTGTTTTTGTTGGACCACCGCCAGGTTAAAAAGGGCCTTGTCGAGGTATTTTGGCCTCGACTCTTCAACGAGAAGAAACATTTTTTCAGCATTCATATAATCCTCTTTTGCCGCATAGATAAAGCCGAGATTAAAAAATGCGTCCGAAGTACGGTAGTTGAGGGCTGCTGCCTTTTGGTAGCTTTTGATGGCTTTTGCGTAGTCTTTCGATCGGGTATAGAGCTTTCCCAAATCAAAGTGTGCTTGGGCGTTTTGAGGATCAGCTTCAAGTGCTTTCTGGAGTAATATTTCCGCCTTATTGGGACGTTTGCCCATGTGCTTACCGGCCTGCCCTCGCAAGGCTTGTGAATAATACGCTTTAACTTCCGTCATATTTGAAGGATTTCGGGCGATGATATCTTCAAACGATGCCACTGCTCGAACATAATTCTTGTTGTTTAGTTCCTTTTTGGCAAGCGCCAGCTCAGTCAGTTTCGACGTCTTCGATTCACTGCCGGTTGTATCCTCGATGGGATTACCTGTTGCTGTTTTGCCCCTATCAAGGAAAGTCGACGAGATAAAATGGTTTCCTGTTTCACTCGAAGGTGATGAAGGGGCAGCGATTACGGGAGTTGATGGTTTCTGTCGATCTCTTTTTGAGGATATCACTTTGTTGGATAGAACCGTTAGGAGCATGAAGATGACCGCCACCGTTACGGCCGAACCCCAGAGAAATGGTCTTTTTAGCCTAGGTATCGCAGCAAACTTTCTGGAAACTTTGGCCCCATTGCCCTTGACTTCTTCCTCTAATTTCTTACTTTTTTTGCCATTTTTTGTTTGAGAAAAAGCGGCGGCCGGGGTCTTTACTTCTTTAGGGTCCCCCATCGCCATGCCGATCTCATTTCCAAAAGGCTCCCTAACAAAATGGGACACACCCTCGCTGTAATGCTGCCCAGACAAACTTGAACGTATGTTCTTTGGGGTTTCACCGGGAAGACTGAGCTCTTGAGCGCATTCCTTGATGACATCCGGTGGAATCTTCTTCAAATCACGCGCATAACCGGTTAAAAGAGCATGGTCACATATTGTGTTTATAAGTCGAGGATATCCATGAGAAAAATCATATATTTCTTGGATTGCTTTTCGACTGAAGAGTTTTACCTCAGTCCCGGCAACTTTCAATCGGCATTTTATGTATTCAAATGTTTCAATTTCTGACAACGGCTTGATTTGGTAAGTCAACATGATTCTTTGACGAAGGGCACGGCATTCCTGTGAGGCCAAAGTTTGATTTATTTCGTTTTGGCCCACAAAGAATATATTGATTAGTTTTTCCTCTGGAAGCTCTATATTTGACAACAGCCGAATATTTTCAAGAAGTTCTTTTGACAAGCTATGAGCTTCATCGATAATGAGCAGAACATTTTTATTCTCCGAATATGCTTTCTTTAAAAAACGGCTGAAATGAACAAGAAAATCTACTTTGTTGTCAAATTTTTTGGGAATATTAAACGATATCGCAATAAAATTAAAGAAATCGATGAGATTTAACCAAGGATTGCTTATGTTTGCAACATACGTATCGTCTTCGAGACTCTCTAATAATGCATTAATCAATGTTGTTTTACCAGTACCTACATCTCCGGTAACAAGCAGAAATCCCTTCTGATCGACGACACCATACTTTAGAGTTGCCAAGGCTTCCTTGTGCTTCTCGCCGAGCCAAAGGAATCTTGGATCTGTGGTTAACTGAAATGGCTTTTTCAGCAGATTATAGTGAGATAAGTACATATCTATATCATATCGAAATTGGTATGTGTGTCTGCAAATCCATAAAAATGATCCGCACTACCGCGCTTAATTTGTTGCTATATTAGGTTCATTTTCCCAGACAATTCGATAGAAACTCGTACCGTGCTCAATCGGCGTGCTGACCAATCCATGTACAGAACTTCCCTCAAAATCATCAAACAATTTCAGGTGATGGCTGTATCGAATTTTATAAAAAAAATGGATTTGATACCGTAGGTTTGCCTAATCCCTAAACACCCGGTTCTTATCTGAAATTTCATACCCCAAGGCCAAAATAACCTTTCGTTTTGTTTCCATCCTGCAAGACATTCCATTTTCAATCCGTGTAATGGTAATCGGGGATATGTTAGCCTTTCTGGCCAGTTCAGCCTTACTAATCATAAGGGATTCTCTAATTTTTCTTAATGAGTTATTGTTCATTTCTTGATTCCGGAAACCGATTTGGATTTATGTTGGAATTGAAATTGAAGGTTTTTCTATTTCTTGGCATGCAAATATCATGCAGAATCAAAAAGTTGCAATCCATCGTCTTGTTTTATATTTATTATCAGATAGTTATAGCTAAGATACTGTATAAACGGCCATTCTAATCGATGGAAAGACATCTGAAATTGTGGGGTAAATTCCATAAAAATATGAAAATTTTTACACATGTTCAGAACAATACAGTGAGATCCTAATTAAGTGAAAGTTTAGGATGCCCCATATGGTGCTGCTTTAGGGATATAATATTCTTTTGCACAAGTGTTTCGTGGATGTTTGGATTTGAGGGGTTTTCCTAGATAAATGACCAGTAAATCGAACGGGTTTAACATTTCATTGGACCAGTATTTTACCCCGATACGTTCGATTGGATTTAGGAGAATGAAGGCTTGGTCGGCACAGACGTCAAGGTTAAACTTATAGAAGCCGTTTCAATACGTTCCGGGTTGATCATTTGCTCTTAATATGTTTTGACAAATGTAAAGCCATACGCATCTACGTTTCCATCCGAATTGGCATCGAAAATGTTTGCTTGACAAAACCACCCTAACCATTTGAAAAGGCTGGCTACGTCCGGTGTATGGACTTTTTCTTTTCCTTTCGATGTTTCGGTTTCATACCTTATAAATTCCTCGATGGTGACATCATACACATCTCGAACATCGATCGGTCCCCGTACCAGCAGGGAAGGATCAGGGGAGTCTATATAAACCGGGAAATCCGGATAAACCGGGGAATCAGGAGCTGGAGAATCTGTATCGTTGCAGACATCAAAAACCGAGTATTGATACCACAATTTGAATCTGGGGTCCCTGCCACTTTCTTCTTTATATGGCTTCGATCGAACCTCGGCAAAAATATGGACGTATTCTTTTTCATAGAACAACGCAACTTTCGCTGGCCTCTCATCAGACGGAACCTTAAAACCCCCGGCACATGATTCCATTACGGTCAGACCGGTTCCTGTTGTTTTTTGGTGTGTAACATAATGTATCGTAAGATTCCTATATTCATCCGTAAACATCGATCCTCCATCTGGCGGCATTTCTTCACCAAAGAATATGGGTGAGGCTTTTTCTTGGCTGGTCAGGTTAAAATACGGTCCGCCGGTATCGCTGTTTCTCTTATTGATAATTTCTTGCGGTTCTCCAGCTGTAGCTGTTGAAGCTCCAAAAACCAACATGCAAAATAGGAGGGTGGATACTGCACCTATCGAATTTCGGAACATTTTCTCTCGCCCCCTTCCATCGGTTATTAACTCAAGGTTAACACCGTTTATAAAACGTTATCCCATCGGGTTATTTTAACATGCCGGTTCTGGAAAATTTTATCTGGGATAACGTTTAACTTTGTCCAGTTTTTCAATAGCCTTTTCTACTCCCCTTGGAGTGTTTGTATGATTTTTAGCCGACTTAAGTGCGTGAATGGCGCTCCTATCACCCAACTGGCTAAGTGCCCAAGCAGATTTTTCCATTAAACAGTCACATCCGTTTTCCTCAAAAACCGCAATCAGCGGTTCATAGGCACGTTTATCTTTTATTTTCCCCAATGCAACAGCCGCCTCTGAACGGGGGCTACACCGGTGTTCAGCAAACGTTGAACCGTTCCCGTCATTGCATGAAGGAAAATCTTTATTGAGTAACATATCGATTAAAGGCGTTATCGCTCTTGCATCCCCTATTTCTCCTAAAGCATATATTGCATAACTGACGACAATTAAATCGATGTCATTGAGCTCTTTTTTAATCTGCTCGACGGCCCTATAATCTCTTAATATCATTAATGCCCAAATTGCCTGCCGGCGCACCCAATTGTTTTTGTGGTATAGTGCTTCAACAGCCAAATCGAATCCATTGTCTACTTCCAACAATCTATTTTCATCAGAATTCAATATCGCTAAGTAAAATTTCGACCATTCAGTGTTGATTGTAAATAAAGCATTTTGAATTTTCTTGTTTAGGTAGTCTGTGTAACCATTATAAAGAGACACTAAATGTGTTATAGCTCTTTCATCTTTTATTTTTCCCAATGCTATAACGACCTCCAGGAGAATACTCATGTTTGTATCTAAGTGGGCTTTTTGACTTTCTTGTTGCAAAACATCTATTAAAGGTTCAACTGCTCGTTTATCTTTCGTTGAGCCTAAGGATTTGATCGTTTCGCAACGAAAGGGGATACCATCTTTATTCCACAACATTGAAATTAACGGCTTGACAGCCGTCTTGTCTCCAATCTGACCAAGTGCTTTTACCACTTCTTCACAAAGATGTATTTTATTATCCCGCAAAACATTTAGTAAGGGTTCCACGGCCCGTTTATCTTTTATTACTCCTAGTGCTTTAATAGTTTCGCAGTGCAAAGGAGAACTATTATGATCCTGCAAAACCGCGACGAGAGGTTCGACTGAGGGCGCCCCTATTTTGATCAATTTAGTCCATTCTCCTAATGCAATAAAATAATAAATTCCATCTTCGCCGTTAGGTTCCCACCCTATTTCGCCGAGAGATGCTGCTGCCGACATTCGAACATCCCAATCGTTCTTATATTGTAAAGCCTTTATCAGATGATTGACCTTTTTCTTGCTTTTCAACCTTTCTATATTAGGCTTGAAAATATTGATAATGCTCATATTTTTACACTACCTTTTTTATAAATGGTAAATTTTTTCTTAGACTTTTTGTAACAGATCCAATTTATTTAAAATCGCCAGGTTTCTGCGGGGCCGAAACGCTCCGCTGTTTGCGTTGGGAAAAGTTTTCACACGGCGATTTCATTTAGTTTTTTTTGGATCTAAATAGCCAAATTAACGGTTACATTCCTGGTATTTTGTGAAAGACCCAAACAAAGAGATAGCGTAAGGTGTAAGCTAAGAGAAAAGAGAATGGAACAGAAACAGCAATTCGAGTTTATGTTCAGGTGTTTTTTTATGATTTCAATTATGACATGCAAAAATCATACAAAATAACAATTTGGCACTAACGAAAATTTGTTTTTGATTATATTTCAGCAGGTTAACTTAATTGAACAGATTGGAGGCTAACAGGATTTGACAATTTTTGTCAAAAAGTGTGCCCTTCTTTGACAGATTTCACCCGATTTTGAGGTAATATTGGGAGAGAAAAATCGGATGCGGCCTCCTCGTATTTGCCGCTTAAACGATATGCTTCCGCTAAATTTGGACCCAACTCCAGGGCTTTGGTAAAACATTTGATCTTCGTACGGGTTACGGTACTTTTTACGCCCAGGTTAAAGGTGTCCATTGCATTTTCGCCATGGACAGGAACCGCCAAAAGCATGAGGAATATCAAACCGCAGATAATTTTCTTTTGCATCCCCTTACCGGGTAGTTTCATTAAATTTTGATTTGCGACCCAATCAAAGAAGCGGAGACAGAAGCTGTGCCGCGTTTTCCACGAAACGATTCGCTCGCGACCGTGTATGCCAAAGCTTTGAGTCGATGGATTGCGACGATTTGAGGTATTTTTGTTGGAGTTTTCGAAGTCGTGTCACGAAGTCAGCGTCATATACGAAAAGGGTTACCTCGAAGTTCAGCCAAAAACTCCGCATGTCGAGGTTAACGGTACCGAACAGAGCGACTTCACCATCGATAGTGATGCTCTTGGTATGTAACAGTCCGCCCCTATAGTTGAGAATCCGCACGCCGGACATGAGCATATCATCAAAATACGATCGACTCGCATAGCGCACCAGCACAGAATCGACCTTTTCGGGCAAGATGATTGTGACGTCGACGCCCCGTCGCGATGCCGATTGCAAGGCCGTATGTAACGAGTCGTCTGGAACGAAGTAAGGTGTTGTAATGATCAGTTCCCTTCGGGCAGCGTAGACGGAGGTGATTAGCAATTCGTGAATGGGGTTGTTTCCGACCTCCGGCCCCGATGGAACCACCTGAACACTGGCCTTCCCCACCAAAGGTACTACTTTGAGGTCGCTGGTGTCTTTCAGCGTTTCGATGCCTTGCCCTGTCTCGACTTCCCAGTCCCATAAAAAAATTATACCGAGGGACTGAACAGAAGGTCCTTCCAAACGCACCATAGCGTCAACCCACTGGCCAACGCCCTCCTCCTGTTTGAAATACCGTGGATCCACCAGGTTTAGGCTCCCGGTATAACCCACTTCACCATCAATAATGACAATCTTTCGGTGAATACGCAGATCAAGTCGCGCAAAGACCATCCTGAGCAGTCCCACCGGAAGTGCAGCGACCAATTCGATCCCATTCTCCCGGAGACGGCGAGCCAATCCGCTTTTCAGGAACTTGGCGCTGCCCACCGCATCAATCAGAATCCGACAGATGACACCGCGTTTCGCCGCCCGAACAAGGGCTTCACACACTTCGTCCGCAGTTCCGCCTTCATTCCAAATATAGAATTCCAAATGGCAGGTACGCTGGGCGCGATCAATGTCCGTAATTATCGAGCGAAGAACCGATTCAGCCTCATCGATTAGGTCGAGCTTGTTCCCGTATTTTGCCGGAATGCCCATGATCGACTCAGCAAGCCGATTGATGGGCTGACATGTTGGCGTAAGGTTGGACCAGTCAACCAACGTGTCTGAAGGAAGCGAATGAAGCCACGTCTCATACGGCCCCAGTAGTGCACGGGCTCGCTCGGCACGTTGCCTTCCCAAGCGCTGCTCTCCGATGAGAAGATACAGGATGGCGCCTGCAAAAGGAAGGATAAGGATGAGGATGAGCCACGACAGTGAGACACCTACAGGACGACGACGCATAATGACTCGTATGGACAAACCGATGATGATGGATAGATGGGCAGCCATGATCAGAAAGCTTATGAGACTTATGTGCTCCATTGCGCTCGGCTAACCCTTCTATTTTGTGTTCCTTGTCCGGTGTCCGCTGACCCAAGCTGGCTGCTTATGTTGCTGTTGCAACCTCAAAATCACATACCAACGGGGTATGGTCGGAGAATTTGACCGGTGGTATTTGAAAATGGGTGACGTGAATTTCCGGGCTATGAAAAATAAAATCGAGCTCTCTTCGCGGGGATCGGCTGGGATGGGAGGGTTCCCCGTTTCTGTTGGCATTGTTTAGCTGAGCAGCGGCAAGAAATAGTTGGAGCTCCCGATCACCCCACAACACGTTGAAATCACCGGCAACAATAACCGGTTTTTTTAGGTTTTTAATCATGCTATGAAGGTCCTGCAATTGATACTGCCGGTGGCGAAATTTGATAGACAGATGCACCAGAAAGATCGAAAAGTCCTCCAACTCGAGTTCGATCACAAGACGTTTGACACCATTGCGAAAATAATGAAAGTTTTGAGACACAATCCTCTGGTTGGTGAGAATCGCATTGCCCTGTTTGTTCAACACCGGCACTTTCTGGGCCATTGAAGCCGTGGAATATTTTGACTGATAAATATGAAAGTGTTTCAATTCCTGGGCGATAGCTTCCGCCTGGTTGCTTTTTTCCGAGCGGAAAGATCCGGCGTCCACCTCGATCAATCCGAGAATATCCGGATTCATCGGTTTGATGAAATCCACTATTTTTTTTAAATTTCCGTTGGTGTGCTTAAAATAGCCGCTGTAAGGTAGCGGAAGGTGAAATTTTTTTCCAATACCTGCTGCATAACGTATGTTGTACAAGATAAATCGCATGTTTTCCTTTTTTTATCCCCTTAGGGGTCGACGATAATGCTTTGGGAGTGAACAAACAATAAGGTCGCCGCGAGCAAAGTCAATAGCTGAATTGTATCATGACAGACAGGTTTCGGTCTCTAATTGCTAATATATTACCTATAGAAAGTCAGGATAATTGTCAATATATCCGGGAGATAGGTGGTCTGAAAGATTGAGAATTCCCTACAGAACGCTTTAGGGAATGTGGACGCTGCTGCAGTTCAAGGTCTCGTGCTGTTCAGCCCCACAAAGGTACCACCGTTTCTCTGGCACAAAGCGCGCATCAGGGTGGCAAATCTTTCGCCGGTGTTGCCGCGCTGGTTCGTTTTTTACATGACCACCGGGAATCCCACAGCATGGATCCGGACGCGACGAGATCCGTCTTTTGCTGCTGTGTTGATTCGGTCCACCGCATTGATGACCGGTTGGACTGACGAACCACTGAATTCATCTCCAAAGACATAGAGACTTATTTTTTTATTTCCCGAATAGAACAGATTGATCGCTGCGGTGATGCCTTCCACCGGGCTGCTGTTGCTGAAAGCGCTCCAGGAAGCAAGGGCTGAGATGATAGCCCTTCGGCGGGCGGGAGTGTCCGGTATCCATTTCCCGGCATATTGGGAAAACAGGAAATTTCCCATATCGTTCATGATTTGAATACCTTTGACTTTGGGGTAGATTTCAAGTGTCTCCCGCATTTTTTTCTGTACCAGACTCCAGGCATTCCGCTGCATGCTGCCCGAGGTGTCGATAATAAAGACGATGTACTCGCTGTCCACCGGAATCCCCCCCACCGAACGGGTAATCTTTTTGGGTCGGCTTTTCAAAAGCCGTTTCATTTCTTCGGTCAGCGCCTGTCGTGCCCGGGCAAGTCTGCCCTCAATTATATTCTGTACCTTGACGTCGTCTTTCGATGCAGCGAATCGGCCTTTAACCTCCGAAAGATCGCCCTGGAGGCGGGCAAGCTTTTCTTTCGCATCGGACAGCTGCTCCTTTTTCGCCGTGAGCTCACGATTCAAGATAGGGGTCTCACCCCGAATTTCAAAAAGTTCGTTTTCCAGGCGAACGATTTCGGTTTGCATATTTTCCTTGATCTCTTCAATAACCACCGGTTCGGCAAATTTGGACAGTACAAACAGCAATATGACGGCACCAAATCCGCAGCAAATGCAGTCTAGAAAGGAAAGGCTGAATATTTCTATGTCCCGTCTGCGCTTTTTCATAATGCATAGCGTGATGCCGTATCGGAGTATTGGCCCATTGAAATTAATTAATTTTCCATCGTTCCAGCATGCCGGCTCGGTGGGACGCCAGAAATAGATGTTTTGAACAAATAAAGTCGAGACACTTTTCTTTTGACGTTTAAAGTCAGGTCATCCAAAACGCCCATTACGGCCAATTTCTCGAAGGGCAGAAAAAAGCCCCTTTGGTTTTCTTGGCCAGACGCCAATAGGCATCTGCGGCCAGTGGGTCTCCCTCCATGGGATAAAGGATGATGTTCACCGGAACTCGAGCCGGCAGTCTCTGGATCGCCTCATTGAATAAACGAATACGTTTTTTACTGGAAACCCTGGTTTGCCAAGGCTTGCTGCTGCCAAGCGTCGGCAAACTGTCGGAAAGTAAAAATATGTTGTCCGGAGACGGTTTCATCTCGCCGATGGCGTTGAATGCATTTAACAGGCTGGTTCCTTTCTCCGGGACCAACCGTTGCATGCTGTCTGCCGCAAGGTTTAACTGATCTAGGTCCCCGGCATCCAGCCAGATCCCTTTTGTTTCTTCCACCAGCGGCCGTGCCGTTTCGTTGAATGTGTAAATTTGAAAATTGCTGGTCGGTGGCAGCTGGCTTAGCAGCCAATCGATGGTCTTTATCACCTGCCGCCACTTGGGAGCCCTTAATTTTTGGGTATTCTTTAAATTTCGGCGACGAATAATCCCCACAATGGTTTGATCCAGCATACTGGCGGAAGCGTCTACCAGAATAAAAATACGTTTGCCGCCCATCTTCAAATCGGTGAGGTACTGGCGATCTCCATGCCCGGGAAACGGGTGTAACCTGGACCCCAGCTCGTCGCGGGTTTTGGCACCGGCCTTTAATCGACTGAGTTCCTCTTCCAATGATTTTAGATCGGCTTTCAGTCTGTTGGTGTGTGCTTTGGTTGACAGGGTTTCCTTGTCCCTATCCGCGAGTTCAACCTTTTTTTCATAGACCACTTCAATGACTTCACGGGATCGCCCCTGGATCGTCACCAGTTCGGCCTCGGTTTGCAAAAGGGTGTTGCGAGCCTCGACCAAGTTCTTTTTGGCGTCCAACACCTGGTCTTTCAGTCTGCTGACCTCAGCACGCAAATCCGCCGTAACCGCATCCCGTCGAACGGCGCTCTTCGCGTTTACAACGACAAACAGAAGAATGATTGCCCCTAACCCGCAGCAGATGCAGTCGATAAAAGATAAGCTGAATACATTAAATTTTCTACGTTTCATCGGTTTCCATACAGACAATGAGCCGGATGGTTTCTCCAGATGCTCCCAGACGAACGATTCGGCCCAGGTCCAGGGTGATGCTCCCGTCGACCCGTCGATCGTCCACGAAGGTTCCCTGATCGCTGTAATCCGTCAAGACAACCCTGTCAGCCTCACGTTGAACCGTGCAATGCTTTTTGGAAACGGATTGCCCCTTGACATGGATCCCTTTTCCGGTCGGGCAACGATCGCGGCCGATGAAAAGCGGCTTTTCGGAAAGCGGATAGGCCACATCACCGTAAAGCAAATGGGTCGCCTGTATCTGGCCGGGAGTTTTATTCGAAATCGTAGGGGGAATCTCAGTTTCCGCCTTCTGCCAGGGGCGGCTGGTGAAAAAGGACGCGTCGTGGCCGGCTTTGCCATCCGCCAACTGGCGCCAAAACCTCAAAACACCCTGAGCCCCGGCTCCGGGCTCGAGTTCCATGATTTCGCAATGATCGATTTCTGACAATCTATCTTTCAATCCGGGAAGAGAGGCAATTCGATGGGTCAGCTGAAGAACCATAAACCCGTTTTTACCGTGTTCATCCCGCATTTTTAAAATTAAACGGCAGATGTCATCATACACTGCCTCGCTCTTTTGTTTCAGCAGGTCCAAAAGCAAGGTAATATGATAACTATCTGTTCCGTTTGATATTTCAAACAAACACGATGGTTGGCGTTTAAAAATTTCCAAGGCATCGGATAGACGGTCATATAGCGCCTGTTCGGTGGCGGCCTGGTGAAGCGGATCGAACCTTGTGGACCGCACAAATTCTTCAGAAATGGATTCCACCCATACCCGGTATAACTGCTCCAGGTTAATTTCCTGGACAGTTACCGAGTTCTCACGGGTCAAATGCTCACCCTGATGGAGATAAACGATCTCAAACCGATGTAAATGAATGTCCAGATGCAACAGCATTGCGTCCGGACAAGGGGTAAATGATGCGGCTATTGGAAGGGATACGAACCCTTTAACAGGAATCGTCAACTCCTGAGCCATCCCCAGAATAAGTCCAAGCTGTTCCCGTCCATAATAGTCGGGAACAGCGACAATCATCTCATCGCCATGGATTTTAACCTTCTCCCAGATGTGGGAGAGGTGGGCGCAGGCGATTTCTGCATGATTCTGAACGTGCCGGTTCTTCTGTTTTAGAGGTTCCGTATTCAATCGGTCCCAAAACCTGTTGATGACTTGCAGCGGAAACAGATGCGCCCGGTTAACTGCTGAATTTCCAACGAGCAGACCCTTTTTATCCGGGATGGCAAACCCCGGACTCTCTGGGTTCTGTCCGTCGACCGCCAGCAATCTCGCCGGTTTTTCGCCGGCAACGAGGATCCCGGCATCGCTGAGTTCAAGTCCGAGAAGCGTCATTTAAGCACCCCATCCGTTGGATTCGTTGTTGTTATTGGGTCAGGAGATGCCTGGTTAATTTGTCTTCACAGTAGGCTTCGGTTTCCAACACATACCGCTCCTGCAACAATTGCAGCTGATGCAGCATAAACATGAGAACAATGCTGATAAGAAGCGCAATCAGGGTAGAGTTAAACGCCACTCCCAGACTGCGGGTGACACCAAAGATCTCCCCTTCAATGGCCTGGTGCGCCAGTCCAAGCGCATCTCCGATACCCCGGACAGTGCCGATAAATCCGATGGAGGGAATGGCCCAGGCAACATATCTGATCATAGACAATTCAGATTCCAGCCGTTCGCCTTCAGCCGCGCAGTAGGCATGGGTGGCATCCGCGACATCCTGAACATTACGGGTCGAGCTGAATCTCTGTAAGCCCGCAAGCAGTGACCTCGGAAGCAATGCGTTCCGTTGATACGGCGGCAACCCTTGAATCTCCCGGGACAGCTCCCGGGTATCTTCAGGCAGGATACGCACGCCCTCGGCCAGGGGAATTAAGTCTCTCTGAAGCAGCATCCGATGCCGAACGGTGGTAACGGCTTTAAATGCCATAATGGCCAGCGCCCAGAACATGAGAATAAAACACGCTTCCTGCTCATAGTCACGGATCAACACGTAGATCGACCGCTCGGTGCTCTGGGTTTTGTTTTTTTCGATCATAGCGGCCTGCTGGGCCAGGATGGCATCGGCATTGGGACGGATAATGCCGACATAAGCGGCATGGACAACAATGACGATCAAAATCAGGGAGAAAAGCTGGTAAATAAATTCCATGGATATCGGTAATGTTTTTTTCATAGCTGCGTCCACTTTAAGAGGAGTTTCGAGGTTGAGAACCCTATGGCACATCGCGAAATTTACTAAGGAGTTCTTTTTTTATCCGACATCAAGTAAATTCCCATCAGCCGCGGTTAATCCCATTCGTAATACAGCCGATTCCCCCATACCATCTTAGATGTCATAGGGAAAATCGACCCCCTGATCTGCCGGAATCGTTTCTGAGGGGATGAACGGTTTCAGTTGCTTGGCTTTTTTGGGGGCATTTTTCTCTTTGGTCAAGGTTTCCGCTTGTGTGGCGTCTTCGTCGGTTTTTTCAATACCCTGGCCCCTTACACCATCCGATGTTTTCCTATTTTCATTTTGCGCAAAAAATGTTTCTGGGTCCTGAGTTAGTTCTATATTTTGTAGAACCGGCCTGTTTGAACCATCCAAAGATCTCATCAACGCGGTTCCTGCAAACGTCACCTGTAGAAAACTTAACCAGAGTGAAGCAATTATGATGATATATCCTTTGGTCATGATTACTTTGTATACCTGCAAACCCGAAATCCGACATCTTCCCGTGTGCCGTCACCGTAGCTGCGGTATGCCAGCCTTAGGGTGCTGATGCTGCCGTGCTTCCAGCTGGAACCCCGAATTACATGGTGTTTACCCTTCTCCGCCCCGACGGGGTCAACAACTGTTTTTTCAGGAGCATATGTGTAAATCGAATAATAGTCGTGACACCATTCCGACACATTACCCCCCATATCATAGAGCCCCAGTCTGTTGGGTTTGAATTTGGCCGGAGACGCCGTTGCCACATAACCGTCATTGTATCCTTCAAGAACGGTCGGGAGCAAGTCTTTTGCGGATTGATCGGAATAATTCCCCGATAATTTCCCAGGGGGAAATTTTTGACCCCATGGATATTTCAAGGGGGTCTGGTCATTGTAAATCCGGGCACAGTATTCCCACTCCGCTTCTGTAGGCAGACGATAACCGGTATTCAGAGGTTTTACTGCAACCAGGTTCTCCCCTTTCTTAACGTACGCAGACGGCAGTGCCTCCTTGGCGCTAAGCCAGTTGCAGAACAGAGCGGCCTTTTCCCAGGCTACCCGAACCACGGGTTGGTCGGGATTGTTTAGAGATTTGGACTTAAAACTTCCTGAATTGTGCCGGGGCATAAATTCCTTGAATTCCGCGTTGGTGACTTCTTTAAGCCCCATATAAAACGGCAGGATCAGTTTAACCTTTCTCAAGGTCTCATTGGACTTGCGACCCTGTTCTCTGCGCGAAGATCCCATGGTATACGGCTTGGGCCGAATTAACTTCAGACTGTAACCGGTCTTGGTTGTAATCACCGTCGGCGTCTCTTCTTTGGCCACACCCTCTTTTTTCAGGGTTATTTTCAATTCCTGTGGAAACCCTGGCCGGGGTGTAATGCGGGTACGATGCGAACGATACCCTTTCTTTTTGAATTCCAGCGTGTGTTCCACTGCAATCAGGCGAAATTGCCTCGGGGCAGAGCCCCATGATTTGCCGTTCACCAGGAGTTCCGTGTCGCCCGGTTCCACCAAAAGGCGTACGATACCTTCTCTGGATTCTAATTTTACGTTGAGCTGTTTGAACGTAGACGATGGGACCTGGACTTTCCGTGTTGTTTTCTCATAACCGGCCTTTGATATTTGAACGATGTGATCTTTATGTGGAGAAAGATCGACCTTCAGCGGCGTTTGACCGAAGAATCTCCCGTCAATCAATACATTCGCCCCGGCAGGTTTTGTATGGATCGCCAATTTGCCGTCTGCCGGCTGAAGCTTTACATCCTTTATTTCTTGGGGTTCATTCGGTTTCACCACCAGACGGCTTCCCCAGATTTTATAGCCCTCGGCACTGATTTCCAGCAGATAAGTCCCCGCCGCCAGTTGAAAACGCAAAGGCGTATTCCCCAACAATCGCCCGTCGATCTTTACGTTTGCACCCTGTGGCACGGAACTGACGAAGACCTCCGACCATCCCGGAAGCAGTGCCAGGTTAAACACCTGAAGTTTGCCGCACCCGTGCACCTGAACTTCTGTCTGCAAGTTTTGATATTTTTCGGCACGAACTTCAACCTTCCGAAGCCCCGGCGCTACTTCAAGATTCTCGAGAGGAGTGTTTCCCACCGCGTCCCCGTCGATATACACCTGTGCACCGGCGATGGTCCTGTCGGTCATGTCCGATGGATGTGCATGGACCTTCAGCCGGCCGGGTCGTTTTTGCATTTTAAGATGTAAACGCTGTTGCTTATCAGCGCTGACCCGAAGTCTGTGCTCAAGGGGAAAAAAGCACTCTTTGAGCGCCGCCAGCGTATATTCTCCGGGCCGCATCAGATAATAGTCGCCGATTCGGGGTGTAAAGATGCTCCCGGAAAACGTTATGCTTTCCGGAACAGGCGCTATGGTAATCACCACCTGGCGGGCCGTGAAGACAAACCATGCCGAAACACCCAGAAGAATCAAGACACCCACCAGAGAAACACCGGCAAACCATTTAAAGAGGCTAAACGGCATTAATCTTCGGGATGACCGTCGGGACCGAATGGGGATCGGTTCGATTTTTATGGGTCTTGATTCCATTTTGATTTCAAATTGTTATTTTGGTTTATGCAACCTCGAGTTCACACCTTGTTCCTGCAGATAACGGTTACGCGCAAAGTTTTCTGGTCGGGTTTCACGATAATTTTCTGCCGGACATCTTTGTACCCGTTGCGAGAGCCGACCACTGTATAAGTACCGGGTCTCAACGATAATTCGCGAAAGGAAAATCGCCCAAGTTTACCGACTTTATAAACGACAACTTCGGTGAGATCATCGGATTCGATCATCACCTTAACAGGGGTTTGGGCAGCATCCACTATCATCTTTAATTCATCCAACTGGGCCCTAAAGTGCGGTCCTTTCGGTTGTAGCGTTTCGGCCGCCGCTATGACCTGCATGGCATTTTGAAGCTGCTGACTCGATTCCACAGCATCGGAGTTTTGAAGAAAAAAGCCGAGCCGCTTGGCCACACGAATATGTTCCAAAGCCCGGTCTTTACCTTTCACGGCAAACCCTATTTTGGGGTCGATTTTAAGAACCGCCAGATAAGATTTGAGGGCCTGCTCCCAATCTTCAGTTTTTTCGGCGGTCTTTGCATTCCTTTGCAGTTTTTCAATCTTATCGAGCCGGGTGGCCGCGTCAACCTGCACCAGAGCGTTCTGTACTTCGGGGGAATCGGGCCGGAACGCTTTTGCCTTTAACAGCCGGGTCCTGGCAGATCGATAATCACCGTCGTGATATGCCGCCAATCCTTCTGACATGAGTCTTTGAAACTGTTCGCCCACGATCCATTCATTGACCCGATTTAGACCCTTTAGAGCGTCCTCGGATTCAGGGTCTAACTTCAGGGCTTCCTGAAAATCGGCGTGGGCAAAAGCGAACCGATTGTTTTTCTCATGATTTTTGCCCGATTCTATCAGACGCCCCACCGCATCGAGCTTCTCAGCCCGTTCCAGATTCTCCCGGGCCGGTCCATTGGACGGTACGATCATTAAGGCTGCACGCAATTTCTGTCGGGCAGTGCTGCTGTCACCGGCTTCAAGAGCCTTGCCACCTTCCTCGAGCAGGCTCTGGAACACGGACTCAGCCTTATCAGCCAACACGGCTGCTTTTCTTTCGGCTTGGGCATATTTTGCAGCTGCTGCCAAAAACACATTATCCATAAGCAGTGCG
>JAAXQD010000233.1 GCA_012974475.1 Desulfobacterales bacterium
GGTCTAAAATTAGCTCTAACGGGACCGAATACGGGACCGAAAGTTGATTTTAAGGCATCTAATATTCTATTTTAGCCATTGAAATCAATGGCACCCCGTAGGGGAATCGAACCCCTGTTTCCGGCGTGAGAGGCCAGCGTCCTAACCGCTAGACGATGGGACCGAAAAGAATAAAAATTTAAAGGATGAATATTAATTTGTCAAACATTATTTGCTGATTCCGCATCGCCTCCCGGCTTCTTCCCCTTTCTGAACCCGAATATCAGATAGATCAGCCATCCGAAAAACGGAATCATGGCGATGATTCCCCAAAGCGCTTTCTTCCCGATGGTACCGAAATCCTTTCGCACAATATCGATGATTGCCAGCATCGTGAGCAGGTAAAAAACAACACTTATTTTAATCCACACCATTACCGTTGCGATGTCCACATTGATCCTTTCGCTCAATTAGGGTTTTAGCTCAATTTACGTTTTGGGTTTCAATAGGTCCGAAACTTTTAAAATGGTTTTAACATACTGACTGCTGTGGTTGTAGTGATAAATGACCTTGTAAGCCTTTTGGCGGTCTATTCCGGGATGCCATCCGTAATGTTTGAGATAACTGGCGATACTGGTTATGGCATCTGCATGGTTAAAAACATCAATGCGGCCGTCACCGTCACCGTCTCTGGCAAAAATAATAACATTGCTCGGCATAAACTGGGCAATGCCCATGGCACCTGAATAGGATCCGGAAACCTCAGTGGGATCCATGTTCACCTGGGCGGTATAGGTTAAAAAGGCCTTGAGCTCATTGTAGGCCCAGGTCGATTTTCTACCCACCCATTTATCCAACTGTTCCCGGGTAACCTCTTTTGATTTCGAGATGTTCTTCCAAAACATATCCCGCACATCAGGGTCTGCAAGGGCAGCTATGGTGGAGAGGGTATTCAATATGGACGGCCCGCCGAGAAAGGTCCCCAAACGGGTTTCCACCAGAAGGATGGCCGTAATAATTTCTTTGTCGACACCGTATTCCTTTTCGGTCCTTTCCAGCGCCCCTTGGTGGGTTTTCATATATTTCAATGCACGCTTGATGGATTTTTTACCAGCAAACTGATCATAATTCAACCGGGACTCCCGATGGACCATAAAACGGGAAACCCCTTTGCCCTCAAAATAGACCCCGGACCTGTTGTACAATTCAATGATCCTGGCGGGATCGAACCCGTCGCTTATCAGCCTTTTTTGGAGGGATTCAAAAAAGGGGTGGTTATTTTCCACGCCACCCGCGTTTTGCGGTAAAACAATGGAATTGAGTATCAAAAAACTGAAAAAAAAGGCGATGTATTGGCCCCATGTCATTTTATTTTGACGCATTTGAATCCGTCACCTCGTTCAAGCAATGAAGGTTTTCTCTTTTCTTTATGGGGATCTCGCTACGTTTTCGTTTTGTAAACGTCGCCAGGTGCCGGTACCCGGCGGACAGGATCATGGGCAATGCCCGGTGGTAGTATTGTCCGACATCCTCGGGTTTGTGGGCATCTGAACCCAGGGTAATGCTGATCCCTTTTTCATGACATTTTCTGATCATATCCAAAGACGGATACGGTTTTTGGATCGGATGGTTGAATCCGCTGGTATTGACCTCCACGGTCAGATTTTTTTCTTTTATTTTTGACAGGATTCCATCGACCGCCCGATCAAAGGATCTCGAAGGTTTTCGACCGAATTTTTTGACGAGATCGATATGACATATCACATCGAAATAGGTATGATCCAGCATCTTTTCAAGCTGTTCGAAATAGAGACCATAGACATAATCGGCATCTTTTTCTCCGGAACACCAGGACGAACGGCGGCTCACGACGTCCATCCCCCCCGGGAAATGCAGCCCGGTTGCGATAACATCAAATCCATAGGTCCCGGCAACTTCCTGAAAAAGGCCGGTATGATCCGGGTTAAAATCGATCTCGAGACCGGCTTTTATGCCTAGGGTGTGTCTATATTTTTGTTTTAACACCTGAACGGCCTGAAAATAGTAAGGAATTTCTTTCAACGACATGGAGAGCCCTTTTTCCGCCGCCTGGACGGTCAGGTGATCCAGAAAACATATTTCCTTGAATCCCAAAGCTGCGGCACTTCGGATATAACGCTCCATACTGCCCACGGCATGGTTGCAAAACAGGGTATGTAAGTGGTAATCGATCATAGGGTTATCAGACGGGTAAAACAGGACACGGGTTGATCTGATTTAAATGACATGGTATGGTTTCTATTGTCAATCAATAGAAACCGTTTACACGATTTTATAAAATGCGGCAAGGCCGCACCACGTGTTGAATCACCCAACAATAATTAGGGGCATCTCCCGGCTCATTGTCGTTAATTCGGATAAATTTAGTGTGTCATCTCCAATTGAGCAGGTGTGTTCCTATAGGGTTCAAGGATTCCAGGGTTCGAGTGAAAATAAGAACTTCATTCATTAATTTAGTTTAAAATAGTGAAAAAAACGTCAAAAACGGTATTTTCATGCCAGGCTTGCGGTTATCAAACCCCCAAATGGATGGGCAAATGTCCGGATTGCGGGGAATGGCAGTCGTTTGTGGAAGAAATCCAGTCCGGCAAATCCGGCCGGCGGGGTCGGCGGATTTTATCGGCTTCACAGCCAAAACCGGTCCCCATCGACGCCATTGAGCTGGAGCCGGAAGATCGCCTTTTAACCGGAATCAGAGAATTCGACCGCGTCTTGGGCGGTGGCCTGGTTTCCGGAACCCTTGTCCTCATCGGCGGAGATCCGGGAATCGGCAAATCTACCCTCATGCTTCAGGCACTGTGCGGTCTTGCGGAAAACGGCCGTAAAGTATTGTATGTTTCCGGTGAAGAATCGGTCCGCCAGATGAGAATGCGCAGCCAAAGGCTGTCTACAATATCCTCCGGTTTGATGGTGGTTTCAGAAAACGACATGGAATCGATCCTCCTGATGGCGGAATCTGTTCAGCCGGACGTGATGGTGATCGATTCCATCCAGACCATGTACAGCCCGGAACTGACCTCCGCTCCCGGGAGTGTTACCCAGGTACGGGAATCCGCCATGCAGCTGATGCTCATGGCCAAAAAGACCGGGACGCCCATATTTCTGGTGGGACACGTCACCAAGGACGGCGCCATTGCCGGACCGCGGCTTCTGGAGCATATGGTCGATACGGTTCTTTACTTTGAAGGTGATCGGAACCACGTATTCAGGATTCTGAGGGCGGTCAAGAATCGATTCGGGTCGACCAATGAAATCGGCGTGTTTGAAATGAATGAAACCGGCCTGAACGAAGTGGCCAACCCTTCGGCGTTATTTCTTTCCGAACGCCCTGAAAACGCCCCCGGGTCGGTGGTGACGGCCAGCATGGAGGGAACACGGCCGATCCTCGTTGAACTGCAGGCCCTTGCAAGCAGTACCAGTTTCGGCAACCCCCGGAGAACCATCCTGGGCATCGATCAAAACCGGGTCGCGTTGCTGGTGGCAGTGATGGAAAAAAAATTGGGGCTCCATCTTATGGGACACGATATCTTTATCAATGTCGCCGGCGGCGTCAAAATCGATGAACCTGCCGTTGACATGGGGATTGTATCTGCCATTGCCTCGAGCTTTTTGGACCGGCCCATTCATAAAGGGACCCTGATATTTGGCGAAGTCGGTCTGACCGGCGAAATCAGAGGCATCGGCCATGTTGAAATTAGGGTTGCCGAAGCAAAAAAAATGGGGTTTGATAGGTGTCTTGTGCCCCAAAGCAATCTGAAACGAATGACGAAAATAAAAGGGATAGAGCTCATCGGCGTAAAAACCGTATCGGAAGCCATCGAGAATCTGTTCTAATCCGAATTTACCTTAAGAAAACATGCACCAAGTTTTGATATGAAACGATCTGGCGCAAAACATAACCGATGGCAGGATCACTATTCCCAACAGGCTAAAAAGGAGCGATTCCCGGCCAGATCTGTATATAAACTCAAGGAAATACAGAAAAAATATAGCCTCATAAAAAAGGGAAATAAAATTCTGGATCTGGGCTGTGCACCGGGGTCATGGCTGCTTTATGCAGCCGATTTGACCGGAAACACGGGACAAGTGATCGGTATCGATCTTGTCCCGGTTAAGATCCAGGTCCCGTCCCATGTAAAAATATATACCGGCGACATTCTCTCCATGGACGAAGCGTATTTCAGCTCCCTGGGTCAAGACTTTAATGTCGTTATGAGCGACATGGCCCCGTCCACCACCGGCAACCGTCTCGTGGACAGCACCTGGTCGTTTAACCTGTGCCAAATGGCACTCACCATTGCCCAATCCACCCTGAAAACCGGTGGATCGTTTGTCTGCAAGATATTTCAGGGAGAAGATTTCAAGCAATTTTCAGATTCGGTCAAAGCTGTTTTTAACAGACACAAGATTTTCAAACCGCAAAGCACCCGAAAGGTCAGCAAGGAAATTTATATTATCGGATTCGGGAAAAAATAGGAGGAAGATATGTCAGGACACAGCAAGTGGTCTTCCATAAAGCACAAAAAAGGGGCAACAGACGCCAAACGGGGTAAAATTTTCAGCAAGCTCATCAAAGAAATTACGGTGGGGGCACGCATGGGCGGTGGGGACCCCGCTGCAAACCCCAGACTGCGGACCGCCATCCAGGCTGCAAAAAGCGAAAACATGCCCAAAGACAACATTGAACGGGCCATTAAAAAAGGGACCGGTGAGCTCGAAGGGGTCAATTATGAAGAAAGCGTCTACGAAGGGTACGGCCCCGGCGGTGCGGCCATTTACATCGAGTCGCTGACGGATAACAAGAACCGGGCCGTGGCGGATATCCGTCATATTTTAACCAAGGCCGGCGGAAACCTCGGGTCCAACGGATGCGTTGCCTGGATGTTCGAAACAAAGGGATATATTGTTGTGGAGCACAATGCCGTGGACGAGGATCTGTTGATGGAAACCGCCATCGATTCCGGCGCCGAAGATGTCAGAGAAGATGAGAGCACCTTCGAAATCATCACCGACCCACAGGATTTCGAGCAGGTAAAAACCGCCGTAGAAAAGGAATCGATTCCTTACATCGTCGCGGAGATTACCATGCTTCCCCAGTCAACCGTGGACCTTTTGGGCAAAGAAGCCGAGCAGATGGTCAAATTGATGGAGACCCTCGAAGATTGTGATGACGTCCAAAAGGTTTACACCAACGCTGACATTCCCGAAGACCTGGTGGTCTGATTCGTCCATTTGCCGGGGGGGTCAGGGATTTGCGGCAGCTTGTTCCTGATGCCTTGTAAATGAACGAATCGTACGCCGGGCTCGAGCCGGACATATCTACTTCGACAGGGACAGATCGATCATTTTTTGAACCGCTTTAAAAGCCGGTTGTCGAATATTTTCAGATACCTTGACCTCTCCTTCCATTAATTCGAGGCTCCTGGCAACATCTTCGAGGGAAATCTTTTTCATGTTTTTACACAACATCTTGCTCGAAGCCGGGTAAAACAGCTTGTCAGGATTGGCTTTTTTCAAGGGGTAAAGGAGCCCGATCTCCGTACCGACGATAAAGGCGGACTTTTTAGATTCTTCTGCATAGCGGATCATGCCCGAAGTGCTTCGGATGACATCTGCCAATTCGAGGACTTCCGGCCGGCATTCCGGATGGGCCATAAAGACAGCATCCGGGTAGGTCCGCCGGGCATGGTTCACATCTGCAGGTTTGAGTCGGTCATGGGTCGGACAATATCCGTCCCAGGTGTGTATCTTCTTCTTTGTCAGGGACGCGGCGTACAGGGCGAGATTTCGATCCGGCGTCATGAGTATCTCATCGGCATCCAGACTGTTTACAACATCGACGACATTGGCCGAGGTGCAGCAAATGGTGGAAAGGGCTTTCACCGCTGCAGTGGAGTTGACATAGGTAACAACCGGCATGGGAGGGAGCTTGTCCAGCATGGCTTGCAGCCCCACCGGTTCTATCATATCGGCCATTAAACATCCGGCATCTTCACGGGGAAGCAGGACGGTTTTGTCCGGAGACAGAATCGACGCGGTTTCCGCCATAAAATGCACGCCGCAAAAGACGATGACTTCGGCATCGGTTTGGGCGGCTTTGATGCTCAACTCCAGTGAATCGCCGCAAAGATCTGCAACATCCTGAATTTCCGGGGGCTGGTAGTTATGTGAAAGCATAATTGCTTTTCTTTTTTTCAATAAACTTCTGATCTTTTCCTTCATTCTACAGTTCCTTTTTCGTCAAGATTCAACACCTCTATACCTTGGGGCAATTTAAAATTGAACATGGAATCGTCGATTTTCTGTATAAACTGAATATCGCTAAAGACGATCCGGGTTTCATCGCCATATGAATTGGCGGTAACAATTCTGACAACATCGAAAGTCTTCGTTGAAACGGACAGATAGATTACCGATACATCGAATGCTTTTTCCCTGGGTAAAAGCTTCAGTTCATAATAGTCATCTTGAGCCTTTTTTTCAAGGTCAATACTGAATTTCTGTTGAATCAATTTCATGTCGGAAAGAAAACTGAACCCTTTGCCGCCTTCGAAAAAAGAAGGTGCTTTTCCGATCATCACCTGATTGTCTTCAGGTCTGAATATCCACAACGTTTTGTTGTCGGTAATAATAGTTTGGCGATCAGGGGTTTCATATTCCCATCGCATTTTGCCGGGACGTTTGAAAAAGGCTTTTCCGGATGCGGTGTCCGTTATTTCCATGGCTTTTAGGGTTGAAGTTTGGGAAAAGTGTGCTAAAAATCCCGGAACCGCGTATCGTTCTTCAATTTTTTTTATAATATCGGCGAGGGATAACCGGGAATCCTCCACCGGCGATGGGGGTTGGGCCGATACATTCCGGCCCAACTCCGCCGAACCACAAAAAAATAAAAAAGCAACCACCAGCCTTACGG
>JAAXQD010000005.1 GCA_012974475.1 Desulfobacterales bacterium
CAATACCGTTCGAACCATTGCTCAGAGGTATAAAAAAACTGAAGCGCAAATCTTTTTTCGATATCTCAGTCAATCTGGTATTGTGCCTCTTACCGGAACGTCTTCTGAGCAGCATATGAGGGAAGACCTTAGCATTTTTGATTTTGAGCTTTTTTTTGAGGATTTAAAGAATGTGGGTCTCCTACTAAATTAGGTATAACCAGTCGGTGGCGCTATACATGGAAATCTCTTGCGGTCTTCTGTCCTCTCACCTCTCCGTTACCTGATAAGGAGAACGCAATTAAAAATCAGGGAACCCATCTTACGAGTTAATTTTTTGCTTCGCCCCCCTACCCTGCCAAGTCGCAAACGATGGAATCACAACACAAACCCGGTTGCTTCGGCACCGGGTTTTTTTATGCCTTAAAAAGCCTGTACATGTATAGTAAATTCCATTGACCTGTTTATAAGGTTCTGATAAATTTAAATACACCAGGTGGATTGACGACCAAATCGCAAATGTTGACCAAAGTGTTGACCAAGAGGAAATTCAAAGAAATTGAAAGGCGTTTAATACCTTATGATACAAGCATCTACGAATATATCACTTCACAAATCCCCAAATAGAAAAGGTTTACAGACCCTGACATCTGCAAACCCTTGTTATCATTGGTACGCCCGGCCCGATTCGAACGGGCGACCTACGGATTCGAAGTCCGGCGCTCTATCCAGCTGAGCTACGGGCGCAAAATTTAGGCGAAAAAATGGGGTGAGTGACGGGACTTGAACCCGCGGCCACCAGGGCCACAACCTGGTGCTCTACCGACTGAGCTACACCCACCATACGGAAACATATCAATCCGCTTTAGCTTTCCAGGAACGACTGTTGGCAGGTTTTCTAACGCGTTTTAATAACTGTGAGAAATGCCTAAAATGCCTTAAGTGAACCAAAGTGCCTTAAGTTGAGTTCTCTTTTCTCTGACTAATTTGATGGTGCTAAAGTCAAACGACAATTATTATTCCAAGAATATCCCAATTTGGATTCCTCAATCATTTATCAGATCGTTCGAGCCATTTCAAGTCAATTTATGGCATCCGGATGAAAATGTCACAACCAAACTTGGTGTTGATTCTTTTTCCCTTCTGCGATATGTTTTTCAAGCTGGTTTGCTAAAAAAATTAAAAGGATATTCGGTGACTCAATTTAGCATTTTTATCATTAGAGCAGTATTTGGCGCCGTTGTTGCGGTTGTTTTGACCCGCATGTTTTATGGAAAGGTGGAAATTGTGTATGTCGCAGGGCTTGCCGTTTTTCTGGTGGGAATGGCATATGTTATGGAATATTTTAGAAAAAAAAGAAAAGACGGCTGAATACACCCATACAATCGCATCGCGCAGAGCCTCATTTAAGCGGATGGTTTAAAATACAACCAGGGAGTATTTTAGAATTGAAGCAGATAATCCTCGGAACCGCCGGACACATCGACCATGGAAAGACCTCTCTAATCAAGGCGATTACCGGAATCAATACCGACCGCCTCAAGGAAGAAAAACGCCGCGGTATCACCATTGAACTCGGATTCGCTGATCTCGATCTTCCCAGCGGGCAGCACCTCGGCATCGTCGATGTCCCGGGTCATGAAAAGTTTGTCAAAAACATGGTGGCCGGCGCCACCGGTATCGATATCGTCGCCATGGTGATTGCCGCCGACGAAGGGGTCATGCCCCAAACCCGGGAACACATGGAAATCTGCGCACTCCTGGGTATCCGGTACGGCCTTGTGGTGCTGACCAAAACCGATCTCGTGGATGAAGAATGGCTTGAGCTCGTCATCGAAGATATCCGAGACTTTGTCCAGGGGACATTTTTAGAAAACTCCCCCATTGTTCCGGTATCCTCTGCAAACGGTGCCGGCATGGAGGATTTCATCAAGACGTTGGACGAACTCAGCTCCGCAATACCCAAGCGCCCGCCGTCGAGCATTTTTCGCCTGCCGGTGGATCGTGTGTTCACCATGAAGGGTTTCGGCACCGTCATCACAGGAACGTTGATTTCCGGGCAGGTTGAGGTGGGAGACACCATCATGCTGTATCCCTCGGGTATTACCTCAAAGGTTCGGGGGATTCAGGTTCACAACAGCAGCGTAAACAACGCCGAAGCCGGCATGCGAACCGCCGTTAACTTCCAGGGGCTTGAAAAGACATCCGTCAATCGCGGCGATGTATTGTCGAACCCGGCTGCTTTAAAATCAAGCTACATGCTCGACGTCTCCTTCGTCTACGTGAAAAGCAATAAAAAACCGATTAAAAACCGCACCCGGGTCAGATTTCATACCGGAACCAGTGAAGTGCTCGGCATCCTGGTGCTCCTCGACAAAGATGAACTTCTTCCAGGAGAAACCACCATCGCCCAGTTGCGAATCGATGCCCCGGTAGCGGTCATTAAAGACGACCGGTTTGTCATACGAAGCTATTCCCCGGTACGGACCATCGGCGGCGGGAATATCCTCAACCCCATACCCAAAAAGCACAAGCGCTTTAAACCCGATGTCATCGACGGATTAAAAGGTTTGATGGATAGCGCACCCGAAGATATCATCTCCTATCACGTCGATGAAGCCGGTTATCGAGGGGTGACCCATTCGGATCTTAAAATAATGACCAGCCTGCATGAAAAAGAACTTCAGAAGATTATGCAGCACCTGATGTCCAACCGAACGGTCATTCTGGCGGATCGAGAACCCTACACGTATATTCACCAAAAGAGCTTTGAAAAATTTAAAAATAAAACATCCGATTACCTGGCCGATTACCACACGGCCAACCCCCTTAAAACCGGTATGCCCAAAGAAGAGCTCAAATCTAAATTTTCTGCTTTCCAGGGGACGAAAGTCTTTAATTTGATGCTCAATCAGATGATCAAAGACAACGAGATCGTTAGCGAAGAAAATGCGGTCCGCCTGGCTTCCCATAAAGTATCGCTGGGCATGGATCAGGCGGATATCAAAAAGAAAATTGTAGATGGCTATGAACAAAACGGGCTGACACCCCCCTATTTCAAAGAACTCAAAAAAGACTTCGACGTTGAAGCACCGCTGGCCAAGGATGTACTTATGCTCTTGGTGGAAGAAGGGCGGATTGTTAAGGTCAAGGAGGATTTGTATTTCCATGCAGCGGCGGTTAAAGCGCTCCAGCAGAGACTGGTCGATTTTCTGAAGTCCCACGGAGAAATGACCACCCCGCAGTTCAAGGAAATGACCGGAGTATCCCGCAAATACTTGATCCCCTTAATCGAATATTTTGATGCCCAGAACGTAACCATCCGGGTCGGTGATATCCGCAAACTCAGGAACCGATGACGAACGCCTCAATAAGGGTGAAATAATTTTTCACTTGAATTTTATCAGCCATACCCATAAATTAAAGGTTGAGTAAATATCTGGGGCCAGAGGCCCGGCTTTGGGTTACCTGTGGAAGTGGAGTGTTTTTCCATAGATCAAGTGCCTAAAGTGAGCTAAAATGCCTAAATTGCCTAAAGTTGAGAAAAGCGCTTTCAGCGCAAAGCATTTTTTTTAATTAAATTGATAGTGCCAAGGGCACAACCATCAACTTTAGCTCACTTTGATTTACTTCAAACTTAGCTCACTTTCAAGCATACTGCTTTTGCAGGCATGGCCCTTCGAAGATCCCGCATCACAGGGGAAGACCAGGTTTTTAACAACCAAATAAACCATGAGATTATCCAATTCAGCCAAATCGCCTTAATTTGGAACAGAGTTTAGGCAATTACTTTATAACGGAGACATTATGGAAAATTCAAACAACAGTGAGAATGGCCCGGTTCACGATACCGAATTCAAACGATTTGCCACAAAGCAGATCATCGTTGTCACCCTGCTCGCGGTGGTGGTCCTTTGGGTCCTCAGCGCCGTCCTGGGGTTCTTCGATAAACCTGCCGAAGTTCAGATCGCCCATAAATCCGAGGGACCTGTTGAAAATGTTTCACCCACAGCCAAGGCCGAACCCGATGCCTCCCACACGCCGATGGAGACCGCCGGCCACAAGCCGATGGAAACAGCCGGCCACAAGGCCACCGAAAGCAAGGGCCTCCTCGACGAGAACACGGCCGGCAGCATCATGTCCGTTGATTTCATTGCCCTGGACAAAGATTTAACCGCCGGGGAAGCCATCGCATATCTCAAAAAAGAGCACCCGGAGATAACGCAGCCGTTTCACCTGTTCGTGGTGGATGGGCACGAGAACCTGCTGGGGATGGTTTCATTGAAACAATTGATGTTCGCTGCCCCCGGCAGTGCTTTGGAAAATTTCATGACCACCGATATCCAGCCAGTGAACACCGGAATGGACACCGAGTCGATGAAAAACCTGATGACCGAACACCATCTACAGGTGGTTCCGGTTATCGATAGAACCCAAAAACTTGTGGGCGTGGTCAAAGCAGATCAGGTCATTCATCTGGCTCAAAAAGCGGCCGCAGAAACCGTTGCACACGCTCCGGAACCGGCCCACATGGCAACAGAAAAAAAACCCGAACATCCGCCTCCACCTCTTCACGGGGCGCCGGCTGCTACCGGACATAAAGCCCCCACCCATGGAGCGCCGGCTGCTACCGGACATGAAGCCCCCACCCATGGAGCGCCGGCTGCTACCGGACATACACCCTCCACACACGGAGCACCGGCTGCTACCGGACATGAAGCCCCCACCCATGGAGCGGCCCAAGTTGCGGAAGCAAAGCCCAAGGCCATAGGGGTGGCGTTTGTGGAAGCAACCATCAAACCGCTTGAGAACGAGTTGAATGAAAGGTTCTGGGGATGGCGTCCCAATGATATCCTCGATTTTACGGATAATGTTAACAGTTACCAGCTGGGGGTTCTGGAAGTCACCCGGCGTACCGTCGTCTCCCTGACCGAACGGATCTCCCGCACCGGCAGCACTGCGGCATTTGACAGCAATCTCGAGAACGCCATGAACTGGTTCATGGTTAAATCCAACAAATACTGGTTCCCGTCTCCGGAATCAAAATACAAGGCCGGCCTTGACGAACTCAGAACTTACAAGGAAAAACTCGAAAAAGGAGAAGGCAACTTTTACACCAGACCCGACAATTTGATTCCGTTGTTGATGGCTTACGAAGATCTGCTGGGAAGCTGTGAAGAAAATTTGGTCAAGACCGACGAGGACGACGGAAGCCCGGTCAGTTATTTTCAAGCGGACAACTACTTCTTTTATGCCCAGGGCATCGCAAGCGCCATGGGAACGATTCTGGAGGCTGTTCATAAAGATTTCCTGATTACCGTGGAATCCCGCCGTGGGGCCGAGGTGCTTCATCATGCCATCGTATCGTGCCATCATGCTGCAGAAATCCATCCGTGGATAATCACCAACAGCACCCTCAGCGGCGTTCTGGCAAACCATCGCGCCAACCTGGCGGCACCCATGAGCCATGCCCGGTTTTATATCAATGTGCTGATTAAAACCCTTTCGACATAAATCTACTTAGCCTCGGGCAAATATCGACGAAAAAGACCGTTTTCTTTCGGGTATTAGATGAACAGGGCGGCAATACTGTCCAAAGCCAGCATCCCTTTGGATGTCAGCGCACATCGACCTTGTGAGCATTCCATAAGCCCTTTCTCTTCGAGACCGGCCATGATTTCGCCGAACATCCCCCGAAAGCTCACACCGAACTTTTCGTCGAAAGCATCGAAAAAAATCCCCCTTGTCTGTCTCAGCCCCAAATAAACCGCCTCTGTCATGAGCTGGTCCAGGCTGAGGGATTCTTTTTCCGCCTGTGGAAGCTTCCCCCGGGCCAGATCCTGCATATATTTTCCCACATCGGCATGATTCCAGAAGCGTTCCGGCTCAATGAACGAATGGGCTGAAGGCCCAAGCCCGAGGTATGGTGTAAATGTCCAGTATTTTGTGTTGTGCCGTGACCGGTTCTCCCCGGCATTCTTGAGCCCCGATCCGCCGATATTTTCACGGGCAAAGTTCGATATCTCGTACTGAACATAGCCATGTTCGCTTAAAAATTTTACGGTGGTCTCAAACAGGTCACAGACCCGACCTTCAGACAAAGGTTTAAAGCGTTCTTTTTTTCGCTCCCTGTCCATGGGTGTGCCCGGTTCGAAGGATAGGATGTAGCAGGAAAGGTGTTGGGGCCCGAGTTCTACCGCCGCCTGCAGATCCCTAAGCCATGACGCCGTGGTTTGATCGGGAATTCCGCAAATCAAATCGAGCCCGATGTTTTTATACCCGGCCGATTGAGCCCACTTTACGGCAAGGTCGGCATCGCGCCCTGAATGAATCCGGCCGAGGAACCCGAGGTTGACAGAATTAAAAGACTGAACCCCGATGTTGATTCGGTTTACCCCGGCACGTCGATAACCCTTCAGTTTTTCCAGGGTAACGGTTCCGGGATTCACTTCCAGAGTAATTTCGGCACCCGGAAGAATTTTGAAAGATCGGCGGGCAGTTTCAACAATCCGGTCGATGGATTTTTCATTGAACACCGATGGTGTGCCGCCGCCGACATAGAGGGTGTCGAACACCAGGTCGACGCCGCGATTCAAGCGCATCTCAGTGGACAGGGCATTCAGAAAGGCAGGATGAAACGATGCATCGGTTATGGAATAAAAATCACAGTAGGGGCATTTTTTAAGGCAAAAAGGGATGTGAATGTATAACCCAGCAGGCTGTTCCCCAAATAAAAATCGCTTTGAGTGTTCATTGAAACCTTTTTTATTCATAAATCAAGGCC
>JAAXQD010000023.1 GCA_012974475.1 Desulfobacterales bacterium
CCTCAAACAGCTTGAAATTTTTAACGCATCACCGCTTGAAACACTGGATCCCCAAATGATCAGATATCGCTCACAAAAGACTTTTTACGAGTTTGTCAGGGTTAAATGCCTTAACAAAGATTATTCGGCCGGCAGGGTGGCATCAAACTTTTCCACCAGGAGCTGGGTCATGCTTTTGTGAATATGATTTATCCGGACATCTTCCAAAGTTTCATCTAAAGACCTGTAAGTTATTCTCAATGAAACACTTTTTCTTTCTTCAGGAATCGGGGCCCCTTCAAAAACATCGAAAAGGCTTATGGTTTCCACCAATTCCTCGTCCAGCATTTTAACGTATCGAATAATCTTGTATGTCTCAACGTCCTTATTAATAATAAGGGTAATATCCCTCGATGTTGCCGGATATTTTGGGATGGGCTGGGCGAATTTCTCATCAGATAGTAACTGAATGAGCCTGTCGAGGTCAAGTTCAAAAATAAACGCTGTTTGTTTCAAGTCATAATTGGCAAGTACTTTAGGGTGCAATTCTCCCACAAGCCCCATGGGCTCGTTTTTAACGAGAATCTGAGCCGTAGCGCCGGGTTTTGTATAAAAACAGGATGCCGGCGGCATTCGTATGAAGATGGTATTCACAACCCCCAGTTTCCATAGCAGTTGTTCAACCACGCCTTTTAAGTCATAAAAATCAGAATCAATCGCCTTGGAAAACCAGGTCAGATCAATGGCTGTTCCAGTCCAGAGTCCTGAAATCATTTCAAATTCATTCGGCTGCGTATCTTCCTGGCCCGTGTCAATAAAGACCTTGCCAATCTCAAACAGCTTCAGATTTTTGTTTTGCACCGACAAATTGTACTTCATTGTCTCAAGAAGACCGGGGACAAGAGACGTCCGCATCACCGATTGATCTTCAGACAGCGGATTTAAGATCCCCACCACCTGCCTTTTGGGATCATCGGGCGCGAGTTCGAGGAGATCGCAGGATCGTTCGCTGACAAAACTGTAATTTATGGTTTCGTTGAACCCCAGTCCCGTCATCAGGAATTTGATTCGATTTCTGGATTCGATCTTTTTTGACGGATGGGTTGCTTCGGCCGGTATCAGCGGAAATGTTGTTTCGATATTGTTATAGCCGTATAGCCGTGCAACCTCTTCGGCAATATCTTCAAATCTGGAGATATCGACCCTGCAGGATGGCGGGATCACCCGAAGTCGGTCAGGATCTATTTCTTCAACTTCAAATTCAATCGATTTTAAGTAGTTTCCGATATCCTTTATATTGAGATGGGTGCCCAGGTGGCGATTTAAATCCTTGTCGTTGAATTCGATGGTTTTTTCAGAAAAAGGATTTGGGTATTCGTCGATGATTCCGTTAACGAGTTTGCCGCCGCCGATTTCGACAATGAGTTGTGTTGCACGCTTTAACGCAGTGAGGGTTCCGCCGTGGTCGACCCCCCGTTCGAAACGGTGAGATGCATCGGTATTCAATCCTGTTTTTTTGGATGTTTTTCGAATGCAAACCGGGTCAAAATATGCGCTTTCAAGGAGAATCCTTGTGGTGGTGTCTTCGACTTCCGAATTGAGTCCGCCCATTACACCTGCAAGGGCAACCGGCTTTTCACCATCGCAAATCATCAGCATTTCCGGGTCCAGGCGGCGTTTTTTTCCATCCAGAGTGACAAAGGGTTCATCCTCACCGGCGGTTCGAACCACAATACGGTTTTCGGCAAGGCGGTCAAAATCAAAGGCATGGAGCGGTTGGCCGGTTTCCATCATTACGAAGTTGGTGATGTCAACGATATTGTTGATGGGCTTCAACCCCACAGAAACAAGCCGATCCTGAAGCCAGTAAGGAGACGGCCCAACGGTAATATCAAAAATGAGACTGGCGGCATATCTCGGACAAAGGTCGGGAGCCATGAGTGTTACAGAGGAATAATTGGAAATATCATCAAAGGATTCAGGCAATAAAATTTCAGGATATGACACCTTTTTGCTCTGGAATGCCGCAATTTCGCGAGCCATTCCAATGATGCTGAGGCAGTCGGGTCTGTTGGGCGTGAGGTCTATTTCGAATACAGGGTCTGACAGATCAAGGGCCTTGTTGAGCGTATCTCCCACCGAAAGATTTTTGCCAAGCTCCATGATGCCGTCACTGTTGATGCCGAGTCCCAATTCGGCTTCGCTGCAGAGCATCCCTTCCGAAGTCTCTCCCCGGATGATACCTTTTTTAAGGACCGGTCCTTTAGGGAAACACGTGCCGGGCAAAGCACACGGGGCAAGCATATCCTTTTTGGCATTGGGCGCGCCACAAACAACCGTGATGACGCGCTCACCGACGTCTACACTGCAGAGCTTCAGCTTGTCAGCACTCGGGTGGGGTTCAACGGTTGTTATCCGACCGATGACAACACGGTTCAAATAATCGTAACGGTCTGAAACAGCTTCAACTTCAAGTCCGGCCATGGTGAGTGCATCCGCCAGATCATTTGGACTCATGTCAACGTTAACGTATTCTTTTAACCAGCTTAAACTGACCTTCATGTTAAAACTGCCTTAAAAATCTTAGATCATTTTGAAAGTATTTTCGAATATCGTCAATCCCGTATTTCAGCATGGCAATCCGTTCTACACCCATTCCGAAAGCAAAACCGGAATAGCGGGTTGTATCGTATCCGACATTTTCAAACACTGCAGGGTGAACCATGCCGGAACCGAGAACTTCCAGCCAACCGGTTTTTGAACATACTCTGCATCCATTGCCTTTGCAGATAACGCACCGAATATCGACTTCGGCACTCGGTTCGGTAAATGGGAAAAAGCTGGGCCTGAATCTGAGGCTGGTCTCTGGGTCGAACATTTGGTGGACAAATGTGGTTAAAATACCTTTAAGATCGCCGAAGGATATATTTTCATCGACCAGAAGCCCTTCAACCTGATGAAACATGGGCGTGTGCGTTAAATCGGAATCACAACGGTAGACCTTGCCGGGTGAAATTATTCTTACCGGAGGTTTCTGATTCTCCATGATTCGGGGCTGAGTCGGAGAGGTATGGGTTCGGAGAACGATGTTCTTTGATATATAAAAGGTATCCTGCATATCTCTTGCAGGGTGATTTTTAGGGATATTCAGCGCTTCGAAGTTGTAATAATCGGTTTCAACCTCAGGCCCTTCAGCAACGTCAAATCCCAGCCGGATAAAAATGTTGGTGATCTGCTGGGCAATCTGGGTAATCGGATGCAGAGATCCTTGGGGGACAACTCTTCCGGGAAGCGAAACATCCAACCGGCTATCTGCTTCATCAGCGGATGCTTCAAGTTGTTTCAAGGTTTTTTTGAATAATGTTTCAAGGGTTTTTTTGGCCTCATTGGCCTTTTTTCCCGCCTTCGGCCGGATTTCCTTGGGCAGTTTTGAAACATTCCTTAAATACCGAGTGACCGCTCCCTTTCGGCCCAGATACCGGACAGAAATGGCCTTGATACTTTCAGCGTCAGATGCGTGTTCGAGCTCCTTGAGCGCTTCTTCTTTAATCTGTTCTATGGTTTTTTCCAATTTCGGACTCTATCTATAAAGCATTTCCGAACAAATTTAAGGTCAACAGCAAAATCCCTTTTGGTTTCTGCGTGTTGCTGATCCGGATTAGGGTCATAGCTGTTCTGATGCCAGTTTGGCAATCTGAGTAAAGCCCGATGGATCGGATATTGCCAATTCCGCCAGAACTTTTCGGTCCAGCTCAACACTGGCAATCTTCAATCCGTGTACGAATTTGCTGTAAGATAGATTGTTCATCCGGGCGGCCGCATTGATCCTGGCAATCCAGAGTCTCCGGAAGTCACGCTTGCGAACTCTGCGATCCCGGTAAGCATACATCAGCGCCTTATCTACGGCATCAGCTGCTGTACGAAATAATTTGCTGCGGCCTCCACGATATCCTTTGGCTAATTTTAGAACCTTTTTTCTACGTTTTCTTGCTTTAAAACCTCTTTTTACTCGCATGGATTTTCTCCTAAAAGGTTATGTCAAATCAGTTACCCATTGGGGAGTAACAGTTTGATTGCCTTCATATTGTCTTTGTCAATGATTTGGCTTTTCCTTAAACCACGTTTTCGTTTGGTGGTTTTTTTGGTTAACATATGACTTGCATGGGACTTGGCAAAGACGAATTTGCCTTTACCTGTTTTTTTAAAACGCTTTGCTGCTGCGCGATTTGTTTTTATTTTCGGCATTTTTTTATCCTCTCCGATGGTTCAAATATAGATGGCGTGAACCATAGACAGATCCCAGCCCACGCCATCTATATAAACAGAATATATTAAACATTATTGATGAATTCGCAACACATCGAATTCATCAATGGTTAACTGACGCTTACCCAATGATAAACAGGTTTTTATTATTTGCAATAACGGGTTGTCAAGACACAATTATTTTTATACAGGCTTGGGTGCCAGGACCATCATCATGGTGCGGCCTTCAATCTTGGGATACTGTTCAACCGATGCAATCTCTTCTGTTTCCTGAACAATCTTTTCGAGCAGTTTTCGGCCCTGCTGGGTGAGTGTAATTTCTCGGCCCCTGAAAATGACGGTTACCTTGACTTTATCCTTTCGATTGATGAACTTTTTGATATGACCGATTTTTGTATTAAGGTCGTGCTCACCCGTCTTTGGACGCACCTTTATTTCTTTGAGCTGAAATGTGGTTTGTTTCTTTTTGGCCTCCTGTTTTTTCTTGGTCAGTTCATATTTGTAACGGCCGTAATCCATGATTTTGCAAACAGGAGGATCAGCGTTCGGTGAAATTTCCACCAGATCAAGGCCAAAATCATTGGCAACAGCAATTGCTTTGTAAGTCGGTATAACACCGATCTGATTGCCGTCAGGATCGATGACTCGAACCTCTTTTGCTCTTATATTTCTGTTGATGTTTATTCTATTTGATCGGCTTCCCCGATTTGTACGTCTCGAAATAGCTATATCTTCACCTCCTAAGCCATAAATTGTTGCCATTCTCACTCACACGGAATCGCAGGAGAACCCTTTATTTTATAAAGATATTCCATGTAAGGCATTACAAACGTAAAGTGAAGTCTGAAATATATAAAAACCCTAATAAATGCAAGAAAAAAATGCAAGAAAATAAAACCCAGCCGGCTCCGCTTCGCTCCTCAACCGGTGTGTTGGAATAATGGGGTGTTAAAAAATTGGATTCAAACTCTCCCAACGATTCTTCAGGCAGTGCCATAACTCTCTGACCTGGCCCTGAGGACCAGGTTTTTAACAACCCAATAAATCGCCGTAAAAGGGCATGTGATTTTCCGCTTCAGGCGGATAAAATTTCCGGGACGTCATGGTTGCCTGAGTGTGTAGTCTGCTAAAAGGCTTCCTTGCCAGTAAGAATTTTCAGAATTATTGAAAAAGGCCTGGAAAAGTTCCAGGCTCTCTTTTCGTAAAATGTTCGGAACAACCGAGATTCGACTGTTTGTGTAAAGGGGCATCAAATTTTTCAAATCGCAGCTCAAGCCGCCGCCCATGACGTCTTCGTAGGCATATACAATTTCGCTGATACCGCTTAAAATGAGAGCTCCCAGGCACATGAGGCAGGGCTCCAGTGTGGTGAAAAGGGCGATTCTCTTGTCATCCCTATGGATCTCCAAGTCGGCCAGACGCTTCAATGCAATCATTTCTGCATGGTCGATCTCATTGGGGATATTTCCGGCGGTACCCTTTCTGGCACCGGTTGTCAGAATCCGGTCTTCATGGACCACCACACACCCCACCGGAAATTCCCCGGCGGATAAGGCGTTTTTTGCCTGGTTTAAAGCCTTTTTCATGAAATGTTCATAGTCCATAAGATAAGCCAATATTTAAATATTGATTTTATCCTGAAAAACCTGGTTCTTTGGGTCAGTCGAAGAACCCGAGCATCGAGGGCCAGAGCTCTCCGACGATGTCTTGGAATTTGGTGTCTTAAATCACAAATCCCAAGCACCAAATTACAAATAAATCTCAAATTCCAAATTCCAAACCGTTTCAAAGCGATTGTTTTTTTTGTTTGGGATTTTGAATTTCGGTCATTGTTTTTTGTTTGTTTTTTGGGATTTGTTTTTTGGAATTTCAATAATTCAGTGAACTATCAAAAAAGCAAATCCACTCTGGGCCAGGATTCTTTACAATCTGCATATGGTATCGTCACACGGACAGCTCCCATCGACTTCAAAGGCATAAAGGATTCTCGATTCCATTTCAGCCTGTTTTGCCGATATCTTGTCAAAATCTGTTTTTTCAACCCGTTGGACAAGTGCTGCTTTAACGGGTATCGATTCGAGACCGGATGAAATGATGTTGCCTGTCGCACCCTCAATAATGTCTGCATCCTTTCCGTTGGTAACCACCGCAATCGGAACCTGATACGGCGCCACGAGTCTCGAGGCCGCCAATGCGGATCGGTGCCGGGTAACCAGAGAGCCGGGGCCGTATTTTAGGATCATGCAGATCCTTTCGAAAAGGTGAACAACAAAGTCGATCTTCAAAATCGCTTGTTTATTTTCAGCCGCTACACGGAGTTCGAAGCGTGGCTGGATCTGGTTTTTGAGGTATCCTTTATGCTCCACCAGCAAGCGAGCCAGTTGCTGCCGGTATCTTTCATCATGTGTGTCCGGAATTCTTTCACCGGTAACAAAAT
>JAAXQD010000196.1 GCA_012974475.1 Desulfobacterales bacterium
TAGATGGCTAAGTAAAAAGGTTCATATACAAGGCGTAGTATTTTTTCAGGAACGAGGCCATACATGTAGTATGCCGAGTGTCTGAAAAAATACTACAACACAGTAGATGGGACTTTTTACGACGCCATCAAGGAAAGTATCTTGACTGTATTGCAATTACAGGAATTGAGTAAGGCATTCAACGGCATCTACGCCCTGAGCAACATTAATTTCACCATTAATGAAGGAGAAATTGTGGGCCTGGTGGGGCCCAATGGTGCAGGAAAAACGACCTTGTTCAATCTCATCAGCGGACGGTTAAGGCCCGGCAGTGGCAAAATTCTGTTTGAAGGCAAGGATATTACCGGCTTTAAGCCTCATGCCGTCTGCAAGTTGGGAATCAGTCGAACATTCCAGTCCTCCCGCCCGTTTTCCCGGATGAGTACGCTGCATAATGTGTTGGCAGGACAAGTTTTTGGCAAAGGATTTTCTCTGCACGTCCGGCCGGAAGATGAACAAATGGCCCATGAACTCCTGGACGTCGTTGGCATTGCTCACAAAGCCGAAACCCTAGCCGCTAATCTCACCCTCAGTGAACAGCGACGGATGGACTTGGCCCGGGCCCTGGCGACCCGTCCGAAGCTTCTCTTACTGGACGAGGTGGCGGCCGGATTCAGTCCTGTTTTGGTGAAACAGGCGATTAAATTGATCAACAGGGTTCGGGAGAGAGGGGTAACGCTCTTGATTATCGATCACTTTTTGAATCTGAGCCTAAAAGTTGCAGACCGCCTGCTGGCAATCGATCACGGAGAAAAAATCGCAGAAGGTCCGCCCAATATTGTCATGAAGAACCGGGAAGTGCTCCGAGCTTATCTTGGCATGAGATACCAGGATGAAAAAGATTAATCGCATAATAACCTATCGTAAAATTAACCTGTGAGATACTAAGGTGTTTTGAATATCAGAATACCCGCCTGCCATGCAAAGTGGTTAGGGACAAAATAATAATAGCATTATTAACATCTGCATTGGGTTGCTATCCCTAATCTTCTCAAAGGCATTGCGGGCAGGTCGAACAAAAAATGATGAATGTCGAAGGATACGGCCCCTAAAAACCGAGTGAAATTATGGAAATCCAGAGACCGATATTAAAGGTGTGTAATCTGAATGTTCATTACGGTGACGTTCATGTTCTGAAACAGTTTAATTTAACGATATGCGCCAACCAGATCGTTTCGGTTGTCGGGACCAATGGCTCCGGCAAGACGACACTGCTGAAGGCGGTTGCCGGTATTTTGCGTCCGGTCCAGGGCACAATCGTCTATCACCATGAGCAAATCCAGACGCTTTCTGTGCACGAAGTGGTCCGAAGGGGTCTTGTTTATGTGTCCGAAGGAATGAATGTATTTCCTTTCATGAGCGTCTTGGAGAACCTGGAGGTTGGTGCCTATATTGCCAGAGAGAAAAAGAAAGACCGGCTTTCCTTGGTGTTTGAAATCTTTCCTGTCCTGGCGGATAAACTCCGGCAGATGGCAGGCACCTTGAGCGGAGGCCAGAAAAGAATGTTAACCATAGCGCGCGGTCTAATGAGCGATCCTGATCTTCTCCTTCTGGACGATCCGTTTCTCGGTTTGGCTCCAAAAGATGTGAATCGGCTTTGCGACACCTTAAAACAGATCCGACGTTACGGTATTACGCTGTTTTTAGCCGGTCAGCATGTGCGCCGAATCCTAAGGGTGGCCACCAAAGCCTTTCTTGTGGAGGAAGGGAGAATAACACTCGCTGGAACCGGAGAGCAGCTGCTGGGCCATCCACATCTACGGGAAACCCTCTTCGGGATTGTGGCGGAGTCTGGAATTGAAATACCGTAATACCTAAAATCTTCAAGGTCCCGGAGATTCAGGAAAATGATTATTGACTTCGGGCCCAAAAAATAGAATATTATTCAGTTACTGATTTTTCTTTAGTACGGTCCTTATTGAGTTAAATATATTGAATTTTATCATTAATGGAGGAATAAGCGATGTCCGAGGAACTGAAAGTTGGTATGACCCATGAAATTGAACGGCAAACTACCGAAGAAATGTCGGCGCAAAATGTCTTCCCCCATGTACCCCATGTCTATGCCACGAGCGTGATGGTGGGACACATGGAAGCGGTTTGTGCCGAAATGGTCCTCTCTCATTTAGGTGAAGGTGAACAGACCGTTGGCATCGGAATGAAATTTTCGCACACGGCGGCTACGCCGTTAGGAATGAAAGTTCGATTCAGCGCCAAATTGATCGAAGTAGATGGCCGAAAATTGGTCTTCGAGGTGGAAGGCTATGATGAAGCGGACAAAATCGGTAAAGCTACGCACCAGCGTTTTATCATCGATGCTGAAAAGTTTAACAGCCGGGTGGCAAAAAAAGCAGGAACATAGAATCAGGGAGCAAGGATCAGGGTTCGGGAAATATTCGTGTTTCTTATTTTGAAAGCCGGAATGTTGTAACCATTTTGAATGTCGAATATCGAACACCGAATATCGAAGGATAAAGACTATATGTAGATATTCATCATAAAGGAGGAAAGCCATGACGGTACCGGATTCCATAACCCAGCTTGATGCAATTCTCAAGCCAAAAAGTGTGGCCGTTATCGGTGCTTCAACCAGTCCGGACAAAATGGGCCATGAGATTCTGAAAAACATCATAGACAGCGGCTTTAAAGGGGCTGTTTACCCGATTAATCCCAAGGCCGATATTATTCTCGATCTTATCTGTCACAAAAGCGTCAAAGATATCCCAGAGCCGCCGGACATGGCTGTTATCATCATTCCTGCCCGGTTTGTACCCCAGGCAGTTCAGGAATGCGGTGAAGCCGGTGTGAAAGGCGCAGTGATCATTACCGGCGGTTTCAGTGAGGCCGGTGATGAAGGCGAAGAACTCCAGAACCAGGTGGTTGAGGCGGCGCAAAGATTCGGCGTTCGGGTGATCGGTCCCAACTGCCAGGGCGTGAACAATCCCCATCATCCCCTGTGTGCATCCTGGCCCCTGCTGACCTACCAGGGAAAAATCGCACTCATTTCCCAGAGTGGTACAGTCGGTGCTGCAATGATGGATTGGTTGTCCGAGGACAAACTGGGAACTGCCAGTTTTGTCAGTATGGGCAACCGGGCGGATGTAGATGAAGCGGATCTTATTGCCTATTTCAACCAGGACCCGAACACCGAAGTGATTGCAGCGTATATTGAAGGAATAAAGCGTCCCGAGCGTTTCATTCAGGCGGTGGAGGAGCTGAAGAAACCGTTGGTGGTTCTCAAATCCGGCCGAACACCCAAAGGAAAAGTTGCGGCGGAGTCCCACACCAAAGCCCTTGCCGGTGCGGATGCCATCTATGAAGCCCTCTTTTCAAAATATGCCATTTGTCGGGCCTACACAGCAGAGGAATTTTATGACTACGCCAAGGCCCTGGCGTATCTTAAACCACCCAAAGGCAATCGCATTCTTTTTATAACCACATCCGGAGGTGCCGCTATTCTGGCAATGGATCAGGCTGAGCAGGAAGGCCTAGACGCATCTCCCCTGCCCGAGGATCTGGTGGCGGCGATAACGCCGATCATTCCGGCCCATGCAATAAAGGCCAACCCCATCGATCTTACCGGAGATGCCAACGCTCAGATGTTCGGTGACGTCATCGAGGTAACCCGAAAGCACTACGACACCCTGGGGGTGATTTTTGGAGATCCGGTGGAAGGTGCTTCTTCTGTCGTGACCCCCGATGCCAACGAGCTGATTATCTTTTATGGCGGGGCAGACGTGGAACGCCACGAAAGTGAACTCATGCACCTTAAAGGAATTCCGGTGTTCCCCACTCCCGAACGGGGAATAAAAGCACTGGCCAGAGTCCTCGAACGCAAAACGCTGGATGTGCCTCAGAAACCAACGCTTACGGTTCCTGTGGCCGGCAGACAATTGCCACTTCACCGGGCATTTGCGAAGATTTCCGAACAAGGAATTCCATGCACAGATTTTGCGTTGGCCAACAGCCAGGTTGCTTCTGTAAAAATTGCCCAAGAGCAGGGATTCCCGGTGGCGCTAAAAATCAGCTCTCCTGATATCGTGCATAAGAGCGATGTCGGCGGGGTGCACCTCAACTTAAGTTCTGCTGAAGCAGTGGAGGACGCTTACGATGACCTGTTGGCAGCCGTCAACAACAATTGTCCTGAATCCCAGATAGATGGTGTATTGGTCAGCAAGATGGCCCCGCCGGGCATGGAAGTTATTGTGGGGATGAATCGTGATCCTCAATTCGGTCCGGTGATTCTTTTTGGTCTTGGGGGCATCATGGTGGAGATTTTTCAGGATGTCAGCCTGCGACTTCTTCCGTTTTCCCGTGGCGATGCCCGTGACATGATCCGGGAAATCAAAGGATATGGACTTATTTCAGGATATCGCGGTCAGCCGCCCGTGGACGAGGAAGCACTGGCAGACTGCCTGCTCTCGGTGGCTCAAATGGCGGAGAAGCACCCGGAGATCGTTGAGATCGATCTCAATCCGGTCATGGCCTACCCGGATGGAATTTTGGTCGTAGATGCCAGAATTATAGAAGAGGACGGAAATTAATATCGACAGACTCGTAAAAAGTCCTAAATTCCGTCATGCCTGCGAAGGCAGGCATCCAAAAGTATCTGAAAACACTGGATTCCCGCCTTCGCGGGAATGACGCCAAGGGACGTTTTGAGACTTTTTACGAAAGCATCAATATCGAAATTTCAATATCCAACGCTTAAATTTTTAAGATGGACAGTGATCATTGAAGGTTATATATTAAAGTTTCACTCTATTTATTATGTATAGACACTGAATTCGATGGATCGATATTACGGCAATAAACGCTGAATACGGAAAACAGAATGACGACAGAAGCTGACCAGCTTATATTGAAACTAAAAACCAGTTACCCCATGCTGCAGTACTTCACGGACCGCACCTTTGGCGTGGAGATCGAATTTTTCGGGCTGCAATATGTTGCCATACCGACAAATAATGGAATCATTAAACCTTACAATATTTCCTCTCGAGCCAAAGACGGGCGACACATGCTCGATCTTATCAAGGATTACAGGATACCCATAAAAGATGACAGGGAATCCTGGCATTTCGAGAAAGATGGATCGGTTAGAGGACAAGGTCATACCCGATGCGGCGTCGAACTCACCAGCCCGATCCTGAGGGGAATAACCGATCTGGCGCAGGTCTATCAGATGTTTCAGTTTCTCAGTAACATCGAGGGAATCGATATCGATGAATCCTGCGGCCTCCATGTCCATCACGGCGTTGACCCTGCAAAATACAGCTGCGTAAACTTACAGCACCTCGTCCGGATCGTTCATCCTTTTGAAAAACAATTTTACCTGCTTATCCCCGGAAATCGTGATGAAGCGGATACCTGCCGCCCGATGGAAATCGATGTGGAAGCCTTTCTGGACATCTGTGATGGTGATTTGAAATCCGGTAGCTGTGAAATCAAAAAACTCTGGTATTCCATTGCAAATCGCTGTGCGGAGGAGGCAGACAACTATACGCGTTATGACAAAACCCGATATCACGGCCTGAATCTCCATTCCTACTGGTATCGTTCCACCATTGAATTTCGATATCACTCAGCCATATTGCACAACATTGATGAAGCTATGCAGTGGATCATTTTCACCCAGTTCCTCGTCGAACTGAGTCAGGGAAATGCCCCAACCATCTACTACTCCGCCGACGCAAACAAGTGGGTACAGACCATTTGCGATATTTACAAGGATCTCGGCTATGAAAGCCAGATTAAGACGTTAGCAAACTAACCGGCTCCAAACATACTGGAAAAATAAGCAAAATAATTAATGGCAAAATAATTGAATTAACTAATTATTTTGTCAGGGATAAGAAGCGGGGACGATCATGTGTGACATTTTCGCCATATCTGCCGGGTATAACTATACCCCCCAGAAATATCTGCCCGTCTTTGCGGAAAAGGGCAAAGAAAACATGAACGGCTGGGGTATCGGTTTTTTCCGCGAGGATCAGGCTTTGGTGGAAAAATCATCCGAAAAGGTGTTCACGCAAGATCATGTACACGAAAGCTTCCAGCGACTTGCCCGGGTCATCGACAGCCGGATCATCATATCACACGTGAACTGCCCCAAAAGCGGCGGTCGCCACAGTTCTCAACTTCACCCCTTCAAGCTAACCTTTCTGGATCACGACTGGCTGTTTGCCCAGGTGGGAATTGTTGAAAACATTCACGAATATCAGACCAACGGTACGTCCCGCATGGAAGTCGATGTCTATTCAGCCAGAATTTTCGAATATTTAAGAGATCAATTGGTATCGCTGAACCAAAAGAACCCGTATATCAGTGTATACATTGGCCTGCGCATCGCTATCCAAAAGCTTCTGGAAGACTATCCCGGGGATTACACTTTTTTTCTGGCCAATGAATCGTTTCTCTTTGCCTTTTGTAACTTTAGGCAGCTGATGGTTCTCAAGGAGTCTGAAAGCATGGGAGACATTCTGCTGATTACTTCCTTAAGAGAAAGGCTGATTCGCACTGATTGGCACCCCATAACACCGGACCCTCAATCCAAGGGCGAGCTTTTGGTGATTGCCGGGCCGGATGTGCTGTATGCAGGTGATGTATAAGAAACACGAAAAAATCAAATTATCTCAATTAAATTTGACAGGATTAACAGGATAGACCCGATATTTTGTATCCCGTTTTTATCATAAAAATGGGATAGGTTTCAGAGGATTATTTAATAACATTCCACGGAATAAGCAATCCGCCTTTGGCCTATCAATATTTAAGTCGGCCAATACAGTTAATCTTGTCTGAAATTTAATCTGTTAATATTATTGCGAATAAAAGAGTTGCCTATACAATCATTTTAATCTTGCAATCCTGTCAAAAACATGTGTGACCTTTTTGCCCTCTCTGCCAAAAAAGAATACTCAGCCCCCAAGTCGATGCCTCTTTTTGCTATTCGAGCCAAAAAAAACATGGACGGCTGGGGTATTGGTTTTTTCCGTAAAAACCATGCCGTGGTTGAAAAGTCGGCTGAACAGGTTTTTTATTCCAATCACCTGCACGACAGTTTTCAAAGGCTGGCCCGCGTTGTAAAGAGCAGAAATATCATTTGCCATATCCGCTTCCGGACCAGCGGTCTCGTGGACGAGTGCCATGCCCACCCCTTTGTGCTTCGATTCGGTGGTCATGATTGGATATTTGCCCATAACGGCAAAGCACCGGCCATTGAATCTTACAGAAGTAGCGGCATTGGCATTGAAGATGCCGTAAGCGACTCGGCCAGGGCTTTTGAATACCTCCGGGACCACCTGTTAGATCATTATCAGAATGTAACCGAACTACCGGCCCTCTTTAAGGCCATAAGCCGAAGCACAGAACAGATGCTACAAGAGTATCCTGGCGATTATAACTACCTGCTGTCCAATGGACATCTTACGTTTGCATTTACCAACCATCGACAGTTTATGATTATGAAAGGCAGCCGGGAACTTGAAGGTGCCCTCCTACTCACCACTCTGGCTCGAGGACTCAGTAAAGAGAAGTGGTTGCGGGTGGCAAAAGCCACCAATCGCCGGGGACTGCTTTTGGCAATTTCTGGGAATGATGTTATTATGCATCAATCATTATAATTGCAATTCAATGGGTAACAGGCTCATAAAACCGATACTGAAGCAGCGCCGGAAACCCGCGGAGAACAACGTTCGGCGGGAAAAGGTCATTTGTGGATGGGCACTTATTAATCATTATGTTCGGATATTATCTTCCCGGGACAAATAAACGAGATCCCCTGCTGAGCTCTGGTACTTAACATGATCCCCTCAATAATCGGCGGGTTGACCTCATGGTCTGATTCCCACTTAACAATGAAATTCGCCCCCGGGCCGCCTCTTTTATCAGATACTTTTAGCAAAAAATGTGTTGATTCAAGCGGCTTTAGTTTTAATGATTGCGTTATATATCGTTCTAATAATTTACCTTTTGAGTCGTAATAGTCCGATTTTTGGATGGAAATCGAATATTTTGGGTCTGTATTTCGTATACTTAACATCCCGGAAAGTTCTAAAGCATGAAGCTTGACGCCCGAATAAACATTGGAATAAATCGAAACGTATACGCTTTCTCCCTTGGAAAGATGTTCTCCGGCATTGGTATGCCCCACAAAAAACAAAAGAATTAATATCACCCAAACAACACGTTTAATTTGAAAGTACACAGTGTTTTTAGTTTCCATAACATGGACCTCCTTGGCAATTCTATATCCAGTATTGTGAACTAAAATTTATTGTTTTTCTTTCAATAGCTCTTTTATTTCTTGTAATTCTTTTTGAAAGATTTTTACGTTATTGCTGTTTTTAAACGCCATCAAGATAAGCTTGACGGAGACTAAGAATACGCCGGCCTCCAATAAGAGATCATGGGTGAACCCTTTGGCAAATAACGCAATTGTGAATAAAACGAACGTGACGATGATGACCATCATCGAACCCACATCAAAATGCTTTCTCATGGAACGTCCTTTCTCTGCAGATGTTTTTTATTAAAAATCCAAACATACTGAACATACTGATTGTCAGCCCGAAGGGTGAAGCTGAAAAGAGTTTCACCTGATATATCAAGGATTTAATGGCCTGGCAAATGGACCGATGGTCGTGTCGGTAATATATGACGGAATCAATCGATTCCAACATAACAGTACACTGCCTCGTGATTTATGGTTCGCAGAGAATTTTCAGCGCCGTCAATGGCCATTAAAATTTCGGTTTTGAGCAAAAGGGTAGAACAAAACGAAATAAAATTCAAGAGATAGGAAATCGATAAATTATCGCGGAATTTGACGGCGGAATGACTATCTCCCATGGAGACGGTTAGTCGAAGTTTGCATGTTAAATTGCCAATTTAATAGAAACAGAACAACGGGCTTGTATTGTTATATAATGGCGGCGACAGCCTCCTTGGCAAAATCGATAAAGCCCTGGGGGAATATGCCCAGCAGAATAATGATGACAATAAAAAAGATTCCGAGAACCGATGTGGAAACCCGGAGATTGAGCGGCGAAACCTGTTCATCCACACTGGTATAGGCTGCCCGGACCATTTTAAGATAGTAGAAAATTGCGATACCGGTATTGATCACCGCAAGGATAACCAGCCCGTACATATCTTTTTTAATGGCGGCGGTGAAAATAAAAAGCTTTCCGGTAAAACCGATGGTCGGGGGAATGCCGGCCATACCGAAGGCGCTGACAGCCAGGGTGAGGGCCATCAGGGGTGAACGTTTATACAGTCCTTTCAGATCATCAAAGGAAATATTTTCCCCTTGGGGCGCCAGGTGGTAAATAACAAAAAAGCAGGCCAGATTCATAAACAGGTAACCGGTAATATAGTATATACCCGAAAGGTATCCCAATTCACTGGTACAAAGTAGACCGATCATCAAATAACCGGCGTGGGCGATACTGGAGTATGCCAGCAGGCGTTTTAAATCGGTCTGCACAAGGGCGGATAAGTTGCCAAAGGTCATGGAGAGTACGGCAAAAATCATCAGAACCCAGGTAAACTGGCCGGCCTCGGCACCCGCCAGGGAGATCAGTCGGATCAACAATGCCACGGCCGCAACTTTGGGGAGGGTGGCCACAAAGCTGGAGGTTTCATTGGCAGCCCCCTCGTATACATCCGGCGCCCAAAAGTGCATGGGGAAGAGGGCCAGCTTGTAAAAGAAACCGCAAAGAAGCATAACCAGGCCGATGAGCAAGAGGGGCTTTTCAAGGATGACCCCGGGAATTATTTTCATAAGATCGGCAAGGTATGTGGTGTGGGTCATTCCAAAGATATAGCTCATACCGTAAAGGGTTATTCCCGATGCTGCGACTCCGAAAAGCGCATATTTAATTCCCGCTTCCATCTGTTCCCGGTATGCCCCCTGTTTCCGAAAGGGAATGATGATAAAGAGTGCAAAGGAAGAGATTTCAAGACAGATTATGATTGTAATCAGCTCCACAGCACTGCTCATACTTACGAGTCCGAATGCGCTGATGGTCAGAAAAAGGTAATATTCAGGCCGAAGTGTATTGTCGATACCGTAAAGTCCTTCTCCCAGATAGATCACAATAAATAGACCAAAGGTTATGATGACCTTGAATAGCTGAGAAAAAGCATCAACACGGTAGGCATCGAAAAAAAGAGAGCCTTTAAGTCCATACGAATATACGGATGCAATGACCGCAACGGCGGAAAGGAGAAGGCCAAGGTGCCTCAGACGAGACTCTTTTAAATTTCCCAGTGAAGCAAAAAAGAAGACCAGGGCCATAAAAAGCAATGTCAGTTCGGGTAAATACAGTGCCATCAAATTCAATCCATTCTATGATGAGACCTTTGCAAAACACCTCTTTTTGCACGATTTCTGTGTCAGGCTAAAATTTTAATCCTCGAAATACTCAATATGTATTCCTGTGGTTAAAATTTTCGCCTTCCTTGAACTCGAACAAAAATATCTATTTTTCAAAGGCCTCAATTAAGTTAACTATATGGGGTGTAGCCCCCAATTCTTATTTATTTGAGTGCCAACAAATTTTTAATCGATTCACCCACCCCGTTTAGAATCGCATGAGGTTCACCGTGTCCGGCCGGCAGAACATTCATGCCCGACTCCAACTGTTCGAGGAGGTGAGTGGTGCTGGCATCCATAACTTTCAAAAAAGGTGCCGGATGGAATCCGATCCAAAAAACAAAGATGGCCAGAAACGCCAATGTGGCGGTCTCTCTAAAGTTCAGGTCAGACAGATGTGGTTTTTCGCCATGATGTATATGACCGTCCGAATCGGCCCAAACCATCTTCTGAACCAGCCGAAGCATATACGCTGCCGCCAATATTGCGCCAATAACCGCGAACCCGCCCACGACTTTATACTTGGAAAAAGAACTCACTAGGACCAGGAATTCTCCCACAAAACTATTGGTGCCGGGAAATGCCAAAGAAGATAGAGAGAAAATCACCAGAAAGGTCACGTAGATGGGCATCATCATCCCCAGAGCGGAATTGTCCGAAATCTCACGGCTGTGAGTCCGTTCATAGATGATACCGACACAGATAAAGAGGGCTCCGGTGGTAATACCATGGTTTATCATTTGCAGTATAGCGCCCTTAATACCCGCGTCATTCAAAAGGAATATCCCCAGTGTGACAAAACCCATATGGCCCACACTGGAGTATGCGATAAGGCGCTTTATATCGGTCTGGCCCAGAGCAAGATACCCGCCGAAAATAATTGACATAAGGGAGAGTGCGATCAAATAGGGCATACAGTATACCGTTGCCCCCGGCACCATTGGAAGGCAAAATCGTAAAAACCCGTAACCCCCCATTTTAAGCAGGATACTTGCCAGAATAACGCTTCCTGCAGTGGGTGCCTCCACATGGGCCGCGGGGAGCCATGTGTGAAGGGGCCACATGGGGACCTTTATCGCAAAGGCCAGTGTAAAAGCCCAAAAGATCCACATCTGATAGCTGAAACTGTAATGGTGCGTCATCAACTCCGGGATGAAGAACGTGCCGGTTGTCACATAAAGCGCGATGATGGCAACAAAGAGAAAGATGCTTCCGATGAGGGTGTAGAGAAAAAATTTGATGGATGCATAGTCTTTACGGGGACCGCCCCATACAGCGATGATCAGGTACATGGGAACCAGCATCGCTTCCCAGAAGATAAAGAAAAGAACCGTATTTAAACTGATAAAAACCCCGATCATGGATGCTTCCATGAGGAGCAGGACACAAATGAACTCTTTGAATCGCTCTTGGATATAAGTCCAAGAGCAGAGAATACACAGGGGCATCACCAGCGTGGTGAGGAGCACTAAAAGAACACTGATGCCATCGACACCCAGAACGTAGTCGATATTTACAAAAGGGATCCAGTCGCTGAATTCTGCGAACTGATATTTTGCCGTTGTCAGGTCAAAACTGGAATAGAGGGGCAAAGAAAGTACTGCCGTAAGCAGCGTCACCAGCATTCCCCAAATCTTCAGGTTTCGGTCTCCCCGGATGGCCAGCGTTATAATCGCGCCAAAGATCGGGACACACACCAAAACCGTCAGAATAGGATAACTTAAAGTATTATAGATCAAATATTGTTCCATATACGAAACGTCCTAACTCCACAAAAAAAATCTTCTAGACAAGCATTACGATAATCAGTATGATAAATGTCAGTGCAATGGCACCGCCGATATAATGCTGGATTTTCCCGGTCATGAGCGATCTGACACGGTTACCACATTCAACCACCCCTCGCGCGGAACCGTCAATGGTCCAGTCGATGCCTTCCCAGTCAAACCACGAGATGGCCTTTGCCAGTGCCATGGTCAGTCTGAACCCGATGCGTCTATACACGTCGTTGACCCAGCCGTCGGATGAAAGCACCGGCCGGGAGGCGAAAACCATGAACACCCTTGCCCCCTTACGATAAAACCAGTCTACGTCGAGGTTTATTTTGGGTTCGGGTTTGAGTTTTTTAACCATGAGGTAAAAGCCCAGACCGGTGAATCCCAGAATCTGCAGGGTCTCCGACAGATGGTACGCGGTGTACGGATGATAATTGACCGGGAAGGGAAGCATTTTATAAAGGTATTCCGGGTAGATACCGATGAAAAAGCACAAAAATGCAGCAATGGCCATTGCCAGGTTCATGTTCCATGGCGCATCCTTTGCCCGGACACCGGAGTCTTTGCCAAACCATATAAAATACGGGAGTTTGATTCCCACCGAGAGAAACGTACCCACGGCAGCCAGGGTCATCATCAGCAACAGGCCGATTCGGTGGCTTTCACCGGCTGCGGCGATAATCATCGATTTGCTGATAAACCCACTGGTGAAGGGAAAGCCTGAAATTGAAATTCCTCCGATCACCGTAAAGATCATCGCCAAAGGCATTTGTTTGTATAATCCGCCGAGCTCATTGAGTTTCGATTTTCCGGTCATTTCCAGCACGGCACCGACACCCATAAAGAGCAGGGCTTTGTAAATAATGTGAGCATAGGCATGGGAAATGGCCCCGTTAACGGCCATGGCGGTTCCGATACCGACCCCGCAGACCATATAGCCCACCTGGGATACGATATGATAGGCAAGAATCCGTCGTGCATCGTTTTCAATGGCAGCGTATCCGACACCGTAAACGGTCATGATGGCACCCAAGATCGCCAGTGCTTCAAATCCCGGAAAACCCCGGGCCAGAACATACACCGCTGTCTTGGTGGTGAAGGCACACATGAAAACAGCACCGGTGACAGAAGCTTCCGGATATGCGTCGGGAAGCCATGCGTGGATGGGCGGAACGGCGGCATTGAGCATAAATCCGATCATGATGAGATAATCGGCGAATGTGGCGCCGTTTGCCGCAATCTGCACAAAGCTTAGGTCATGGATGTTCTTATAACGCAGAAAAATGCCCCCAAGCAGAACAAGTCCGCCTGCGGTATGAACCAGCAGATATCTGTATCCGGCTTCAATCGATCGTCTTTTTTTCCGGTACCAGACCAGAAAGGTTGACGCAAAGGCCATCAGCTCCCAGAAGATAAACAGGGTCAGGTAATCACCGCAAAGTGTGACGCCCAGAGATCCGGCGACGTAAAGAAACGCCGCAATGTGCTGGCCGGTCTCTTTGACATGGAGCCCGTAGATACAGCCGATGATGGCCATTACTGTAAAAACGTGGAGAAATACGCGTGTCAGCTGGTCGACCCTTCCGAAAACCAGATCAAACCCCATATAAGAAACCTGGCCGAAGCTGTCCGGAAGCCAGTGGATCACTGTAAAAGCAATGAGCGGAACAGCAATAAGCACCCCTTTCTTCAGTCCCGGCCTTTTGTTTAAAAAAGGAAGAAGAACGGCACCCATCAGAAACCAGGTGGCCGGATGAATGAAGATCGTACTACTTATCATAATAATCTTCCTCTTTCGCTAACCAGACATGGGAGAGTCCTTTCCAGACGACGATCATTCCAAGGCATCCCAGAACGCCGAACACAGCCCAGAAGCCGATGATGGAATCACCGAAAAAATGGGGTGCATGCCTTGCTGCGTAAAAATCGAACACCACGGTAAGGGCCAGGAAAGCAAAAAACAGCCTTTTCAGCATACGGGAATGCTCGTTCAGGTAATTGAGTATTCGTAGTAACATTATCTTGCCACCATTAGATTGATTATTTTAAGGAATAGATCCGGATAGATACCAAACAGAACCGAAGCAACTGCCGTAAAAAACAGGGGAATCACCATCAACATTATCAAGGGGGATCCTTCTTGAAAGCCCATTGATGGGTTGTCTCCGGGAGACCGTTTTCCAAAGAACGATGTATAAAAAACCGGTACGAAATAGCCTGCGTTGAGAAGGCTGCTCACCAGGATAACCGACAACAGGATCGTATTATTAATGTCCAGTGTTCCCAGTGCCAGGAACCATTTTGTTACGAAACCGCTCACCGGCGGGACGCCGATCATACTCAGGGAAGCGAGACCGAAGGCGATCATGGTAAAGGGCATGTTCCAGCCGATACCCCCCATTTCTGACACATTTTTTTTACGGGTTACCACGAAAATTGCCCCTGCGCAGAAAAAGAGGGTGATTTTTGCAAAGGCATGATTGGTGATGTGGATAATTCCGCCGGTGATGCTGTTGGGCGTCAACATGGCAACACCGAGAATGATATAAGAAAGCTGGCTGACGGTAGAATAGGCCAGTCTCATTTTTAGATTATTTTGGGTCAGTGCGATCATGGAAGCGACAATGATGGTAAAAGACGCCAGGTAAGCCGTAAAGGTTCCCAGGCCGAGTTGGTCGAGCAGGTTTACACCGAAAACCGAAAGCATCACCCGGGCAACGGAGAATACGCCGACTTTGACCACCACAACTGCATGCAGCAGTGCGGACACCGGGGTGGGGGCCACCATCGCCGCAGGGAGCCAGCCGTGTATCGGCATGAGTGCGGCTTTGGCAAATCCAAAAATACACAAAATATAGGTAATTTTCACCAGAAGCGGCGATGCAGTGTGGGGGAAGATGCCCGACGCAACATTGCCGATTGCAAAATCCAAGGTGCCGCACTGGACGTAAACCAAGACCATGGCCGGCAGCAGAAAAGCCTTGGAGGCGAACATGAGATAAACGATATATTTCCGACCTCCGAAATACCCTTCCTCGTCTTGGTGGTGTGCCACCAGGGGATAGGTAAATATGGAGACGATTTCGTAAAACAGGTAGAGTGTAAAGAGATTGGCGGAAAATGCCGCTCCCATGGCACCGCCGACGGCGACGGCGTAACAGAAGTAAAATCTCGTCTGGGCGTGTTCGTCCAATCCGCGCATGTAGCCCATACAGTAAAATCCGGCCATGATCCATAAAAATGAGGAGGTCCCGGCGAAAAGAATGCCGAGTCCGTCCAGCTGGAACTTGACGCTGACGCCGGGATAAAGGGTAAACATCGTGTATTCGTAAGACCCCCCTCCCAAAAGACGGGGCAAGAAATAGACCACGGATAAAAAGGTCAGGACCGCGCCACAGACAGACCATGTTTCTCTAAGGTTCGGTTTGTTCTTCGAGGCCATAATAAGAAGCGCCGTAACCAGAGGAATCAGGGGCGTCAAAACGATTTTACTTGTTATAATGGTTTCCATAAAAATGCCTAAATTTTAGGTCGACTATATCCTTCTCCTATCCATGAAGTTCTTTGACTTCGTTAGGATCGATGGATTGATACCTTCTGAAAACAGCAAGTATAAAACTCACTACAATGGCCGCTTCTGCGGCGGCGATACCCATGATGAAAAGTGTTATCACCTGTCCCACGGCAGGATCGGGAGCCAGAAAACGGTTAAACGCCATAAAGTTCACACCGGCTCCGTTTAGGACCAGCTCTGTGGAGACCAGCATGCCGATAAAGGACTTGTGCTGGATCAAACCGTAAATGCCGGCGACAAGGAGAAATACACCTAGAATCAGATAGGTGTTAAGATTATTACTGAGCATCATCATTCGGATAATTACCTTTTGCAGATCTTAAATGTTCTATGGTTTTATATTCGTCCTCCCTGCCTCCCCGGGCCAGAATGATCGATCCGATAATCGCCACCAGAAGAACGATCGATATAAGTTCGAAAGCCAGGCAGTAGGTGTATAGGAATTCTTCTCCCAGGTGAGTGATTGAAAAATCCCTGTTTTCCGCAAGGGCAGGAACCCAGTCTGTTTTAAGGACACAGGCGATGAGAAGCAAAAAGGCCGTGGTCGCCGAAAAAATGGCTAAAAATTTATTTCGCCAATCTTTAATGGTCTTGTCTGCCACTTCGGTGGGGGTATATCCGACCATAATGCCGAAAACCAGGACAATACAAATAGCTCCCACATAGATGAGGATCTGCATCAATGTAAGAAACATGCTTCCCAGATAGAAATAAATGCCCGCGGTACCGAGGAATGCAACTGCAAGGCCCAAGACCGTGTGCATGAGGATTTTCGTTCTTATTGTGAGGATGCTTCCCAATATCACCAGAAGGATGAATGCAAAAAAGAGTCCTTCGGCAATGGTTTGGTAAAAAGTCATGTTCTCCGCTCCTCCAGCCGTTTGAGAATGTCGAAGTGAAACGCTTCTCTGGAAAAGGCCGCCAGGTTGTATTCCTGGGAAAACTCCAGTGCGTCTTTCGGGCAGGATTCAACACATGCTCCACACAGGCTGCACTTGGTAAAGTCCAGCTCGAAAAGGACCAGGGTCTTCTTCTTTTCACCTTCCAATTTTTCACCTTTGATTTTGATACAGTCGGAAGGGCAGGCCTTTTCACACATTCCACAGCTTATACACAAAAAGGTGTTCTTCTCCGGGTCCAGAACCAGGTCGATATGGCCCCGGTAATTGGGTGTAATGTCGATTTCTTCCCTGGGATACTGCACGGTAACAATGGGTTGGAAAAGCGCCTTGAAGGTTACACCCAGTCCCTCTACCAGGCTTTTTCCCCCTGTATATATTTCTGAAAAATACTGCTTCATAGTTTAACTAGCACCGCTGTTATTAAGATATTAACAAAAGAAAAGGGTACGAGATATTTCCAGGCAAAATTAAGCAGTTGATCAAATCGTACCCTGGGATAGGTCCACCGAATCATGATCATGAGAAACAACAAAAAATAGACTTTCAGAAAAAACCAGACGATACCTAAATATTCACCGTAGGGTAGATGTGGTCCGTGCCAGCCTCCCAAGAAGAGAACCGCCGCCACCGAAGCCACGATAAACATGTTCGTATACTCTCCGATGAAAAAGAGCGAGAAACCCATTCCGCTGTATTCGGTGTGAAATCCTGCGGTGAGTTCGCTTTCAGCTTCCGGAAGGTCGAAAGGAGCGCGGTTGGTCTCAGCGACTCCGGCAATGACGTAAATAAGGAACGCAAGCGGCTGCAGAAAAACGAACCATATTTTTTCCTGTGCGCCGACAATTTCTTTAAGACTGAATGTATTACACATGAGGACCACAGCGAGCATTGAAAGCAGAATTGGTATTTCAAAAGCAATGGACTGGGCCACGGCACGCATGGCACCGAACATGGCATATTTATTGTTGGAACCCCATCCAGCGACCAAAAGCGCCATGACGTTGACGGATCCCATTGAAACGATGAAAATGAGGCCCAGGTTCAGATCTCTGGCCTGAAGTTTTTCGCTGAATGGAATCACGAGAAGGGGAAGGATAACCGGTGTAAATGACAACAGCGGCGCCACCCTAAAAAGGGTGCGATCCACCTTGAATGGAATCAGCAACTCTTTTCCCAAAAGCTTTACGCCATCGACAATCAGTTGCAAGATGCCGTGAAATCCCACTTCCATGGGCCCGGGACGTCGTTGAACATGGGCGGCAATCTTTCGTTCCAGATACCCCATCATGATGGCGTTTAAGAAAAGAAATGATATGATGATGATGACGGCGATCAGCATCCGGATCAGTTCAGGCGGTAGTATCGAAATCGTTTCCATAAGTTAAATCAGTATCTGCATTTCAATTTTATATTCTATCGATCCATTTCCGGTATCACGAGATCGAAGCTTCCCAGGATAGAGACCAGGTCGGGCAAAAGAATCCCGCGTCCCAGCTCCGGGAGGCAGCTCAAGTTGGAATAAGACGGGACCCTGACCTTCAACCGATATGGAACGCCGGTTCCATCCCCCACCAGATAATAGGAAAGTTCTCCCCTTGCCGCTTCCACGGCGAAATTGCAGTCGCCTGGACTCAGTTTAATATTTTTAGGCACCTTGGCTCGAACCGGTCCCTCGGGAAGCCGGTCCAGAGCCTGTTCGATAATTCTAAGGCTCTGCTCCATTTCTCGGACACGAACCATGTAACGATCCAGACAATCCCCTTGCTCTCCCACCGGAACCTCAAAATCAAATTCGGGATAAATAGAATAGGGTTCATTCTTTCGAACATCATAAGCAATTCCCGACCCCCTCAGGTTCGGACCGGTCATTCCGTATCGAAGCGCCATATCTGGTGACACAATCCCGATATTTTCCGTACGTTTGATGAAAATAATATTTTTTGTCACCAGTTTTTCATAGATCACGAAACGTTTGCGGAGGCGCTTGATAAAGGCGCGGGTAGAATCCACGAACTTATCGTCGATGTCTTGATTAACCCCACCGAAACGATAATAGCAGTAAGTCAGCCTGGAACCGGTGATATCTTCAAGAATATCCAGTATGTGCTCACGATCATCGAACCCATAAAGAATGGGGGTAAAAGCGCCAAGGTCGAGAAGGTAAGCTCCAAGCCAGAGTAAATGACTGGCGACCCGGTTAAGCTCCGAGGTGATGACTCGAATGTATTCCGCCCTTCTGGGCACCTCGATGCCCGCTTTCCTTTCGACAAGAGAGACATATCCGTGATTGTACGGAAGGGCGCAGACATAATCCATTCTTGCGGTATTTGGCATAAAGCTCTGACACGGTCTCGACTCCGCCATCTTTTCATGCATGCGATGGATAAACCCGAGCACCGGTTGGGGGTCGAGAACATATTCTCCGCTCATCTCCAACACAATCAGAAGAACCCCGTGTGTACTGGGATGCTGGGGCCCCATATTTAGAAAGAAACGGTTTTTTTTCTGGAAATCTGATTCAAGCATAATGCATTTTATTTTTTTATTGGTTACGAATCGATACTGTCGGTCGACGAGGCCTTGGCGTCGGTGTCGGCATCGACGGATTCTAAAGCTTCAGGGGGCCACGAGACCTTCTCAAGGGATTTCAATTTTTTCTCTTCTTTCAGTAAAGGATGAAAATCCGTATCTTCATCAGAAAGCAAAAGTGGTTTTAAATTGGGATGGCCCTCAAAGTTTATACCGTATAAATCGCGGGTTTCTCTCTCATGCCAGTCCGCCCCCTGATAGATGTCGCATATGCTGGGGAGGGACATATCCTCCGGAACGGAGACTTGACCCTTAATTCGATAGAGCCGATCAAACCTGGCGAACTGATAGACCCCATTCAGACCGGAAGTCGTCCCTTCCTCTGTTTCTTCGGGCAGAACATGAAACCCCGTTACAAAGACCAGAAAAAAGCCCTGATCATAAGCTTTTTGGGCAAATTTTCGAACCTGGTTCACTTCCAGGGCAACTTCCAGGTGATATCCCCGCTGGTTGTAGTCGGTTTCAGTTGCATTGAACTCGTGAAACAGGATGTCTTGTTTAAAATTTGTGGTTTCTTGGGCCATTATTTTAGTTTTAATCCTTTCACTTTCCTTAACGGTGATCCAGGATGACGATTTTGAGGTAAAGGATGCCGAACGCCGGTAATCTTTTCCTGAAGTTTCAGAATTCCTTCCAGCAGACCTTCGGGTCGGGGCGGACATCCGGGAACATAGACATCGACCGGTATGAGCTTGTCGACCCCTTCAATGATGTTATAATTTTCCTTAACTTTGAAAGGGCCGCCGGAAATGGCACAGTTCCCCATGGCAATGACCCACTTGGGGGATGGCATTTGTTCATAAAGGGTGAGGACTACCGGGGCGAGTTTTTTATTGACCGTTCCTGCAACGATCATCAGATCCGCCTGTCTTGGCGAGGGTCTGAAGACTTCAGATCCGTATCTGGAGATATCGAAACGGGCCATGCCGGTTCCCATCATTTCTATTGCACAGCAGGCAATCCCGAACGTCATGGGCCAAAGGGAATTCGCTTGACACAGCTTGAGTATTGTGTCCGAAAGCTTCATGCGCGATATGGGCCCTGCGCTGTCTTCGATAACAGGCTTGCAAGATTCAGATTTTAAATGTTCGACATAAGCTTCCAAATCAGGTTGGTTCACCGAATTTTTATTTTCCTTTCCCACGTAAAGACTCCTTTAACCCAGGCATAAACAATGGCAAGGATCAAAATACCTAAGAATATAAAAACCTCGACAATTCCTCGAGTGGCGGACACTTTGTCAAAGGCTGCGGCAACCGGAAACAGAAACAGGAGGTCGACATCAAATGCCAGAAAAATCAGGGCGTAAAGATAATAGGCGACGCCGTAACGGTAATCCCATGCATCACCGTAAGTTTCCATCCCGCATTCGTAGGTGTCGCGTGTCGTTTTCAAATGGGTTCTTTTGGGGCGAACGAACCAATTGATGATAAACGGCGTAAAACCGCCGATAAAACCTACGATGAGGAAAAGAAAGATATACATGTAATCTAAAAGTGCAGATTCCGTCATTTCAACAATCCCATAAATCCGGTCACTCAAGAGCAAAAAAAATGCCGATGGAGGCATTTTTTGAAAACCTCATTAACCAAACATTAATTAACGAGAATCTCATATTTTTTTAAATCAAAATTGTCAAGAGCTGTTTTAATTTTTTAAAATCTGATG
>JAAXQD010000188.1 GCA_012974475.1 Desulfobacterales bacterium
GTTTATAATTGCGATTCAATTGGCCAAATACTCATAAAACCGATACCAAACCGCCGCCAAAAGCCTGTGTGGGGCTCATGGGTATAAACCACCTGTTCCCCCTTTTCCCAACCGTGCCAGAGAAGCTGTTCGTACCCGTTTTCGTCTTTTTTTAGTTCCAACCGGAAAGCAATCTGTTCAATGTTCTCTTCAAACCCTTTTGCCATCTCCTTGGCGATTTCAGGCACTTTCAGTACCACGCCGATTTCGGTATTGTGAAGTACGGCCCTGGGATCGAGATTCAAAGAGCCGATGAAGACTTGTTTGCGATCGAAGACAAACGATTTGGCATGCAGGCTGGCCTTGGACGATCCACCCGGTCCCTTTTTCTCTTTACGCTGTTTCCGAGTCAACTTTTTGTTCAACTCATAAAGCTCGACCCCGCCGCGGAGCAGCTTCTTGCGGTATTTTTTATAGCCGGCATGTACGATCCCCACATCGTTTGAGGCCAGGGAATTGGTCAGGATGCGCACCCGAACCCCGCGTTGAGCCAGCTGGGTTAAAAAAGCGGTTCCCGGCTTGCCTGGTACAAAGTATGGAGAAAAAATGATCAGCTCTTTTTCCACCCCCTCCCAATAGGGTTTGAGCATCGGCGAGAGATGATATTCGGTTTTGCTGAAATCGTGAAGAAGTTTTTCCGGCTGATCAAACACGACCTCTGCATCTCCCCACCTGAATTCAACCTGGTCATTTCGGATTTTGTTGGCCAGGTCGGAATTACGTAGCGCCTGTAGATAGTTAGAATCGGTTTGATCGGCCACATATTCGTTCAACTTCCCTCGCAATTCTTCGACCTTTTCAGGTGTCGGCGGATCGCCTTTGAGAAGTACCGAGGCAGGATAGGCCAGTTCACTGTTCCAATAGCGATCAAAAACAGAAGAAACTTCTTTGACCACCGGCCCGATGGCCATCACATCGAGATCGGCAAAGGCAAGATCCGGATCAGCATCAAAGTATTCATTGCCGATATTGCGTCCCCCGAGTATGGTAACCTGGTTGTCCACCGTAAACGATTTATTGTGCATACGCCGGGTCACAGAGCCCAAACGAGTTACAAACTGCGAGGTCCGGCCCACATTTCTACTGAAGGGATTGAATATCCGCACCTCCATGTTGGGATGGCTGTCCAAAGCAGCCGCTCCCAGATCCCTGCCTGAAAGGTCCATATCATCCACCAGCAGCCGGACCCTCACGCCTCGGTCGGCCGCTTTGAGCAGTAAATCGGTGAACAATCGACCGACCAAATCATTGTGATACAGGTAATACTGAACATCGATGCTGCGTTCGGCGTAATGGGACAATACCGCACGGGCCACAAACGCATCCAAACCGTTGCCCAACAAATAGAATCCGGATTTTCCTGTGTGTGCCGCTCTTTCCTGAGCGCGTGTCTTGCCGAAAGCAGTATCCTCCGTATCGGTGAAAGCATACGATACGGGTCGATCAAAATTTTCTGGCAGCGTGGCACATCCGGCAATCATAAGTAAAGCCACTGCTGCCGCTATATGAGTGATAATGGCAGGTCTATACATTTTTAAACCTATTGTTTTTGGAAAACTAAGATGGCAATTATATATAAAAATACAGGTAGAACTTGTGATATCCCCATATACTCGAGTGAACAATCTTATCATTGCCCTCGTATTTCTAATTTGCAGCATAGAAAGGATAATATTCGCTACGTGGCAATGTTTGAAATTCGTATATTATTGCGATATGTTGAAAAAATGTCAAATCCAAACAGGGAGCATGCCTTTCTGTGCCGCTTTGCGGGAACCGAAAACCCTTGTGCGGCGTTGATCCGAACAAAAATTACTTGTTTATGAATAGGAAACGCATCGTGCCCATTTTACAATTGTGGATGGACACTATCTAAGCCAAAAGCCGGAACATCAGCGGCACCGTTATGCCGCTTCCAATAGTCGTGGTAAATACAAGTTTTGAAGCAAGCTTCGCATCACAGCCGTAGCTACTGGCCAATACGACTGACAACATGGCAGAAGGCATGGCCGCTTCCAGAACCAGAACCTGTACCTGCCAGTCCGGAATGTTCATGGCCAATGTAGGTAGCCAAACCATCACCGGTTTTAGGATCAATTTGAGAAAGCCCGCCACAGCAGTCATTAAAAGAACAGCCTTGAGCCCGGAAAATCGAAGTAGAACGCCGACCGTCAAGACTACTGCAAAGGTATTGGCGGTGGCCAGTACTTTTATCCCTTGAAAGATGGTATCAATTACAGGCATGTCTGTCGGAAGCTTTAAAGAGGACCATGCAATACCGGCCACTACCGAAATGAAAATAGGAGAGCGGAAGAACTTAAGTGGGGCGGAAAACCGGTCTTTCCCTTCCACTTTTTGACCCCCGTAATACATTGCCAGCATCGTGCCAATGGTGAACAACGCCGGCCCTACACCGATCTCAGATACCACAACAGCTTCAGTTAATGCTTGAACATTTTCCGGGAATACCTGGCTGATCAGTGCGTAACCGAGTAACGATGAACTCCCAAAGCCGGAGACCAACATGAAAGCGCCTTGCTGAGGACCGGATAGCTTCATCCACCGGCCCAACACCCAGGCGAGTGCCAGGGATGATATCTCGGCAACAAACATGATCAGGACCAAGAAGCCTTCGCTCCAATCGATTGAAGTTTTTGCTAAAGATACGAATATTAATGCGGGGAGTGTTATTTGGGTAACCAGCTTGGAAAAAATTTGTCCGTCTTCTTCTTTGATGATCCCGATCCATCGAAGAAACATGGCCAGTCCGATCAGACCTACGAGTACTGCGATGGAAGATATAAGCTGTTGGTATAGCGCCATTTGTAATAGTTCCTGTCAAGATTACCCATCTTCACCAACTCATACAATGCAAGGTAGCGGTGAAATGGCCTCTATTTTAAATAAATTAAAACGGTTGACACATTATTTTGCAAGAAATTTCTTTCCTGGTAAGTTGCAGATCTATCACTGGGTTTGTTCAAGTGAATTATAAAGGGGCGCTGATATTGTTAGGTGTATCGCCGGACCTCGCCGTGCGATACTGCTTCCTTGCGGTTTTCTTGGAAACTTTTTCAAGTCTGGGGGATTCAGCATAATAGTGCTTCTTCGCGTTTTTCTCGGGAACATCTGCACGTCTGGCGGGTTCGACTTTCTGGGATCTTTCTTCTGCCGTCTTATTCTGCCAACTGTCCAGGCTGTTTTCATCGTGATCCATTTTTAACGTCGTGGATTCTTCCAATAGGGCAATCCTGTCTTCAAAGCTTTTTAGCTGGCTTTTAAAGCCGATGACGGTTCCCATTGTTGCTCCCAAAATCAGAATCAACAAGATTGTTGGAAACAAAACCAATACGGGCCAAGACGGTTTTTTGTGCGTTGGTTTTCCCTCGATTTTTTTCTGAATCGGTTTTTCCTCAATGGTTTTATACATTTGTTTTTCCTAAATTAGAGATTCCTGGAATTCGGTTATAAAAAATGATGCCGAAAATTTTGGGGTGGTCATTTAAATTGTATATGAGTTTCTTTATTTGGACTATCCCAAAACCTCATGTCTTCTATCCTTTCCTGTTCGCCTTTATCAAGCGCGATGGTCGTCATGTTTTTATATGGTTATACAGAAGATCCAATAATTAGATGCACGGGCACCCAAGAATCCGAATCGGTTATGTTTAAAGCAAAAATCGTGCAAGGTTTAACATTCTACTTTGAAAAAATCGATTATTATATAAATATCAAAGTATTAAGCCATGGTGACGAGTTGGTCGCCAAAAGTGTCTGACAATAAATGGCAATAAATTTGCTGATTTTTGACATTTTTCATTGCTTTAGGTTATGTTAGAGGCAAACTCCAATAGGTTCCAAGGATAGACCTGCGGAATTGACAGGCAATGACCGAACAAGAATGAGAATCAGTATCTATAAGATCTGCTTGGCAAATGAAAAATTCGGTCTGTCATATTCATCAGGGTTTGCATCCGGATACTTAACCTCTTCTTGACTCCATGGTTTTCTGAGGATGAGGTCCGCGCCGTCGCGACCGATCACGTTGCTTCTATGCAGCGGGATCTTCCCCCCGGCAGTTGCGATGTATCGCGGAATGGCATCCCCGGAGATTGGGAAAGGACTTAAGACGGTTAAAACAGGATAAAAATATATCCCCAACGCCTAAACCGTGCAGGGTAAAACTTGGCCGGACGAATTTAATCATTATGTACCGTCCGATTCCAGTCTTCAAGGGTCGGGATTCCGGTACGTCCCCCGAGCTTAAGGCTGACCATGGCGCCGGCCCATGCTGCAAAATCGAAGCACTTGTCAACATGCCACTTCTCGAGCAATCCATAAATAAACCCTGCATGAAATACATCGCCACAGCCCGTGGTGTCCACCGCCGCCACAGGATATGCCGGCTGCCGGATCCTCCGGCCCCTGTCCAGGGCTACATAACCTTTTGGCCCTAGGGTTACACCCACAACACGGGGGCCGAGTTCCGCCAGCTTAATACAGGCGTCCATGGGTTTCCCCTCCCCAACAAGGGCTTCTGCAAATGTTTCAGAGGCCAAAAAATAGTCACTCAATCGGACCAGCTCAAGCATACCTTCTCTGAGAGAACCTGCATCCACGACAACCTGGACACCCGCTTTCTTGGCAGCTTTGCATGCTGCAAGGGATGCCTCGAGAAAGATCCCATCGGTGTGGAACACCTTGGCGTTGCGTATAATAGGGTAATCTATCTCGTCAGGGCTCAGGGCAGGGCCTGTGGGTCTTCGCCAAAAAATCGTTCGGTTTCCGGCATCGGGTTCAGCCACGATAAAGGCAAATTGTGAGTCAAAGCCATTCCGTACAAGGATACCATTGGTATCTATCCCTTCGTCGTCCAGTGATGACTTAATCATGGCACTAAACTGATCATTGCCAAGCACACCGGCAAAGGCACAGGAAACCCCCCATCTTGAGAGGGCGACCAGGGCTGTCGCCACCGGACCACCCCCTTGAATGACCATGTCGGAAAATTCACACTTTGTATCCGGCGGCGGATAGGAGACTATTTTTCCGATATAGTCCAGGCAACACTGTCCCAAACCCAATACTTTAAAAATGCCTTTTTCCATGATCATCTCTAAAACAGTTTCAGCTGGTCCGAGTTTTTTCCCCGGTTTGAACAAAATATTTGCTCTGTTATCCGGTCAAGGTCTTTGCGTTTCAATTCCTTTGCCCAATCTTTACAGAACTCTTTTTGCGGTTCTTCACGGTATGTTACCTGGAACGTATCGTCTTTAAAGTCTTTTAGGTCCATGAGGTCATTTAAAATCAGTTCTCTTTCTTGAGACGTCATTACTGGAAATCCATAATAATTGTTTTGGTATTTTAACGGCCCCTTTTCTCTAATCCGCTGAATCACGAAGTGAATGTGCCGTAACAACCTGTTTTGGATATATCTGTTTGAAAACGGCACGATTTCATTCTTGATTTCACCAACGGCATCTCGGAATGCAGCATCTATTTCGTATCCGATACTGTTTCTTCCTGATGCCATAGCGGCATAGGTGGTGGTTCCTGTACCCAAAAAGGGGTCGAGAACCACATCCTCTTTAACGGAATACATGTTTATCAGTCGATAGACCATTTCAAAAGGGTAGGCCGCACTCCTTGAACGCGCACCCGTCCTTTTAAGCGTCTGTGTCGTCCCTTTGATGTCAAACCATATATCTGAATAAAACACATTTCTTTCTTCCCAGAAGACGGCGCTTTCTCGTCGGTTCTTTTTTTCTTTTTCTTCTTTGAATTGACGCTTCGGCCCTTTTCGGACGATCAATACATATTCATGCTCCAACGTCACATAGGCGCCGGCCGGGAGCATTCCGGAACCCATGAATTTATTGGGGGCGTTTGTCTGTTTCCGCCATAAAATGTCAGGCAGGGCGGTGAATCCAAGTTCCAGAAGCTGCTTGAGTATTCTCATGTGATTTGGATACAGCACGAAGTTGCCCTTGATGGTTCTTGTTGCATCTCCGATGTTGATACAGGCAAATCCGCCAAATTTTAAAACACGATAAACCTCAGCCCAAATAGGGTCTAAAATGGTATGCATCAATTCAAAGGCATCCGGCCCATTTTCTTTTTCCAGAGCCTTCCTGACATGAGCGTTTTGCCGGACGAACAATTCATCCCACATTTGAATCATCGGGTAGGGCGGGGACGTGACCATGAGGTTTACGCTTTCTGAGGGAACGGCGTCCATTCTTTTGGAGTCAGAATATGTAACGCTATGATTTGTTATCATCGTATATTGCCTTTCAGATCGTCAAATGGGACCTAATTTTCTGTTTCCTTTGTTCTCTATACGGTGAAAACTTCCTGACAGTAAAGAAAACTTATGGTATGGTCATTCCCATGAGTACATCCAATAGATGCAACATAGCATTTGACGACACAGGTCGAGGAACACTCAAGGACCATCAGCAAGTTCTTGCCGAAGTCAATTACTTCCTATATTATGATAAAGTCCTCGAGAGCGGTCCTGTTCCGGAGCAGGAGCAT
>JAAXQD010000207.1 GCA_012974475.1 Desulfobacterales bacterium
TTTTTATTGAAATTGATATTTTAAAACCCATGCCCTCTGACCAAGTCGGAAATTGTGCTTGACACTCAATGGCTTTTTGCTTATTATTTTTCCTACAAAAGGCGAGAATTTTTCATTAAAACCCATGATTTTTCGGGTTATTGTGACACATTAACACTTAAAGGGAGGGAGGAATCATCATGAAGAATAAGCAAGCTCTTTTGTTTGTGGGTGTGGTCCTGGCTCTGGCATTGGTCTTCAGCATGACCACAACCGCCATGGCCGAAAACATAAGGATCGGCGTCGCTTCCCCTTTTACGGGGAATTTGGCTGCATACGGCGATAATGTCAAGGCCGGTGTTAACCTGAAACTTAAAGAAATCAATGATGCCGGCGGCATCAACGGTCAAAAGGTCGAACTTGTCTGGGGTGACGACCTTTGCCAACCTAAAGACGCCGGTACGGTGGGTTCTAAATTCGCAGCGGACAAAAGCATCGTAGCAGTCATTGGCCACCTGTGCTCGTCAGCTACTCTCGCAGCCATGCCTATCTATGTTCGGAACGGGCTCCCCACCATATCTCCCACCTCTACCAATCCGACCATTGGAGATGTGGGCATGGGCTGGTTCTTTCGGAATTGCTACACCGACGACTTTCAGGGCAAGTACCTGGCCTTACATGTTGTGCCAAATTTGCTGCGCAAGAATAAGGTAGCCATCTTCTATGAGAACAACGACTATGCCATCGGCCTCAAAAATTCCTTTCTAGCCGGGGCCAAGTCTGCTGGTGTGACTGTGACCGGCACTGAGGCTTACATGACAGGGACGACCGACTTCACACCGCAGCTGACCAAGCTTTTGCGCGATAAGCCTGAGGCGATTTTCCTGTGCGGCTACCACCCGGAGGGTGCTCTGATCGCCGGCCAGGGCCGTAAGCTGGGCTTCACGGGTCCGCTTTTCGGTGGGGACGGCATTGATAATGAAGACTACATCAAAATCGGCGGCAAAGCAGCCGAAAACACTTACTTAACGGTTCCCTTCCTCGCAGCGTCGGCAGGTCCGGCAGGCAAGGACTTCGCCAAACGGTTCAAAAAGGCCTATGACCGTGATGTGGACTGGATGAGCGCCAATGCCTATGACTGCCTGGGTATCCTGGCCCAGGTCATTGCCAAAACCGGTCCTGACCGGAAAAAGATCCGTGACGGCCTGGCCGCGCTCAACTCAAAGGCCAATGGTTACAAGGGTATCACCGGTATGACCTACTTTGACAAAAAGGGCAATTGTTCCAAACCTGCCTTTGTTAAAATGGTCAAGAACGGCAAGTTTGTAGCTGCCGAATAGTTGATCAAATAACTGAATAAACCAATACGGGCGCCGGGACTTTCGGGTTTCGGCGCTTTTCGATGTATAAACGGAAAACACTTGTTTTTACAGCAGCTTATAAACGGACTGACCATAGGCGGAATATATGCCATGATCGCAGTGGGTTATACCATGATCTATGGCGTTATCCTGCTCATCAATTTCGCCCACGGCGAAATCTACATGCTGGGCGCATTTTTCGCCGTTACTTTCATCAGTCTCTTGGGTCTGCCCTTTTACGTTGCTTTTTTTTTGTCAATGGCCTGCTGCGCGATCTGCGGCGTGTTGTTGGACATCGTCGCCTATCGCCCATTGAGACAATCACCCCGTCTGGCCGCGCTGATTACGGCCATCGGAATGTCGATCTTCCTTCAAAACCTGGCCATGGTCATCTGGGGTTCCCGGCCCAAGCCATTCCCTAATGAAGCACTCCCTGCCTATTTTGAGAAAACGGCCGTCAGCTTTAGCGGAGTCAATCTCTCCTGGTTTCATCTCTTTATCTTTGGCGTAACCATTGTCATGATGGTTGGCCTCAACCTTATCATCAAAAAAACCAGATGGGGCAAGGCAATGCGGGCCGTGGCCCAGAATCAAACCATGGCTGCTCTGACCGGGATAAACGTCAACAGGGTAATCTCCTATACATTCGCCCTGGCCGGAGCCTTAGGCGGTGCCGCGGGCATCATGGTGGCTGCTTTCTACAACTCGCTGTACCCAACTATGGGTTATGTCGCCGGGGTTAAGGCATTTGCTGCTGCAGTGCTGGGCGGCATTGGTTCGGTGCCCGGTGCCATGCTTGGCGGGGTCGTGTTAGGTGTGGCTGAGGCATTTGGGGCGGGGTATTTAAGCTCGCTATACCGGGACGGCATCTCCTACGCCGTCATGATCATCGTCATCATCTTTATACCGGCGGGCTTATTCGGCAAGGTTCTCAAGGAAACCAAAAAGAGTATGTGAGATGGGCAATTTGAAATTACAGAACTTGACCCGCGGTGCTAAAATAAGAATCGGCCTGTTGATTCTTACCTTGATCCTGCCATTTTTCCCCTTTGTAACGGATTACATGCTCCATATTGCTATCCTAATTTTTCTCTACATGATTCTGGCCTTAGGGTTAAACATCGTGCCCGGCTTCAACGGACTACTGGACTTGGGCTACGTCGGGTTTTACGGCATCGGGGCCTACACTTCGGGGCTCCTTACCTATCACTTTGGCCTTTCATACTGGGTGATTATCCCTTTAGCCTTCATCAATGGGGCATTCTGGGGCATTCTACTGGGCGCCCCAACGCTCAGGCTTACTGGCGACTATTTTGCCATTGTGACCTTCGGCTTTTCAGAACTGGTGGTACTCTTTCTGACCAACGAGATCTGGCTCACCCGGGGGCCGCTTGGCCTGCCCGGCATTGATGTGGTGTCGATCGATCTCACGCTCTTTGGCGGCCCTAAATGGGAGTTTGTGGGCGAGTTGCCGTACTATTATCTTGCCATCGTCATGGTCCTGGTGACCGTCTTTGTCATGTACCGCATCCAGGACTCCCGTCTGGGAAGGGCCTGGTTTGCCATTCGCGATGACGAGGTGGCCGCCGTCTCCTGCGGTATCAACCTGCTGGGCTATAAGGTCATCGCCTTTGCCATCAGCGCCGCCTTCGGCGCAGTAGGCGGCAGCTTCTTTGCCAGGTGGGTGACCTTCCTGTCACCAGACATGTTTAAGTTCTGGGAATCCTTTTTGATTTTGTGCATGATCGTGCTCGGTGGCATGGGCAACATATGGGGTGTGATGATCGGTGCCCTGGTACTGGTTTCGCTGAGCGAAGTACTTCGTGAACTGCTTCCCCTTTTAGGTCTCCCGGTGGGGGTCCGTTTTTTGGCTTTTGGTCTTATTATGGTTCTTATGATGCGCTATCGCCCGGCAGGCATGATGCCCATCCCGGCGGTAGCCGCTAAAATGCGAGCAGGCCGGGTCAAAAGAAAGAAAGTTAAGGCTACTGTAAGCATGAAACAATGACACCGATCTTAGAAATAAAGAAGCTTTATAAAAGCTTTGGCGGGCTGTTGGCCCTAAATAATATCTCCTTTAACATAAATAGAGGCGAAATCATCGGCCTTGTTGGGCCGAATGGTGCCGGGAAGACGACGCTCTTTAATTGCGTTGCCGGTATTGAGAGGCCAACCGAGGGTCAGATTTTGTTTGCCAACCGTGGCCGCACCATCTCCATCAGCGGTAAGAAGCCGGAGGCGGTCACTGCCCTGGGGATCGCCCGCACATTTCAAAATATCCGGCTCTTTGACAACCTGACAGTGGTCGATAATGTCAAGATAGGTCGTCATTGTAGAACCAGGTCTCTCTTTTTCGGTGCCGTAATCCGGAACAAGTTCCAGCAGGCAGAAGAAAAGGAGATTGCCGAAAGTGCCAACCAGTTCCTCGAGTTCGCCGGGCTCAAGGGCCGCGGTGAAGAAATCGCCAGTTCCATGCCTTATGGTGACCAGCGCCGCCTCGAGATCGCCAGGGCTTTGGCTACCGAGCCGTGCTTGCTTATGCTTGATGAACCGGCCGCCGGAATGAACCCCCAGGAATCCCGAGATCTTATGGACCTGATTCGCCGCATCAGGAACAAAGGCATCACGGTTTTGTTGATCGAACATGACATGAAAGTAGTTATGGGGGTCTGTGAACGCGTGGTAGTCATTAATCACGGTGAATGGCTGGCAGAGGGAGAGCCCCAGGACGTTCAAAACAATCCTAAAGTTATTGAGGCATATTTGGGCACAGGAGCCGCTGGTGCTGCTTAAACTGGATAACGTTAAAACCTACTACGGAAACATACGCGCCCTCAAAGGGATCTCCATTGAAGTGGAAGAGGGGGAGATCGTCTGTCTCATCGGAGGCAACGGCGCGGGCAAATCAACCACGCTGATGACCATCAGCGGCGTTCTCACTCCGGTAGAGGGCAATGTCCTCTACCAGGGCCAGTCGATCGTCGCTGTGCGTCCTGACAATATCGTCCAGATGGGCATCTGCCAAGTTCCGGAGGGTAGGATGATTTTCCCGCTGCTTACGGTCATGGAGAACCTCGACTTGGGTGCCTATCTAAGAAAGGACAAAAACGGGATCAAAGAGGACTTTGAGCGGATATTCAGGCTTTTTCCGGTTCTGCGCGAGCGCCGCAAACAGCACGGGGGCACACTTTCCGGTGGCGAACAGCAGATGCTGGCAATCGCCCGCGCCCTTATGGCCCGACCCAGACTTCTCTTGCTCGACGAGCCATCTCTGGGCCTGGCACCAATCCTTGTCGATTCCATCTTCGAGACTATCCGCCAGATCAACGAACAAGGCACGACCATTCTATTGGTAGAGCAAAATGCCCAACTCGCTTTACAATTTTCCCACCGGGGATATGTAATTGAAACCGGCGAAATCGCTCTTGCCGACTCCTCGACGGAACTGCTCAAGAATGAACAGGTGAAAAAAGCCTATTTGGGTGAGTGATCCACATGTCTCCCAAAGGTACTTTATCCTGCCCTGAAATTCAGTGAAAGAAAATCCCCTCCTTTAATGTGAAAAGGCTTTAAAATTAAGCAAACCTGCTTTTTGGCGCTCCCAGAATTTTCTTGCTGTTTCGATAAGATGTTAGTATATCTGCCATTGGATTTGAATCATTTTCTGAAAGAGAACCCACCCGTGCTGCGAATTCATATCAGAGTATTGCAAAAAAAAGGAGCAACCCTTTATTGTGAAAAAAATAGGGATTGTCGTAAAAGCGGATACCGAAGCAATCAAGAAGGCCGATGAACTTGAAAGTTGGCTTCGATCAAAAAATATCGAAACCTTCAGAAGAGAGAACTTGCCTCCAAAACGAAGAATTTCGGACAGAGACAAATCATTTGCTCCGGCGGATCTGTGTTGCGTCTTTGTACTGGGTGGAGACGGAACGTTTTTGAGCGCGGTCCGCTGGATAGGGGATCAGAAGATACCGATTCTCGGCGTCAAATTCGGAGAAGTCGGTTTTCTGGCTGAAATTGCAGAAGAAAGCCTTTTTTCTGTTGCCGAAGCGGTATTAAACAATGAATTTACCACAGAACCGAGGATGCGCCTTCTGGTTCAAGTAATTCGCAAGGGGGAAGAACTGGTATGTGAAACCGTGTTGAACGATATTGTCATCAACAAGGGCGCACTTGCCAGACTTGCGCATATAGAAACCTACATCAACGATCAGTATCTGACCACTTACAGTGCGGATGGACTCATTGTTGCAACCCCCACCGGTTCGACCGCTTACTCCCTTGCCGCCGGCGGCCCCATTATTCATCCAGCGGTTCCGGGCATCTTAATGACACCCATATGCCCGTTTACCCTCACCAACCGGCCGTTGATCGTCTCTGATTCGGCGTGTATCAAAATAAGACTTGAAAAAAAGTCCTCGGATATCATGCTGACATTCGACGGACAGGCCGGCATCGAAATCGATGAAACCCACACCATCATTATTCGGAAAGGCGCCTATCCCGTTAACATGATCACCATGCCCGACCAGGATTATTTTGACGTTCTCAAGGCCAAACTGAGATGGAGCGGGAGCCGTATCTAAGGGTGAATAAAGATCCCGTCCACATCATTTATTTGGAATAAACATTATGGTGCATGTTACCTTAAAACTATTTGCCACACTGAGTCGATTCACGCCGGATTCAGGAGACCGCTATCCAATAGCGCCCGGAACTACGGTAAAACACCTCCTTGAGAAACTCGGTGTCCCTGAAGATGATGTCAGGCTTATTTTTATCAACGGCATTAAGGGCCATCTGGCATCCACTTTAACCGACGGTGACCGCTTGGGGATCTTCCCGCCTGTGGGAGGAGGATGAATTTTTGAGAACTCAAATTATCGAAAAATTAAAAGCGATATCCCGCCCGAAAAAGTATCCTGACGATACGGATTATACCAGCATCTCTCTTGAGAATATTCCAAGTCTTGCAACGTCATTCAAAGTTGACAGCCGAAAAATTGAAATTATCGCCCTCGAGGAAGGTATGGTACCTGAACGCTATGCTCGAAATATGAAGACATTTTCACCCGAGGACCAGGCGAGCCTCTTGAAATCACAGGTCAGCATCGTGGGGTTGGGGGGCCTGGGTGGGACGGTTTCTGAAATTCTGGCCCGTACGGGCATCGGCACCCTTAACCTGATAGACGGCGACCGTTTTGAAGCCAGCAATCTAAATCGGCAATTTTTAAGTACCTATGAAACCATGGGACAATACAAAACAGAAGCCGCCGTTAAGAGGATCAAAGAAATAAACGCGTCGATTACCGTTCGCAGATATGATGAATATCTGGATGATAAGAATTCAGACGCGCTTATCCGTCGATCCGATGTTGTTGTTGACTGCCTCGATAATATAACAACCCGGTTTATTCTGGAAAACGCTTCAAAAAAAGCAGGATCGCCCCTGGTATCCGCCGCTGTCGCCGGTCTGTCCGGACACATCACCACGATTTTCCCCGAGGACCAAGGGTTGAAGTTGATTTATGGTCGGCCGGACGATCTTAAATCAAAGGGCGCTGAAGCCTCTCTGGGCTGCCTTCCGTCGGCGGTTTCGGTTCTTGCCGCCTTTGAAACCGCAGAAGTTGTCAAAATAATTTTGGGCAGAGGACCTCTATTAAGAAACAAGCTTCTGATCATCGATCTATTGGACAATATTACGGAAGTTTTGGATTTATTATAAAAGCTCACCTGATTCTATCAAAATATTCCTCCCGGCAATTGTTTTCGATTTCAATGAGGTTTTTAAACGGCCGGTTAAAATCTGTTGTGCCCGCTGTAAAAACTCCGTGGCCATAGACGATGACGCCGGGTTCACTCCTGATGGCACCAGGAACGGTGTTGCACAGGCTGTGTGGACCTGAGCCTACTTCCCCGGAAACAATCGGAATGCCGCGGACAGACCTGTCATGGGGGCATTTTAGATGGCACGCCTCGCGACATTTGCAGTTTTCAATGTCGCAGTCCATGGAAAGTATGACTGAGAATTTGGGATGCCCGTGAAGGATGGCGCGATATCCTGTCGTTTGCACAATTTTCAGGTGGGCCGGAAGTTCGCTGGAAGCGGTAATGGGGACGCAAGACGAGCCGTCCAGGGGACAAGGATCGATACACTCTTTCAAATCGTCCAGACTGCTTCCGGTTTGGCTGATATAAAGTGTCCGGCTGTGGCAAAACGAGATGTTACCAAAATATGAATCGACCAAACGGTGCTCGACGGTAAGCCTTCCCGCCTCCTGGATCGCTTCGCAAACCCTGTCTGCCGAATTAAACGGGCCTTTTATCAGTGAGCCGTGAAACGAGGCCGGCGGATCGAGCTGCTTTACGACGCCATCGAACAGTTTGCGTTTCCGTTGATCAGCATTTCCCTTTTTTGCATCCCAAAGGAAATCGGAAAAGAATTTGATAAAACATGCAAAACATACTGAGGCGTATGTGACATATGCCTGCTCCATGCCCACCATACCGTAAGTGAGAATACCCCTGCCCGGAATGATGACGCTTTTACGCTTTTTCAAGATCGAGGTAATTTCATCCGGCAAAAACTGGAATGAAACCGGGAGATCATGGAGAAACATTCTGGTTTCACAATCCTGGGGCGTGATGATCCCGTTGGATGTCTCCGCCAGGTAATCGATGATGCTGCGGTAGGGCTCGGCAGGCCGAGAAAAAATAAGGGAATTAATGTTCAGCCGTTCAAATATCGCTTCAAACACGGCAAAATCCGGGTCCGTTCGGTTCCATTCAAGGTCAGCATCCAAGCACCCTAGTAACGGTGCTCCCGCTTCGGCCAGGCCGCTTTTTATGAGCTTGTCTTCGTATGTGCGAAGAATTTGATTCATGGATTTACAGGTCACCCTTGGGGTTTATTAAACCCTCCAGCCCCAGCTGCCGTGCAACTTTTGGAATCGGCATGCCGTTCTTGTCCAGCTTTCTATCCCTATAATAATTGGAACGCGCAGTTAAAAACGCTTCTCTGTCCAGATGAACGTTTTTAAAATATCCGGATCAGCAATATCGACACGCCCTGTTTGATCCGAGAGATTTATTCTGGCAATTTTTCCACACCATCCGCACATATTCACCGCAACATGATTCGTGATTATTATACTATATAAACGCAAATAAAACGACGATTATTAAAAAAATGCCGTGTGATGAACAGCTTCAATCACGATAGTTTTAACGAGGGTGTCGATGGATTTGATTTAGGAACCGTTTAACGCCTTTTTTCCTGCACCGATTTTAAGTAAACGGTGCCCGAGAGTCAAGGCGGAAAGGGACAACGTAATATTGACCTTGACATGTGTCCCTTTTAAACTTAACTTCCGACTCCATGGAATAATTCATGTATTTTATTTAGATGCTTTTTTAACACCGTGCTAACAAACGTAGGAAGTCCGAAAAACTGAACAGATCCGATACCAAAATTTCCCTGACCGATCAAATGGCCATGAACCGAAAACATTTAACCTATTTAAAAAAATGGTTTGCGGATTATGTTGCCGATTTTTACACAGAAGACCCCATAAACAACAGCACCATCCGTCTCAAAGAAAAACATACGGAGGGTGTGTGTCGGAACATGATCCTTCTGGGAAGTGCCCTGGGTCTGTCGGACCAGGATATGATATTGGCGGAAATCATGGGTCTATTTCACGATGTCGGACGCTTTAAACAGTATGCCGTGTACGGTACGTTTAAGGACGTGGATTCCGAAAATCATGCCATGCTCGGACTCCGGCAGATGGCAGCGCATAAAGTTCTGGCCGGATGCAATAGGGATGAAAAGCGATGGATCGCAAAAGCCATCGCCTTTCACAATACAATGACAATTCCCGAAGACCAGGATGAAAGAACACTTTTTTTCATTCGCTTGCTTCGGGATGCCGACAAGCTTGATATCTGGCGGGTTTTTATAGATTATTACAAGGTGCGTGATAAACGGGTCAACGCGGCAGTAGAAATCGGCCTTCCCGATGATCCAGCTTTCTCGCCAAGCGTTATCGCTGCCTTGAACAACGGCTGTTTTGCCCGTATTCAAGATTTAAAGACACTCAACGATTTTAAACTGCTCCAGATAAGCTGGGTGTTTGATCTTAATTTTATCCCTTCTTTCCGGGCAGTTAAAGAACGTAAATACATAGAGAAGATTGAGGCAACCCTCCCGCACTCAAAAGAGATCACCGCGGCTGTAAAACATGCACACGATTACATGGAGCGTCGTCTTTAATTCCATCTAATTTTTAACCGTTTGACAAATCAACGAATTCCATCGGAACAAATCGGATTAGGAGAGGAAATATGAATAAAATATTTTTGTTATTGATAGTTGTGGGACTGTGGTACCTGTTGCAGGCGTATATCCTGCCCAAATTGGGTATTCCCACCTGAGTTCAAGATTCTTGTCAGGTGACAAGAAAGAAAGGCCGTGCCCAAGGGCAGATACCCCAAAAAAAGGATAAGGATTTAAAATAATATCTACGAACTCGTTACCTTGATGTCCAGTCGGTAGTCTCCCTGTCTGGATCCGGAATCGAATTTAATCTTTTCATCGACGATCCCTTTACCTTTAAATATGGCGATAGTGGTATTAAACTGTAAATTTTTCAGTATTTTACCAACCTTAAAATTGTCCAGCAATTCTTCTTTGTGGCCTGCAACAAACAGCGTGATTACGTTTCCCGTTTGGAAGCTGACATCCAGAACAAACGTCCCCCCCTTTAAGGGACCGTCATCAAAAGTGATGATCATGGAGCAGATATCGGGGAACTCTCCATCGGTAATCTCAAGTTCATCAACATGTTCAGGATCCCTTAATTGAAGTGAAACATTTTCCTTCAGGTTGTCAAAGCGAAAAACTTCAAGAAAGAGGCGTATGGTGATCAGTTGATTTGGAGAAAAAAGGTTGCTTGACTGCCATTTTTGAAATTGAGAATACGCATCTTCTATTGAAGCTCGAGCCATATGGCATCGCAAAATATTTTTAGCGGCCTTCATTCGAAGGTGAGGTGCCTTTAACAGCTCATTCAACTCTTCTAAAGACCTCTCGAACTGTCCGAACTTGGCGAGGGTCAGTGCGCCTTCGAGAACGTCTGATTCTTTGCTCGTGTCTTTGGACTCTGTAAACAGGTTTTTAATAATATCCTGCTGCTCCCTGGACACTTCAGGCAATATCGGCTGCTTTTCTATTTTTTTAATATCATTTTTTACCGCGCTGATTTTCTTTGAAATAATATCTGCCAGTTTTTGATTGCCCTCCATCAGCTCAGATCCTTGTAACAATGTGAGCGCATCATCATATTTCCCCGTTGCCTCGAATAACAACCCCTGAGATCGATAAAGTTCTGCAGTCTGTATCAATTTTTTCAACTGTATTTTTATATCCATAATTTTATCCCGAACTGTTATTTGAACATGTAGATTCCAAGAGCCCTGTCATAAAGATCTACAGAGGAAAACTCGGCCCCGATATAAGGACCCCGAATATTTCTAATTATCGCCTCTTTCCTGATTAAAGATCTCGATTCGTCGTCCAGATGAAACTCAACGAACAGTGTGTCATCAATATTAAATTTTTCGATTTCATTCTCATCAAGCTTTAGGCCCAATCCTGCGCGCGTGATTTCTGTTACGGTTATCGAACCTTCCGACAATTGTCGTCCGGAAATAAAATGCGTGTATGTTCCCGGAAAATCGACTATTTTTCTGTATCTGTTTCTTCTTTCTAAAAGTACATTATACACATATCCACACGCACACGGGTGTTTTAATTTCACCGCCTCATGAGTATGCACGTGTTCGGATACATCTACTGCCTTAGATTTGTCACATTTAGGGCAAATAATTATGGCCTTACGGTCTCTGTAAATAAAAACTTTATCCATGGTATTGACAGCCTTTATTTGGCATTATTCAGGTATGTACTCAAACATCTGACAAGTTATCGTATTAATATATCATATCCCATGGGATCATTGCAAGATGTCTTACATTTTCCAAGCCCTTCCACAATCTTCTTCAGCCGGCAGGCTTAACGGAAACGGTCCATTTATTATATTTCGTGATTTTTTGGGTTAATTGGTGTTCTCGTCGATATCGCAATATATTGTGGTATATTTTTCTTGACACACAAGATATTTTTTTATATACTGTTCCAAAATTTGTTCCGAAATATCAACGATTTGAAACACAAAGAAAAAGGAAGGTATGAATGGGCAAATCTTTAATAAAATGCCCTAAAGACCCGAAAATTCAATATTATCGTGAGGTTTGCACGGAAATTTTTCGGAAAGGGAACTTACGCAAGTGGTGTAAGCACTGTGAAGTCTTTCATGATCAGAAGAAGTCTGTTGGTGACGCATAGTAACTCCATTTATTAAAATCGTTTAAAGTTTGTCGGAAGGTTGGAAGATGATGCATCGTTGATTTATAAAAGTGGTTTTTCATTTTAATGTTGGCATTATAGAGGAGGCCATTATGATTTCTTCTCCATGTGCAGATTGTATTAAGAAAAATCAACCTAAAGAAACGTGTGTAAAGGATTGTGAAATATTAGAGGCGATACAACTTTATCAGGTATCATTTGATAAAAGTTATGCTGTACATGCCATCGATTATGCTGAAGAAGGAAGATTTTTTTTAAACAGCAGAGATATTACTTAAATTGATTTTTCTCTTCCGCAACGCTTAAGTTAAACTATACCTATTTTTCTGCTCAGTTGTCTTCATCATGCGAAGGAGGTACTCCAATGTACGTGGGCCGAATTATGAATACATACCTTATGACAATTCCCCCTGATACGAGTTTGCAAAAAGCAAAGGAGATTATCGACGAAAAGCGGATCAACCACCTTCTGGTGGTTGATAAAAATGAAGATTTGATCGGAATTGTATCGGACAGGGATGTTAAACAAAGTTCGGCATCTCCGGCCACTGCACTCAGCGTCCATGAGTTGAATTACCTGCTCACCCAACTTACCGTTGAACCGATAATGGCCAAAAAGATTATTACCATATCACCCGGCACAACCATTGAACGTGCGGCTTTAATTATGCAGGAAAACAGAATCAATGCGTTACCGGTCATCGAAGATGAAAAACTTGTGGGGATTATTACGAGTACCGATGTCATGAGAGTTCTGCTTCGTGCCATCGGATTTGGCGAGGGAAGTGCTCGGTTTATTGTCCTGGTTGAAGATCGCGTCGGGATCATCGCCGAAGTATCGAGAATCCTAAAAGATCAGCAAATCAGTATCCGCAGCCTTGTTACCTGGCCGGAGAAAGATTACCCCGGCATTTATCAGCTGGTTATGCGGGTGGCCTCAAAAGATAAAGATGATGCGGTTTTGGCGTTAAGTAACCAAGGATTCAAAGTCCTGACGGAATATGTCCATGACCTGACACCGTATCTGCCAAATGCATAAAATTTGTTTGGGAGGTTTTTAAACGGCTACTGAACCTGCCGTCTACCAGAAGCGCCTTTCAGAATAGAAGCCCCTGATTGTATTTCTCCCAGCATTCTATTATAGCATTCGCTAGCAACGCTGACCGTTGTAAAAGGCTTTCTTTGATCATGTATTCGTCTTCGCTGTGGTCCATGGCGCCGATGGGACCCAGACCATCGACAACCGGTGTATTTTCTCCGGCAATCAGATTGGCGTCAGATACGCCGGCCCTGAATTCTTCGTCTACCGATAATCCGATCGATTTTGCTGTTTTCTGAACAGCTTGAAAAAGCTTTTTATTTTTTTCAGAGACCGGCATGGGGGGTCTTCCGCTCAATATGACAAAATGGGAGTGTGTATTTTGGATGTTCTGTTTTTGGGTAATCTCGGCAATCTTTTTTTCGAGATACGCCTTGTCCGGACTTTTTAAAAACCTGAAATCGATCCGGGCTGAAGCATGCTCGGGCACGGTATTGGGTCCTATTCCGCCGTTGACTCGACCCACATTTACACTGATTCCCCCATGAGGATTGTTTAAGGATTCAAATTCAATTATTTTGTGCGCCAGTTCAACAATGGCGCTTGCTTTATCCTTGCCGGCAAATGCAGCATGACCTGCCCTTCCTTTAATCTTGAGTTCAAGGGAAAGGTTTCCTTTTCGTCCCGTGACGATTTCTCCATTCCGTCCCCCTGTCTCCAGCACAAATGCAAAAATACTTTTTTTTGCCTCTTGCTGAACCAGCGCTTTAGAACTGGGAGAGCCGATCTCTTCATCGGAGTTAAATATGAATGTTATAGGTATCTGGGTTAAAAAGTTTTCGTTATCCAGTGCTTTAAGTGCGAATATACCGGCGGCAAGACCGCCTTTCATGTCGATGACACCCGGACCGTAACAGCGGGTCTTTTCCTCTCTATACCAGTTAAAACCGGTATCTTTTGGAAATACAGTATCCATGTGGCCCACAAGGAGTATCTGTGTGTCGAATTGTCCTTTACAGAGGGATCTGACAACGAGATGATTTCCATATTTATCCTGCTCGATCACCTGGCATGAGACATTGTTGGACTGAAACGTCGATTTTATGAACCGGCCCAGCGCATCGACACCTTCCTTGTTGGTGCTGCCGCTTTGAATCAGCACCATTTTTTCAAGGAGCCCGAACATATCCCGATTGTACGCCTTTAAAAACGTTATTATACGGTTATGGATGGTCATCACAGTTATAAAGAAAAAATCTGGTTATATGAATAAGCTCGACTCATTCTATTCCGGAATATTCGGTATGGTGGTATGAATACCCTGGTAATTTCTCAGCGTGTATTCTTTTTCATTCTTATCGACAATATAATAATCCGGCATTAAAGGAATCTTGCCGATATTTGTTGCAATGACATACATGGGCTGGGCCAGACCTGTGGTGTAACCCCGGAGCGCATCCCTAATGAGTTCTGCGCCTTTTTCAACCGGTGTGCGGAAATGATCGATTCCCGGCGCAGGTTCGCAGTAGAAGACATAGTAGGGTCGGATTCGAACTGCCAAAAGTTTTTGATGCAGTTCCCTGAAGGTCTCTACGTCGTCGTTGATCCCCTTCAACAAGACCGCTTGGTTGCCGACATTCACACCGCAGGAAAGAAGATTGTAGACCGCCTCTGCCGTCTTTTCCGTAATTTCTTTGGGATGATTACACTGGGTATTCACCCATATGGGAACCCGATGAAAGCCGCTTAACACTTTTTTAAGATTGTCGGTGATTCGATGGGGCAGAACAATCGGTGTTCGCGTTCCAAAACGAATCATCTCTATATGGGAAATCTCTCGCAGCTTGCGAATAAGATATTCAATCTTGTCGTCTGAAAGTATGAAAGGATCTCCGCCTGTTATAAGAATATCACGAATTTCCTTATGTTTCGTGATCCACTCGATACCTTCTTCAAAATCGAAGCGAAGCTTAAGATTGCGGTCGACCACGAGTTCTTTTCGAAAACAGTGACGGCAGTAATTTGCACAGACATCCGTCACTGTAAAGGCGATGCGGTCATAATACTGTCTGGCAATACAATCGGGTCTGACCTCATCGGTGTCACGGTTTTCTTTCCAAATCAAATAATTAGGCATTCCGTATCGATTCTCTGTTTCCTTCATAGAGGGAATAACCTGTTTGCGAATCGGGCATTCAGGGTTATCCGGATCCATCAGAGACGCAAAATAAGGTGTTGTCCCCCATTTGGTATTGAGCGTATTTATGGCCGTTTCTTCCGCCGGGGTAACGTTGATGAAGGCTTTTAGGCCATCAAGTGTGTTCACACTGTTTTGGAGTTGTTCGATCCACTCTTCCATTATGTTATTCTCCCTTATGGATTTAATATTCAACTGTCTTTTTTGTTTCCTTTTTGTCTGAATAAGATTTTATATGCTAAGATATTTATCGAGTTCTCTTGGCGTAATGTGGACTCTATGATCTTCCCAGTCATTTATCTTAAGGGACATGTATGTGTTGTAAATCTGTTCCCCCAAAATTTCTTTCATAAATTTACTCCGTTCGGCTTCAACCAGCGCCTCGTACATGCTTTTTGGCAAGAACCGCCGGTCCCATACACGGTATCGATATTTCTTTTTATATGTGCTCCCGAAATCGGGCTGGCCGCAGTCAAGATCTCTCTCTATGCCTTTAAGCCCCATGGCAATTAACATAGCAATCTGAAGATATGGATTGCCTGCCGGGTCAGGGCTTCTCAACTCTATTCTCGTACCTTCGGGGTTGTAGCTATAGGGCACCCTGACCATAGAACTTCTATTCCTGAACCCCCATCCTCTGATAATAGGCGCTTCCCTATCCAGCACGTATGCCTTGTATGAATTGAAAGTCGATGCCATGATGATCGACGTTTCCCTGGCATATTTCAAAATACCGCCAATAAATTTTTTGCAGATACTGCTGATATTACCTTCGCTGTCTGAATCGTAAAACAGATTTTTCCCATCTAGATCCTGCATGGAAATATGAATATGGAAAGCATTTCTGTTAAAATCGTCAAATGGTTTGGGCATGAACGTCGCGTGATAACCGAGCTCTAAAGCAACCATCTGTGTTATATAGTTAAATAGTATGGTACGGTCCGCCGCGGTCAAAGGGTCGGCACACTCCAGATTGATTTCATGCTGTGAAGGCGTGACCTCATGATGGGCTTTTTCAAACCGAATCCCACATGCTTTTAGAACGGCAATAATTCTGTTCCGTACCAGTTCTCCCTTATCATGGGGAGTTGACTGAAAGTAACCGGCTTTGTCAGAATGAACTTTTTCACCGTGTTCATCTTCACGAAGTAGAAAAAATTCATGCTCAGGACCGACCAGAAACTTGAGGCCATACTCTGTTTCCGCCTTTTTCAGGATACCTTCCAGAACAGATCTGGGATCGACTCGTGCACGAGATTTTTGATCATCATAAACATGCCCTATAAAGAAACCACGTTTATTATCCCCAAATTCCACAACTCGAAAACTCTCCGGATCTGGAAAAAGGAGCCGGTCGCTGCTGTCAACAGTAGCGTATCCAGCAACGGAGCTTCCATCAAAACCGATTCCATGTGCTATGATCAATCCAATGTTGTCTGGATTTATCGGCAAATTCATGATTCTGCCGTTCAGATCGGTAAAAAAGATCTTTGTAAGCGTCGTCTCTTTTAATGCCATATTGATATCTTCGATGGTCGCCATTTTTTTATTCCCCGCTTTGATGATTTAATTTAAGTTATAGAACCCTATTAATTCACTTAGAATACCCCCTTACAAGCGACGATTTCACATTGCAATAGATTTTACCAATAATTTGGAAAAAATATAATAATATTGCCTTAAGATAGTCCGCATATTTGCAACAGTTCTCTGAAAATGTTACATGTTTTATTGGTCAGCATTATCATTACATCTGTTTTATGGTATCACAACACAAATTTTTTGATTGTTTTTTCCGGATTTCTCTATTTCAATGAAGCCCCCTTCGCATACGGAATCTTCGATTCAGTTAAACAAAAAAGATAGATGGGTTTCAGGGGGTAAACTTTGCTTCGACAAATGGACGGAACTTAAAAAAAATCATAAAATTGAAACCCGATAAGGAACCGGGTGTGTAAAAATGATTAAATTGCTGGTCAGTGCCTGTTTGATGGGTGAACATGTGCGCTATAATGGGGGTGCTGTTAAGATATTGGATCGTCGCCTATTGGAGTGCTGGCAGGGTCAGGACCGTGTGGTGCTTTTTTGTCCGGAAGTCGCCGGAGGGCTTATGGTCCCCAGACCGTGCTCGGAAATCTCCCATGGCGATGGGAAAAAGGTATTGTGCGGTGATTCCAGGGTCATTAACATCCATGGGAATGATGTTACGGAAAGTTTTCTGAAGGGCGCTCAAAAAGCGGTCGAACTGGCTCGCTCCATGAAAATCCGGATGGCCGTCCTGAAAGATGGCAGCCCTTCCTGCGGCAGCGCTTATATTTATGACGGGCGTTTTGCCGGGATAAAAAAGCCGGGCAAAGGTGTAACCGCTGCGCTTCTGGAAGAAAATGATATCCGTGTTTTCAGTGAACGGGAAATCCCCAAGGCATCTGAATATTTAAAAACTCTTGAGCTCTAATATGAGATGGTTATGGCTCACCATACAGCCAAATCCGGTTATGTACAGCTTGTCGATCGTTTGAATCGCTTTCTTCAGGGGTCGTCGCCTTCTGAGCTGTTATATAGAATTCTGGAACTGCTGCGGGTGCTGCTGCGAGACCATGATTGCCACTCGAAAATTCGCGATTCTGCATCCGGGTCACACCACCAATTTTATCTCCGAGATTCAAGATGATGGGTGTAACGGATGTCGAAAATGTGTCAGCGTATGCCGTTTGGGTGGTTTGGGAATCGTTAGAAAGAACAAACGCATGGATGCGTCGACACTCATTCCAAAATTTCTTTAAACACTTGTAAAATATTCGGCAAAGCCTTACTGCTGGGTTGCTTTATAAAAAAACCGCGCCTGCTTTTTAACGCCAGATTCGAGAATGGATTCTCCTCGATGTTGATATCGATGATGATGCCGTCACGATTTTTTACTTCCCATACCACCTGGTTCGGAAGATTGGTGGCGCCGGAGGTTCCAACGACAATCAGGAGTTCAGTTTCCCCGGCGACGTTCAGCGCACTGTGGTATCGGTAGAAATGCTCGTTATACATTTCATCAAACCAGAGTACATGAGGCCGCGTACGGCTGCCGCAATCCGGGCACATCAGCAAATTGCGGTCCTTTTCCGTTAAATTTTTATTTTTTTCTCTGCGGCTCAAATCTTCCGGGATCGGATACACTTTTAATGCACATTTGCCGGCGCAGCGCATGAAAAAAACGTTTCCGTGAATTTGAAACGTTTTTTCCAAACGGTTTCCGGCCCGCAAATGCAGATTGTCTACATTTTGAGTGATCAGCGTAAAACGGTCTTTGAAAAGCGTTTCCATTTCAACCAGGGCAAGATGTCCCGGATTCGGTAAGGCGTTTCCACAAACGCCGATCCGGTAGAGATACCATTTCCAAACCTCATCGGGTTTTTTCACGAACATGCTATGGGTCGCCATTTCCTGGGGATGGTATTCCTTTGAACCGATGGTCCAGTACCCTTCGGGCCCACGGAAGGTGGGGATTCCGCTTTCAGCAGAGATGCCGGCACCGGTTAAAATTGTAATGCGCCCCAAACCGTGTGCGAAATCTTGAAGCGTCTTTGTAAGATGTCGATTCAACACAGGGTGTACTGTATACATGAAACTGTACAATGATACCATAATTTTGTATGATCCATATCGACGTGTCCTCGATTTTCGTGCTTTAAAAATGATTTTTTTGAAAAAGGAACCCACAAAAAATGGATTTGAGCAAAAACCGAATCCCTGACAATGTCAAACGCATACACCTGACTGCCATTTGCGGCACCGGGATGGGAGCTCTCGGCAGTATGCTAAAGGATATGGGCTTTGAAGTGAGTGGTTCGGATGAAAAGGTATATCCACCCATGAGCGAATTTCTCTCCGGAAAAGGCATAAAGATTGTGGAGGGTTTTAGCGAAAAGAATGTTTTATACGGCCCGGATTTGGTTGTTGTGGGGAATGCCGTCTCAAAAGATAATCCCGAAGTTGTCGGAATGCATCGAATGGGCCTGGAATTCTGCTCCATGCCCCAGGCGGTTAACCGATTTATTGCTGCCGACAAAAAGCCGCTGGTGATAACCGGGACCCATGGCAAGACCACCACCGCATCCATATTGGCCTGGATTCTCCATGACGCCGGGTTTGATCCGAGTTATATGATCGGTGGGATTTTGAAAAATTTCGGGAGCAATTACCGTCTTGGAAACGGCGAATATGTGGTCATCGAAGGGGATGAATACGACACGGCTTATTTTGATAAAGGTCCGAAATTTCTACATTATGATCCATCGATGGCGATACTGACCAGTGTTGAATTCGATCATGCCGATATATTTAGAGACATGGACCATGTGAAGCAGGCGTTTAATACATTTATCGGCAACATTTCACCCCAGAGCACCCTCATCGCATTCGACGGCGATAAAAACATTTCCGATTTAATCAAGGGCAGACCGTGTCGGGTCGAAACATACGGCCGGAATACAACCGCGTTATGGCGTCTAGGAAAAGTCACCCTTAAACCGCCGTGGACCTTCTTCGAAGTGTTAAATCACCATGAGCTTTTTGGAAGTTTCAAAACACGACTGGTCGGAGAGCACAACCTTTTGAATTCACTGTCCGCCATTGCCGTTGCCCACCGGCTGAAGATACCGGCAACGGCTATTTCAAGGGCATTTGAAACATTTGAAGGTATTAAGCGGCGTCAAGAGGTCCGGGGCCAAAAAAACGGCATTACGGTCATGGACGATTTTGCCCATCATCCCACGGCGGTTCGGGAGACCATCCGGGCGGTAAAACCTTTCTATCCGGACGGACGTCTTGTTGCTGTTTTTGAACCCCGAACCAATTCCAGCATGCGCAGTGTGTTTCAGAACATTTATCCCCTTTCATTCGACGGGGCAGACATCATATGCATCCGCCACCCTTCGCGCTTGGATAAGATCCCGGCCGAAGAAAGGTTTTCTTCTCAAAAACTGGTGGCCGACCTTAAAGATCGCGGAAGGAAAGCCTACCATTTCCCGGATACAGATTCGATCATCGATTTTTTGGTCGCAGAAACCAGACCCAATGATATTGTCCTGGTTATGTCCAACGGCGGCTTTGACAACATTCACGAAAGACTATTGGAATTATTGTGAATATTGGTTTGGAGTCGTTTGCGGGTGCGTATGGGGTGCGTTTGAGTGCAGGTTGTCAAGCTCATCCACTTCCGATTTAAACTGTCCGGGGATCCAGTGAGCATAGACATCATAAGTGATTTTTATGCTGCTGTCTTCTCAATGCACATAAAATAGATGGATAATAAGTACCGTCCACAAAGATCTTTGCATGTTCAAGCAAAAGGTGTGATTCTGATTCTGTCAGAGGATCTATTTCAAACTTTTTCTTTTTGTACTTCAACACCAAGTCCCGCAAGGGATTTGATTCAATCAACTCAAGCTCGACAGCATATGCCAGAACACCGTTTATCGGCGCTCGTATCAGTTTAATTGTGTTGAGATTCAACCCTTCAGCATATTTCTTATCAAAAAAGGCTTTAAGGTCTTTGCGCTTGATCTTATTAACAGGGATTGAACCGAAATGAGGTAAAATGTGATTATTTAGGTTGTTCAGATAATTTTCCCGTGTTGACTCTTTCCAGTCGTGAGGCAATGCAAGCCACATCTTTGCATGCTCTTTGAAGGTAGG
>JAAXQD010000195.1 GCA_012974475.1 Desulfobacterales bacterium
ACCTTCTCCGCATTGACAACAATCACCCAGTCTCCGGTATCGGCATGTGGGGTAAAAAGGGGATTGTGCTTTCCCCGCAACCGGGCGGCCACAGAACTGGCAAGTCTTCCCAAAACCGCACCTTCGGCATCAACAAGACTCCATTTGCCTGGGTTGTCCGCATTCTTTGCACTATATGTATATTTTTTCACTGGATTTTCTCCTTCAAATAAAAAACCCCAAATATTTAAATAAAATTCGTCCCTATGTCAAGGGAAAAAATTCAAACAGAGTCAATAATTGACACTAAATATGATTTCTAATATAAACGAATTATTAAATCGCTTGGCAATTTTATATGCTGTCCGCTTTCAGCGAAATTCGAAAATCACTCACCGTAAGATATTGAAATGGTTTGCAGGCAAAGTCAAATGGAAAATTTGGAAACCGAGGTAAAATTCTATTTGCCGGATGTGAATCCGATTCGCCGCCGGATCATGGAGCTTGGTGCCGATTTCAAGGGTCGCGCCTTTGAGACCAACCTGCGGTTTGAAGATGCTGATAACCGCCTGTTTCAAGAAAAATCCCTCCTGAGACTGCGAAAGGATATCAAAACCACCCTGACGTTTAAATCGGAGCCGCCTTTCAAAGACGATCAATTTAAAACATTAAGGGAGATCGAAGTCGAAGTTTCCGACTTTGCCGCCATGAAAAAAATTCTGGAATCTTTAGGGTTTCATAAAGAACAGGTCTACGAAAAATGGCGTGAAACCTTTGTGTTACGCGATACGCACTTCTGTCTTGACACCATGCCCTACGGTGACTTTCTCGAAATCGAAGGCCCTAAAATATATATCAAAGAACTGGCATCCCGAATCGGCCTCGAGTGGCACAAAAGAATACTTCTGAATTATCTTGCCATATTTGGTGTTATACGCAAGCAATTGAATCTGGGGTTTTCTGATGTCACATTCGAAAACTTTAAAAATATTCGATTCGACCTTGCCGAACATCCTGGTCTGCTTGATGTCGATGCTCGATAGTTCATTACCCATTTAACCCATTGCGATCTCGGACGATTTAAACCTGGACCCTACCATGCTTTCTGTTTTGACATTAAACCTTCGTTTCGGCCTGGCTGACGACGGCCCCAACAGCTGGCAATACCGGAAGAGATGCTTTCCTGCTTTTTTTGAAAAATATCGTGCGGATTTCATGGGTTTCCAGGAAGCAAATGATTTTCAGATCGATTTTATCCATAAAATTCTGGCTGAACATCATTATATCGGCCGGCGAAGCCCTTCTCCGGATTTCTGGCAAAACAATGTTATCTTTTATAAAAATACCTGGACCTGTACGTATCGTGAACATTTTTTCTTGAGCCCAACACCTACGGTGCCAAGCCGTTACCGGAAAAGCCTCTGGCCGAGACAGTGCACCATCGGCATGTTCAAAAATTCCCGCCGCCAGCTTATCTGTGTCAATACACACTTGGACTTCGACGTTTCGGTCCAGACCCGAAGCGCCAAACTGATTCTCCAACGGCTATCGCATCTCCCCAACAACATCCCTGTAATTCTCATTGGAGACTTTAACACCACGCCATTTAGCCCCTGTTATAACATTTTCACCGGACAGGATCAGAAATCAGCGGCCAAAGAGTGCTATTTTAAAAACGCATTTGAAAAACCTTTTCCGGGAACCCATCATGGATTCACAGGGGTTACCAACGGAGATCATATCGACTGGGTTCTGTATCAGGGCAACATCGTGATAAAAAACACCACGGTGATTCAGGATGCATTTGACGGCCGATACGTGTCCGATCATTTTCCCCTCTATGCAAGGTTCAATTGGGAGGTTCATCCGCGACGGCCGTTTTAAATTAATGAATCAATCGGCGTGTATTCCAGGCCGAAAGCATCTGCAACGGCTTTGTAGGTAACTTTTCCTTTGACGACATTGGCCCCGAGTTTGATTTCCGGGTTTTCCTGGATGGCCCGCTTCCAACCCTTGTTGGCAATCTCCACGGCATACGGCAAGGTCGCATTGGTCAAGGCCATGGTGGATGTTTTGGCCACCCCCCCGGGCATGTTGGCCACGCAGTAATGGACGATCCCGGCAACGGTAAAGATCGGATCCGAGTGGGTGGTCGGCTTGGATGTTTCAAAACATCCGCCTTGGTCGATGGCGACATCCACCAACACCGCGCCTTTTTTCATGGTTTTGAGCATGTCCCGGGTCACCAGCTTGGGTGCCTTGGCACCGGTAACCAGCACCGCTCCCACCACCACATCGGCCTTTCTGACAAGCTTTCGTATGGCCGCCGGGCTGGCCATCAGGGGAAAGCAGTTGGCCGGCATCACGTCGCTCAGGTACCGTAACCGTTCCAGGTTCATATCCAGGACGTAAACCTTTGCGCCCAGGCCACAGGCCATCTTGGCCGCGTTGATCCCGACGACCCCGCCGCCGATGATGACCACCGTACCCGGATCGACCCCCGGCACGCCCCCCAGCAGAACCCCGTGGCCGCCCTGGGCCATTTCCAGATATTTGGCCCCCTGCTGAATGGCCATTCGGCCGGCGACTTCACTCATGGGCGTGAGCAGGGGCAGGGAGCCGTCTGCTTTTTGAATGGTTTCATAAGCAATGTTAACGGCTTTGCTTTTGATCAAAATATGGGTCAGCTCCTCGGCCGCCGCCAGATGCAGATACGTAAAAACAATCTGGCCCTCACGGATGAGGTCGTATTCCGGTGATAGGGGCTCTTTTACATGCATCACCATGTCCGCACGCTGGAAAATCTCTTTGGGACTTTCAACGATCTCGGCCCCGGCTTTCTTATAGGCGTCGTCGTCGAAGCCGCTGCCGCTGCCTGCAGCCTTCTCTACCAGAATGGAATGGCCGTTCTGTTTTATGACTTCCACGCCGGCCGGGGTCATGGACACGCGATTTTCCTCTGCTTTGATTTCCTTGAGAATTCCGACAATCATTTTGTTCTCCTTGGGTAAAGAAATGGAATAGACCATAGTCTGTCGAACAGGGTGTAAAATTTAGATGTTTGAAATCGCCGGGCGCGTTGAATCGGGTACTCCAACTCAACAACGATACCTTAAAAGTCCCCCTTATGGCAACATTCAATTTTTCGACACCAAGATTTTTACGAAGCGTTTGCGCCTGGGCACCGCCGGGTACTCTTCGAGTAATAGCGGTATGAACCTTGCTTCATTTAAACGCTTTCACCGGTTCAGGAGCGGTGTTCCTAGGGCTGATCTTATACCAGGTTTTCCGGACCGTCCCGCTTTCGTCCATTTTTCTGAAATTTATGTTGTAAAGTTTTGTATCAAACTTTAATAAAAAGAATCCCATAATATGACCCTGTCAACAGATGGAAATTGGTCGTTTATTAATGGCTTAAGCCTGCCGGTTTAGGGGGATAATTCGGGTATGTTTTTGTTTCCACGTCTAACTGTTTAAGGAGGTGGGTATGATGAAGCGATTTTGCCTCACGTTAATTGTCGTCTTGTGGGTTTTGCCACCTGTGGTTTTGGCGGCCGCAGGGGAAGCACCCATCAGCGATGCCACCCAGGAATGTCTGGATTGCCACAGCGAGTTTCATCCGGGTATCGTTCAGGATTGGAACAACAGCCGGCATTCGAAAATGACACCCCAAAACGCCTTGAAAGCTGATAAACTGAAACGGAGGATGTCCGGTACATCTGTGCCCGAAAGCCTTCAAAACCAAGCTGTCGGATGCGCTGAATGCCATACCCTTAGAGCCGACGCCCATTCCGATACATTCGAGCATAACGGGTATGAAATCCATGTGGTGGTCAGCCCGGATGATTGCGCCACATGTCATGTGACGGAAAGGACCCAGTACGCCAAAAACATCATGGCGCATGCGTATAAAAACCTGGCGGAGAATCCCCTTTACCAGGACCTGCAACGGACCATTCTGGGCGAAAGCACTGTCAAAGATGGCAAAATTCGTTTCAGCCCGGCCAACGGCCTCACCCGTGCAGAGGCCTGCTTTTACTGCCACGGCACCCGGCTGGAGGTGACCGGATATGAAACCCGGGATACCGATGCCGGAGAACTCGAATTTCCGATCATCAGCGGCTGGCCGAATCAGGGTGTGGGCCGCGTGAACCTTGACGGGAGCCGAGGGGCCTGCACCGCCTGCCACTCCCGGCATCATTTCTCCATGGAGATGGCCCGCAAACCTTATACTTGCAAGGAGTGCCACGCAGGGCCCGATGTGCCGGCTTTCAAGGTATACTCTGCCAGTAAACACGGCAACATCTTTTCTGCCATGAACAACACCTGGAACTTTACGGCAGTGCCCTGGACCATCGGTAGAGATTTTTCTGCGCCGACCTGTGCCGCGTGTCATATCAGTCTGCTGGTCAATGCCGGCGGAGCGGTGATCAACCCGCGTACCCACCAGATGAACGACCGTCTGGGATGGCGGATTTTCGGCCTTATTTACGCCCATCCTTACCCCAAGGACCCCGACACCTCTAAGATTCGTAACCGTTCCGGGCTGTCGCTGCCCACAGACTTTGACGGCGGATTTGCCAATGATTACCTCATCGACCCCGAAGCACAAAAAATGCGCCAGCAGGCCATGCAGAACACCTGTCTGAACTGCCACAGCACCACCTGGGTCAAGAACCACTTTGTGCGCCTGGACAATGCCATCCAGACGTCCAACGCCAAAGTCCTATCGGCCACCGGTCTGGTGAGCAGAGCCTGGGAACGCGGCTACGCCCAAGGCCCGGGCCAGAAGGGCAGCCCGTTTGACGAGTTCATTGAACGGCGCTGGAGCGATGCCTGGCTGTTCCATGCTAACAATGTCCGGTTTGTGTCGGCCATGGCCGGCGGCGGTGACTACGGCGTTTTCGAAGACGGCCGCTACCCGCTGACCAACGTGCTCCTGGAGATGCAGAGCTGGCTGGAAACCCGGGACATGATGTCAACGGCAAAAAAGAAGTGATCGGATGGGGTAGATGAGCATTTAATTTCGCTGGTGACACAATCGGGTGGGGGTATTTCTAAGAAAAAAAGAGTTTTTGAAGGGGCATGTCTTGCTGGTGTTTTATCTTACTGTCCAAATAATTATAGATGGTCTTCAACGGATGAAAGGCTTCGGGGCCACACGGATGTTGAAATTCCGGGAGCCGATTCTTGCCGGTCACCCTATCATGACCGATTCAATTCAAAAGCAATCCATTTGTCTGGGTCGCCTTTTCTACGGCGAATAACATTCCCCGTACCGGATCTGGCTTTCGATTTCTCTTTTCTGGCTCGAGATTTCTCGTAGAGTTCAATGTTTTTTCGGAGTAAAATTTCCAATGCCTTTTTTTTATTTTCCACACGTGCCTCCGCAATTCTATTAGACCGGTACGGATATGTTCATCTGAACAACCTTTTTACCTCAATAATATTTTGCACAGAATGTTACCGATAATTTGGCAACAAACCATCCATATGTAAACAACAAAAAAATATAAGCACAATACAAGGTAAAAACTAATACTATGCCAGGGGCAAAAGGAAGGACCTTAGGTTTGTTTTTGTATTTCGGAGACCCAGCTTGGCTCTAATATTATTCCGGTGAAAATTAATGGCACCCGCGGAGGAATTCAACAATTCAGCGATCTCTTTGGTTGTCTTGCCATCCCTAACGAGCCCGGCGACCTGAATTTCACTCGGGGTAAGATCAGAAAATTTCGAGAACAACTGGTGAAGAAACGGTGCGATAATGTCCTCAAGGTTCGATTTAATAATATTTAAATATACCATCTGCCGGTCATTCAATCGACTGTTATTCAGTTTTTCAATATAAGGAAGCACGAGCTTCTTCACATTTGCAATGACTTTTTCTTCCAATTCTTTTTTATCTTCGTCTCTGTGCTTCAGGAGGACTTTCAAGGCTGCATTGACTTCCTGAAGCTCGTGTGTTTTATTCTCTAATTCTTTCCCCCTTTCTAAAAGGGCCAACTCCACCTGTTTGCGCTCGGTGATGTCATGAATAATCGAATATAGAAGTTCTCTGCCATGTACCTTGATGGGGCCGCTGAAAACCTCGACATCACGGATTTCGCCGTTGGCCAGAAGGTGCTGAAAATAAAATACTCGGCGCTGTTCCGTCTTGGCTTTTCCCATTTTCTGAAACACTTGTTCGTTTGAAAGCGTATTGATATCTGAAATCTTTTTGCCGGTAAGCGCTTCAAAACTCCAGCCATAGAAGGAGACAGCTGCCGGGTTGGCATCGACGATATCTGCACTCTCCGGATCTACGAGGAGCATTACGGAGTGGTTGTTCTTGAAAAGGCTCCGGTACCGTTCTTCACTCTCTCTAAGTGTCTTTTCAGCTTTTTTCCGATCGGTGATATCCATAATCATTCCGGATATGGTATCTTTTTCAAGAACCGCACTTAAAAGTATATTTATTGTTTCACCGGATTTTGTAAGCGCTTCAAATTCGAAATCCTTAAGGCTGCCCGATGCCTTCAGAGATTGTATCAAAACCTCTCTGTCTTCGGC
>JAAXQD010000203.1 GCA_012974475.1 Desulfobacterales bacterium
CTCCTTAATGCTACCGTAGAGAGTGCCCTATTAATAAATATGGAAGGAAAGATCCTTGCAATAAACCAAGTTGCAGCCCATAGACTCGGCAAGAGAGCGGATGAACTTATCCTTACGCTTAATTTTTGTATGAGTTCTTATCGGAGGTAAAATGACATCTCGAATTCTCATATCGTTAGCTCTGGTTGCAACCTTGCTGAGCATGGAATGTGCGACTAGAATGCCAAAATACACTACCCATGTTCGATTCGAGTCTCCGGTGCAGGCCCGGCTGACACTTGAGTCTAATATGCGGACGCTGCGCTCCGTCTCTACACAATTTGATGAGATACGAAAAGATTTCTTCGATTTTCACCAGCGCGGCAGTTGGCAGAAACGCGGCTATTTCACCGCTGAGGAAAACGACAGAATTGTGGATTTATTCTTCCATTTTACCACCTGCCACACAGCGCTCTGGGATCTGATTAATTATTACGGAGGTACCGACGCGCATTTCCCGGATGACGAGACGGGAATAAAGGCTCACGTGCTTGTTCTTTACGCCGAATTCTTGCTGGCTTACCACAGCTCCTTTCTGGTTGCGGAGTTTACCGACGACCCCGTTGCGATTTCCAAGTTGAACGAAGCGTTTTACCGTTCGGGAATTCCACGTGGCGGCTATAATCGACTGCATCAGGAAATAACTGCCAAGGGCGAAGAAAAGACGCTGACAGCGGCGTGGGTATTATACTCGGAGGATCTTTCAGCGCCCGAGTCCGGTTTGTCAAAGCTCGCGGCGACGGATCGTTCCTATAAAGATTTGATCGGGCAGATTCCCTCATTGTATAAGGGAGCTCAAACTCAAATTCATCAGGTTCTTAAAACAGGTACCCTGTCCGATCTGGAGAACGACTTCTCACACACCGAGGCCGATCAACTCGCGCATGGGGCCGCCCGGGAGTTCGGCGATGCCCGCTACGCTGCGCGGGCACTTCTCTTCAAGGACGTGAGCCGCTTAAAAAGTCCGGCTGCGCACATAATCAAATTTTCGGAACAGCAAAAACAGCAGGTTTACCACCTGCTGCAGCCCGGTGACATCATCCTCACCTATACTGCCGGGTATATGAGTGACATCTTCATTCCGGGTGAATTTAAGCACGGCATCATCTCGGACTGGGTTACAGCTACGGACCACGCGATGAGGATGATTTAGATTCTCCGATGCAATTTCGTACAAGGCCCGAGTCTCGCCTCACGGACGACAGGCTGGTGGATACGGGATCTATCCCCGGGAATAGGCGGGATACGGTCAATGCCGAATTGGCAATGGTTTTCGGGCCATGGTCTTTTCAGGGACAGTGCTATTATATTTCATTAGATGCAGAGGCAGCAGGCGATCCGGATTTCTGGGGATACTACGCGTTTTTGAGCTACTTTATCACCGGAGAATATCGAAATTACAACCGATCCATCGGTGTTTTTACAGGGGTTGAGCCGCAACCTTCTTTTCATCCGATGAAAGGCGAGTGGGGCGCCTGGGAACTTGCGTTACGGCACTCCTATGTAGACTTGAATGACGGCGATATATATGGAGGCAAAGAAAGCAATTTCACCGCAGGGTTGAACTGGATACATAATCGAAATGTTCGACTGATGTTTAACTACATCCATGCATACGTTAAAGATCGAGCATCACCGCCTATTGAGAATGGAAGAGCTCATATCTTCCAGGCACGTTTCCAATTAATCTGGTAACGTTATTGAGGTGGGAACTCAAATTTAAATAACAGAAAGGGGACGACATGCAAAAAGTCGAAGTATTTCTCGTTGTACTAGTAATAATAGTGATTACAGCAACATCTTTTAATGACAGTGCTCAGGCTGCACAGGTTACGAGAATTAATATGAATAGAGGACTCATCGTTGTTGATGGAAACAAGGATGACGGATTTATAATGGGAGCTACAATATGCTTTTATTCCTCTTCAGGTGAAGAAATAACTTGTGGCAGGGTTCAGCAGACGTCAGAGTCCTATGCTACGGTTAAAGTAAACAACAGAGAGGCAAAACAAATTAAGTATGGAATGGAAGCAAAAATTCCTGTTGAAAAATCGGATGAAGAAGTAACAAAAGAGGATAAGGGCTGTGTCGATGATTCAGAGTGTGGTGATGCCGAAGTTTGCATTAATGGTAAATGCCATAAAACAAAATGATTGTAAATGTCGATGATCTAAATACATCGGAAGAGGATTACAAATGTGGGCATATTTCGCGCCTTAAATCGGGTTTATCGAACAAAGTTTGATTGGAAGAACAACCGATAGGGTCAGAAATACCCCCGCCTAATATTCATATGGTCCTGTGGCTGTTGAACAAATAGATCAGCGAAAAATATATGTGTACTTCCTGGAGGAACCTTTGAATGCGAAATGAGTGAACAAAGATCACATATCAAACCAAAAAAAATCATCATAGGAATCATATTCGGCGCTGTGGCGCTAATCGCCGGCCTGTTGATTTTATTGCCCGCTCTGGTAAATACGGATGCAATAAGAGCCAAAATTGAAGAGGCCGCTTCCCAAGCCATAGAGGGCCAAGTCGACTTTGAACAGATCCGCCTGGGCTTACTGCCTCGACCCCATGTGGTTATCTCCCAAGGCCGAATGGCTATCCAGGATTCCGTTCAAGGCAAATGGGTAGAATTGACGGTGTTTCCAAGGCTGAGCGCCCTTTTAGTTGCCCGTCTGGAGGTTGCCGATCTGAAGCTGAAGCAGCCTGATTTTGAACTGAGGCTTCCCATATCGTCCCGGCACAAATCAGAAAAAGGTGCTTCCTTCCAGGGGAGCGGCGACCTTCGCCAACAGATCAAGGAGGGACTCGGGACGCTGGTTGCTGTGGTCAAAGACGTCAAAGTGACAATCGATGACGGCCATCTGAGCGTGTTGACACAAGACAAGGCGCCTCTGGAGTGGCAGGATATCACCGCTGACCTTTCAGTGTCCGATAAGCGGGTAACCGTGGATCTCACCTGCAGGTCTTCTTTCTTCCAAAAAATCACTTTGAAAAGTGAGGTGGACCCCGACACCTTGAATTTGAACGGAAAGGTAACCCTGCAGGGGCTTGCGCCCCATCCGCTCATGGCCTACTGGCGGCCAGACTCCGATTTAAAAATTACCGACGGTAGTGTCGATTTGACCCTGCAGTTTCAATCGCAGGGCTGGAGTACCTGGCAAGGTGACTTTGAAACCCGCACCTCTATGCTTAAGGTGCAAAACGATACTCGCCAGACTGAGATCGGTCCTGCCTTTTTGAATGGGCGCTTTAACTTTTCCTCCTCACAGATGACGCTTCAAATCGACCGCCTGGATCTTGATAATCCACAACTATCCCTGGCGGGCAAACTATTGGTGGATTCTTCTGAAACTGCTGGTGTTCACCTGAAGGCAAACGGTCAGGACATCAATGCCAATGCTGTTCGGGCCACGGCACTATCGTTGGGGGGACATATTCCCGATATTCGGGAAGTGTTTGACATCGTCAAAGGCGGTCAGATTCCGACGATCAAGGTCGAAGTCCAGAGCAAGGATTGGGCGGATTTGTCGGAGTTCGAACGCTGGCGAATTGACGGAGAAATGAAAGCCGGAGCCATATTTATCCCCACGGTGAACTTGGATCTTACAGACGTCTTTGGGCATGCCATCATCGAAAATGGCATTTTAACCGCCGAAAATGTCCGGGCCAACTACGGAAAAACACAGGGCCGGCAAGGTTCACTGAAAATCGGACTGACGGGTGATGCCAAACCCTTTCATCTGGACATGGACGTAAATGCGGATCTAGCGCCCCTGCCGTTGATTTTAGATCGCGTCATCGATAATAAAAAACTCAAGCCCGAACTGTCTCGAATTGAGCATTTAAGCGGCATGGCAACCGGAAAACTCATCTTGGGCGAAAATATGGATGACATCAGCGTTCAAATCGATGTGTCTGAATTCGATCTCAAGGCCCGCTACAACCGCCTTCCCTACCCGCTGTCTGTCAAAGGCGGCCGCTTTCAGTTCAAAGGCGATGAGATCCGTATTGGCGACTTGAGTGCGCAGATGCAGAACACGCATTTTTCCAAAATGTCCGGCCGGGTGAACTGGGGCCATACCGCTGAACTCGACGTTCAGACCGGCGCCGGCGCTATTGTCCTGTCTGAAATTTATCCCTGGCTGAAAAAACATGGGAATTTGGCGGAGTCCCTGAAGACCATCGATGCATTGAACGGATCGATCGCCGTCTCCGCACTGAATCTGAAAGGCCCCTATTCCCGTCCTTCAGCCTGGCGCTTTAACATCTCCGGCGACATACAAAATTTGGCCGTGAAGACCCCCCGGCTTCCCCAAAAACTGGTTTTACCCCGGGGACATTTTAAACTTACGCCGGAATCGCTGACACTTTCAAAAAGCCGTGCCCGGCTTCTCGATTTGGAAACCGACTTTTCTGTCCGGATCGTTGACTATATGAAAGGTGTTAACAAACTTCATTTTAGCGGCAGCGGTAAAATGGGGCCAAACTTTACCCAATGGGTGACCAATGAAATCAAAATTCCAGCACAATACCATCTCAAGCCGCCCATATCCTTTAAAAGTCTGGATGTTGACTGGACCCGGTCCGGTGAAATAACCGCCGCCGGCAGCATGACCACCTCAAACGGTCCAACGGTTACAGCCGATATTCGGTATACGCCTGCTGAAATCGACATCCGTCAACTGACCATTCAAGACAATGCTTCCAACGCTGAATTTGTCCTGAAGCACAAACCCAAAGCAAAAGTGACCGATCTCTCCTTTAAAGGAAATCTGGCTAAAGTCACCCTGGATCAATTTTGGAAGGAGAATCGATTCCTGGAGGGAACCGTCCAAGGAAACCTTGAGGCCAAGATCGATTCAAACCACCCGTTGAATTCTGTGGTCAAGGGCAATCTGGAAGCTCACCAGGTTTTTTTGCCACTTAAAGCGGCCGGTTCGCTCCGTGTCCATCACACCGTTTTGAGCGCCTCGGAAAAGAAGCTGACCATTCATGAAGCCGATATAGATTGGTTGGACAATCGGTTTGAACTGGATGGACATATGTCCTTTAAGCCAGGCAGTATCTTTCTGGAAATGAACGCCGCAGCCGAAGAAATCGACGCGGCAAAGTTGGAAACCCTATTTAAAGACAACGGCAAAAAAACAAGCGCGGATGAAACCCCGTCTCCAAGTATTTTCCAAGGAACCCTCCACATCGATGCCCAACGCGTGAAATACGGTTTTTATACCTGGTCACCATACCGCGCCACGCTGATGCTCGAAAAAAACAGTTTGACCATGCGGATCCATGAAGCCGTGCTCTGCGGCCTCGAAACCCCCGGCACCGTCAAATTTTCACCGCAAGGCGTATGGATGGAATTTATTCTGAGTTCCGAACCAAAAGAAATGCAACAAGCCGCCGGCTGCCTTACAGGAAAATCGACATCAGAAATGATGGAAGGTCAGTTTCAGACAGCCGGTACCATAAAAACGGAGGGGAAAACCGCAGATGAGCTACTCCGAAATTTAAAGGGAGACATAGAGTTTACCGTTAAAGACGGGCGTGTCTATAACACGGGCAGTGTTGGAATCTTAACCAATATTTTTTCATTTCTAAAAATCAACAGACTTGTAAAAGGCAATGTCCCGGATTTGAAAAACGATGACTTCCGCTATAAATTGCTGTCTTTCAAATTCTATTTTCAGGATGGAAAGTTCATTTTAACCGAGGGGTATGTAGATGCCGAGTCTTTGAATATCGTGGCTACAGAAGGTGAGATTAACCTGCTCGATCAGACACTGGATCTCACGTTATTGGTATCTCCCCTTAAAACAGTCGACACCATCGTCAAACACATACCCATAATTGATAAAATTTTCCAAGGGACACTGATTGCCATCCCGGTTAAAGTCGAGGGGGATATTTCGAACCCCAAGGTTACGGCCCTTTCCCCTTCCGCTTTTGGTTCGGAAGCCATGGATATATTAAAGAGAACACTCAAAGCCCCGGTGAAAATAATCGAGCCGGTTGTGACGGATACGTCCGACCCTCAAAAAACAGATGGCCAATCGCCTTAATGCGAACAGCCCCAAATTTTATCCGTCCGAGTGCATTTTTTTTGGCATTGAGTTTTTTTGTTGTAAATTGGAAAACGATTTTTCCTGAAGGCATTGCCAATATCCATTCAGACAGAGCATCCAAAATGACACCCGCGCCAAATTGGGTGGTGATTTCTACCGGACCAGCTTGGATGCGATGCTTGCCACGTGCCGGCCCTGAAAACGGGCCGCTTCCAGTTCATTTTCACTGGGCACCCTTTCACCTTGTGTACCGGCGATGGTTGACGCCCCGTAGGGAGAACCGCCCGTGATCTCGTCGTTACGCATCTGTCCTTGATAACTATAGGGCAGTCCGACCACAACCATTCCATGGTGCAGCCTGTCTCTTATACACATCT
>JAAXQD010000065.1 GCA_012974475.1 Desulfobacterales bacterium
AAACAAGATTGTCACCATTTGAAACGCTCAAATTAGGTGTGAGAATGGTTCCGGATTATGGGATTATCAAATAAAATCGTCATCTCGGCTTCCCGGCGCACCGATATTCCGGCCTTTTATCTGGATTGGTTCATGGCACAGATTCAAAAGGGTGTGTTTGAGGTTGTCAATCCATATAACCGGAGGGTATCTACCGTGCCTGCCACACCCGACACGGTGCATACCATTGTGTTTTGGTCAAAAAATTTCGGTCCTTTCATCCAAAGGGATGTGGGCCGCCAGCTTTTGAAAATGGGATACAATCTTTTTTTTAACTTTACCATTAACGCTAAATCATTTCTGCTGGAACCGCGTGTCCCGTCTTTAAGTCAGCGCCTCGAACAGCTTCGAGACCTTTGCCAAACCTTCGACCCCAAAACGGTCAACTGGAGATTCGATCCGATCTGCTTCTTTAAAACCGGACAAAACGTCATCGAGGACAATTTAAATGATTTTCCCAGGATTTCCACTTGGGCATCCCGATGCGGCGTTACAAGATGTATCACCAGTTTCATGGATCACTACGTCAAGATACAAAAACGTCTATCGTCTATTCCGGGGTTTTCGTTCGTCGATCCCGGGCTGCGGAAAAAAATAGAAATTCTTCTAAAGATGGAGAAAGTGCTCGCTGAAAAAAATATCGATTTATACACCTGCTGCGAAAAAGAGGTGATGGATGCGTTGCCTTTGGATTCCAACGTCAATAAAAGTTCCTGCATCCCCAGTGATTTTCTTGTTGAGATCTTTGGCGGAAGCCTTAGTTTAAGAAAGGATACGGGTCAGAGAATAACCCATGGATGCGGGTGCAGGTTCAACTTGATAATTTTACAATTTTAGCGCCCCTTGCGGGTATTACCAATTTGCCGTTCCGACTCCTGGCAAAATCGGCGGGGTGTGCACTGGTCTGTTCAGAAATGGTCAGTTCCAATGGTCTGGCGTACCGATCCGTCAAAACGGAAGAATTGCTCCAAAGCCGTTCCGAAGAGAAGCCGCTGTCTGCCCAGATATTCGGTTCAGATCCGATTATCATGGCTGAAGCTGCGGCCATTGTGGAAGCTTCGGGTGCCGACATCCTGGACATCAATCTCGGTTGTTCGGTTAAAAAGGTGCTTAAAACCGGTTCAGGTTCGGCCTTGATGAAAGCACCCCGAAAGGTCGAAAAGATTCTCCTTGCGGTCAGAGACAAAATAAAAATTCCGCTGACCATCAAAATAAGGACCGGATGGGAAAAATCCGGTGATCAGGCGTTTAATATCGCTGCCATAGCAGACGCCAGCGGTGTGGACGCCATTACCGTGCATCCTCGCATGGCCACCCAGGGATTCGGGGACAAAGCGGACTGGTCTCTGATTGCCGAAATAAAAAACAAGGTATCCATTCCGGTGATCGGAAATGGAGATATTGTAACACCGGCCATCGGGAACCCTTGGATATTTTCTCAGGTGATGTCTTTGATCAACGGTACTGAGATGGGTGCTCCGGTTGTTGCCGAACGTTTTGACGTTATGACGAAATATCTGAAGACTTCCATTGAGTGCTTTGGAGAAAAACGGGCTTGCCGGATGATGCGCAGCCATTTGGGGTGGTTTGTCAAGGGATTGCCTCACAGCAGCAGGTTTCGTGAATCGATCAAGCGGATCGAGACGGAAAACGAAGCCCTATCTTTGATTGGAGAATATAAAGAGGCTTTACTTGATTGAAAATTCATTCCCTGTTCTTGCAGACGTGGGGGTTGACTAAAAGCCGTTTTAAAATCTTCCGGTGGGTGATTTTTGAGTCTTTCTCATGAAAAACATCAAGGAGAAAATAAATAAATAAATATTTATTTTGTCGATTTTTTACGATACGGTACTCTAAAGACCGTAAAGGCATATAAAAAGTGTGTTTTGAAACAGTTGCTAATGTTCTTCACCTCAGCTTGAGAGATGTCCGGGCTGAACAGGAGGAATTATGAATTTTGAAAAACGATATTTTTTATTGGCTGCTTTTTGTCTGTTTGTTCTATTCGCATGTACCACAATGCCCATCGAGCAGAATACATGGCTCGATACCCCGAAAAACCATGTTAACAATGGCAACATATTGTTAAAAGCAGGTAAAATTGATGACGCATTCCGTGAGTTCAGCCGTGCCAAGGAACTCGATGAGAATTATCCACCGGCGTATGTTGGCCTCAGCCTGGTATACGGCGTAAAGGGTGACGATGAGACTTCATCCGTGTACATGAAAAAAGCAATTAACCTCTTGAAGGAACAGGTCAACAAGTAGACATTGATGGTGCTTAATTTTTAGAAAATTATGGAATATCGGATAAAAAACTAAAAGCCGGCCTAGAAAGCGCCGGCTTTGTTTATTTTTTACATTGAAAACCTGGTCCTCTGGGCCAAGTCAGAGTTCTCCGGCTCAGCCTGAAGAATCGCTGCAAGAGTTTAAAGTGAACTAAAGTTTAAAGTGAGCTAAAGTTAAGGAATTCTGACAATTATATAAAATCAGCGGAGCGACCTGCCCGCTCGTGCCTTGCAATGGCAGGCGGGAGCGGCACCACAACTTTAGGCATTTTAGATCACTTTAGACACTTTTAACTTGTACGGCTTTAACTAAAACAGCCCCTTTCAGGGACAAACCAAAGCCGGGTCCTCTGGGCCCGGATTCTTTACTGTGCAATGGACAATCAAAAACCTTCAATCTTCAAACGCCTATGTTCCCATACTCCATGATGCCAGGTATTTTTTCTGTTCGGCTGTAAGTGTGTCGATCTTGACCTTCATGGAAGAAAGTTTTTCTCTGGCGATGGCGTTGTCTATCTCTTCGGGTACGGGATAGACATCGTTTTCAAACCTCTTTTTGCTTTTCACCATATATTCGATACTCAATGCCTGGTTGGCGAAGCTCATATCCATCACGCTGGACGGATGACCCTCGGCAGATGCAAGATTGATCAGCCTGCCATCCCCCAGAATATTAATGCGGTTTCCATTTTCAAGAACATGCTCTTCAACGAGGGGTCGAATTTCTTTTCGTGACTTTGTTATAGATTCAAGTCCGTTAAGATCGAGTTCCACGTTGAAATGACCGGAGTTGGCCACAATGGCACCGTCTTTCATGATCTTGAAATGTTCCTTGCGAATTACATTGATATTCCCGGTCACCGTACAGAAAAAATCGCCGATCCTTGCTGCCTGGCGGATGGGCATCACTCTGAAACCTTCCATGACCGCTTCGAGAGCAGCGGTGGGATCGATTTCTGTGATAATAACGTTGGCGCCCATTCCTTTTGCTCTGAGTGCGAGTCCCTTTCCGCACCATCCATATCCGCAAACAACGAAATTAGATCCTGCAAGGAGCCGGTTCGTGGCGCGAATGATTCCGTCTATGGTGCTCTGTCCGGTACCGTAACGGTTATCAAATAGATGTTTGGTCTTAGCGTCATTTACCGCTATGATGGGGTACTGTAAAACACCGTTTGCGGCCATACTTTTAAGCCGAATTATGCCGGTGGTCGTTTCTTCGGTGCCGCCTCGAACATTCTTGATAAGCTCGGTGCGTTCGGAGTGAATGGTAGAAACCAGATCTGCACCGTCATCCATTGTGTATTGGGGTTTAATATCAAGGGCGGAGTTGATGTGCTTGTAATATGTTTCGTTATCTTCACCTTTGATGGCAAAAACAGAAATTTTGTCATTTTTAACCAGTGAAGCCGCCACATCATCCTGTGTGCTCAAAGGGTTGGAGGCACATAGCGCAATTTTGGCGCCCCCTGCCTTTAGTGTTTGCATCAGTGAAGCGGTTTCGGTGGTGACATGAAGGCAGGCGGCTAATCGAATGCCTTTTAACGGTGTTTCCTCAGCAAATCTTTTTCTAATGTTGTTGAGTACCGGCATGTTTTGATTGGCCCATTCGATCCGGAGCAAGCCTTCCTTTGCGAGTTTTATTTCCTTAACATCGTAGTCCATTGACTGTATATCTCCTTTTTAGGGGGATAGGAGATCTGGGGGCGGAGCCCCGGATCTCGAGGTTCAATCCCTAAAGTCCTGCTTTTTCCTTTAAGATGTCAACCATATTGGTTTTTTCCCAGGAAAATTCAGGTTCATTTCTTCCAAAGTGGCCGTATGCCGAAGTTTTTTTAAAGATGGGACGTAAAAGATCGAGGTATTCAATAATGGCGGCCGGCCTTAAGTCAAATACATCCAGGATTATTTCCTTAACCCGGTGCTTGGGCATCACACCGGTTCCCATAAGATCCAGCATTACGGAGACTGGCTGTGCAACTCCGATGGAATAAGCGAGTTGTATTTCACATTTTTTTGCAAGACCGGCGGCGACCACATTTTTTGCGATATGTCTGGCCATGTAAGACGCGCTGCGGTCGACCTTTGAAGGATCTTTTCCGGAGAAGCATCCGCCGCCGTGACTTCCTTGCCCCCCGTAAGTGTCGACGATGATCTTGCGCCCTGTCATGCCGCAGTCTCCCATAGGGCCGCCGATAACAAACTTGCCTGTGGCATTTACAAGATATCGGGTATCACCGTCGATGTATTTTTCCGGGATCACTTTTTTGATAACCTCATGAATGATCGCTTCTTTTAGTTCTTCGTGGGAGATATCCGGTTTATGCTGGGCGGCAATGACGATGGTATCGACGCGCTTAGGAGTTCCGTTTTCGTATTCGATGGTAACCTGGGATTTTCCGTCCGGTCTCAGAAAATCAAGTGCACCGTTTTTACGAACCGTGGATAGGCGTTGGCACAGTTTATGGGCATACATAATCGCCATGGGCATAAGTTCCGGCGTTTCATCGGTGGCAAACCCGAACATCAGGCCTTGATCTCCGGCACCCTGATCTTTGAAAAGCCCTTGGCCGACGTTGACGCCCTGAGCGATATCCAGGGATTGATGATCAATACTAGTGATGACCGAGCAGGTCTGCCAGTCGAATCCCATTTGGGATGAATGATATCCGATTTCACGAATTGTATTCCTCACAATCTCCGGCATGTCGACGTAACAGCTGGTTGTAATCTCACCGGCAATGAAGGCCAGGCCGGTTGTTACCATGGTTTCACAGGCGACTCTGCAGCCTTTGTCTTTCTCCATAATCGAATCGAGAATGGAATCTGATATGGCGTCAGCAACCTTGTCAGGATGGCCTTCGGTGACAGATTCAGATGTAAAAAAAAATTGTTCGTTGCTCATTAAGTTCTCCCTTATTTTGGGTTCTGTTATGGTTCTAAAGTGGTTCGGCAGTTTGGCCCTTTGAAACAAGCCGATTTAAGAAGAGCTTCAAGTGCGATTAAATTCTGTGCCGGGAATTTTTAAAAGCCGAACAGTTGCCTCCACTCTTCCGTTCCTTTTTTGAAAATGACTTCGTCCTTACCTATATGCATTATATTGACTCTGTCAATAGATTCCCCCTCCCGAACAACACGACCGTTAATGACAGCAAGGCGGCTTTTTTGATCACTGGACCAGGCAATTGCCTGAAGTTCGAGCTTCGACTCGCCGGCTTGCTTAACGGGTATGGATGCGGACCATTCGGCTTTTGTCTGTTGTCCATGTTCTTCTCCAGGTTTTTCGTTGACGGCTTTGTGTTGAATTTCTTCTGATCGGGACGTTTTCTCTTTAGAAAGACTCAACGGTGTGAAGGGTTTGGTGTCTGTTTTTTTAACGGACGACAGACCTTTTGACTCCATGGCACCATAAGATTCGGATGTTTTCCTCGGCCGACCCTTAATCGGTTGAGTATCCTTGGTAGCCGTTTCAAGGGATGAACTTTTTCGGACCGGACCCTGTCCGGAAACCTCTTTTGCAGGAACGCTTAAAACTGCAGGGGGCGGCGTTTGGATTTTTGAAATCAGCGTCGGTTTTCTATGCCATGGTTTCAAATTTAAGGCGAGCCCTATGCTGAAAGCTATGACCAGCAAAGCAAGAATCAGGAAAAAATTTTTCTTAAAGCCAAGACCACCGGAGACGCCTTTATGGGACGACATCCCCTTAGGTTTTGTTTGTTGCCAGAAACGAACTTCGCTTTTTTCAGGGAATTCGTTTTCAAGCTTTTTTAATGCCTTTAGTATTGAACTCAATTTTCAGGCACCCTTTTAGTATTGAAAGAAGTCACAAGACTCAATGTTTTATCGGACGTACATTTAGGGTTGTAATATGCGGTAATTCTGAAAAATATTTTTCATTATACAGAGCGATCTTGGTTGTAGAACCGACGGCGCCGTCAATATGCAAACCATATTTTCTCTGGATTTTTTTTACCGCCTGCTGGGTTTTATCGTCATAGGATGGACTTATTTCAACGTCTTTAAAGCCGATATCCCGCAAAAGCATCTTGAGGGTTATTATGGATTCATTGGGAGAATCTAACGGAATGGTGCCCTTCAGGGAAAGAAAATTCTTCCAAGGAATGTATGCTACGCGTGACCAATGGGCTTCTAATTCAGTCGGCGTCAGATCCAATGAAATATCTTCTTTTCCGCCTCTGAGTGTAATTTTTCCGTATTCAACTTTACTTAACGTAAGGTATACGGGGGAAACCTTATTCGAGGGATAAAATGTTAACACAACCGGAAGATTTAATTTTTTTACCGCATTTAAATTGCCGACAATACGGCGAATCGAAAGGCCGTTTTTCTCGGCAGCAATACGAAAAAAGTCATGGTCATCATCGATCACATCGAGGTTCGGTTTAATTTCAGGTTCGGTATTCCATAAACCCAATGCCACCTTAATGGCCATATCTCTTGATGAGAACCGGTCCATTTTACCCAGAAAATTTCCCAAATTTCCAACAGGTTTCACAACAGATTTCACAGCGGGTTTCACAACGGGTTTCACAACAGATTTCGCAGCGGGTTTCACACCAGGTTTCACAACAGATTCCGCAGCGGGTTTCACGCCAGGTTTCACAATAGATTCAGGATCAGATTTCGAGGCCTTTACTGGCGGCGCCCGGGTGATTTCCGAATCGGTGGCAGGGTCGTCCGAAACGGATGTTTTTATACCATCGGAACGAGGGACGTCGAGTTTTTCTATTTCAGGTGAATTATTAATGGTATTCACGTCAAAGAATCGAGGGGAATAAATGATAGATATCATCAAGGTTAGGCAAAATATGGAAACGAAGAGAATAAATTTTCTTCGTTTTCTAGGGTTGTTTTTTTCAATCTCACCCCTGGCGGTCAGCTCTCGGATGGAAGTTTTGATGGTCTTACCTTTGATCGTCTGCTGATCAAGACCGAATGCCGTTAAAAGCGCCCGGTCACAGACGATATTGATTAATCGGGGAACTCCCCGTGAATATTTATAAATAGACCGATAGGCGGCGCGTGAGAATTTGACCCCTGGTTTTTGGGATGCGATATTGATACGATGCTCGATGTACTCAATAACTTCTTTGTTGTTCAAAGGGATGATCCGGCAGCTTAATGATATCCGCTGACCCAGCTGTCTGAGTTCGAAGGAATTGAGTGTTTTTTTCAGTTCGGGTTGTCCGACGAGAATAATATGCAAAAGCTTATGTCTGGCCGTTTCCAGATTGGAGAGCAATCGCAGCTGTTCCAACACCTCTTTTGTCAGATTCTGAGCCTCGTCGATAAGGAGAATCGTATTTTTCCCTTGGGTTTTTTGCATGATGAGAAAGGAATTCAAGGTGTCGATGAGGTCTTTGGTGTTATCGGCATCAGAGTTGATGCCGAATTCATCGTTGATGGTTTTGAGAAGCTGTAATGAATTCAGATTTGGGTTAAAAATAAAGGCGGCTTTTGTGTCGCTGTCCAGATTTTCGAGAAATGCCCGGCAGAGCGTTGTCTTGCCGGTCCCAACCTCGCCGGTGATTTCCATGAAGCCATCACCCTGAATGACTGCATAGGTCAGATGGGCGAGCACTTCTTCGTGGCTTTTACTCAGATAGAGATAGGCAGGATTCGGAACAAGTTTGAATGGTCTTTCCTTTAAACCAAAGAAGTTTTCGTACATCTAGGCCGGCCCCCTCGGGATCCTCATCATTGCATGTTTGGTTATGATAATTGCAACATTATCAAAAAGTTGAACAAGATGTCAAATTTGATATGGTTCAAAAAACAGTTCAACCCCTCTGATTATGGTTCATCTTGCGCAGTAAAAGTTTCCAGTCTTCATCCACCATGCTTTGGATCTGTTCAATATCTTTGTGGTTTAAGTGTTTAAAACGTCCCTGAATCTTTAAATAATCCATTACCGGCCGATCCCCTTTGTAGTTGAGTGTATAGTCGATACCATCTTTAACTTCATACAGGGGAAATATATTCGATTGAACCGCAAGCCGGGCGATTTTGACGGACATTTCAGACGGAATCCGCCAACCGGTGGGACAGGAGGCAAAAACGTGAAGGAATCTTGTTCCGCCTTTCATCTGCCGGGCTTTGACAAATTTCTGGATCAGGTCTTCAGGGAACGCGATGTTGGCCGTGGCCGCATAAGGAATCCGGTGGGCTGCAAGGATTTCGACCATGTTTTTCTTGCGGTTTTTTTTCCAACCCTTGCCCGGCGTTGTTGTGGTGCGGGCGCCGAAAGGCGTGGCTGAACTGCGCTGAACACCGGTATTCATGTAGGCCTCATTGTCATAACATACATAAATAAAATCTTCGTTGCGCTCCACAGCGCCGCTAAGGGCCTGTATTCCAATGTCGAAGGTCCCGCCGTCACCTGCCCAGGCGACGACGGTGGTCTCGGTATCTCCCTTCATATCCAGAGCCGCTTTCAAACCGCTGGCTGCTGCACCGGCCGTTGCAAAGGCTGTCTGGAGAATCGGAACTTTCAAGGATGACTGTGGATAAGGGCCTGCAATGACGCCCCAACAACAGGCCGGGATCACCATGATGGTTTTTTCACCCAGGGCTTTCAATGCAAATTTCATGGCGATGGCGGCGCCGCATCCAGGGCATCCCACATGCCCGGAATACATATACTCCGAATCCGGTATATTCAGTTGAGTCATCGTTAAGCAACCTCAGGTTTTTATAGAAGATTGAAAATTGATGGCGTCGTAAAAAGTCCGATTTAAACGGTTTCGTAAAAAGTTTAAATTCAAGGCGTGCAAATTTTGCAATCATGAGGCGTACTTATCGTACGTCGAATGATTGCGAAATGCAGCACAACGCAGAAGTTGGACTTTTTTCGAGACCGTCAATGTTTACTCATTAAGCCCCACCCATACGCTTTCATTTTCCGGAAACGCGCTATTCTTTGTTTTCCAGTAGATCTCTGCAAGAATTTCAGGGGTTACATCGCGGCCACCGAGTCCCGTAATATAGCCAAATACCGGCGGGTGTCCGTTCCTATTGCACAATGCGGCCCTGATTTCTTGGGCAAAGATGCCGCTGGCGCCGAATGAAAAATTTCTGTCAACCACGGCGACTTTTTGAACCGATCCGAGGTTTTCTCGGATCAAATCCGTTGGAAACGGCCGAAACATCTTCAGCTTGAGCATTCCGACCTTTTCTCCCTGTGAGCGAAGATCGGAAATGACCTTTCGACAGGTGCTTGCCGCAGTTCCCGTGACCACCATGATCACCTGGGCATCGTCGCAATGGACCCTTTCCACCGGACCGTATGATCGACCGAATATTGCTGCAAATTCCTGTTCGACCTTGCTGAAAATCTCCGGCACCTGTTCCATGGCCTTCTGGATGTCGTGTCGCATCTCCATATAGACGGTGGGTGGGGCCATCTGACCCAAGGCAAACGGATCAGAGGTGTTCAACTCGATTCGGGGTGAAAACGGCGGCAGAAATCGGTCTACCAAATCTTGATCCGGCACATCCACCGGTTCAAAGGTGTGGGAAAGGAAGAACGCATCCAAGACCACCATCACCGGCAGATTGACCGCTTCCGCGAGCCGATAAGCCTGAAGCGTTGTGTCAAAAACATCCTGACCATCCTCGCAATAGAGCTGAATCCAGCCGGTATCCCGCTGGGCCAGACTGTCTGTCTGGTCCATCCATATGTTCCATCCCGGAGCCAAGGCCCGGTTGACTTCAGCCATGATAATGGGCAGACGGGCTGCTGAAGCCCAGTGCAGGAGTTCGTGCATCAGCGCCAGTCCCTGAGAAGAGGTGGCCGTGAAGGTCCGGGCCCCGCCACTTGAAGCACCGATTACGGCAGCCATGGCGGAATGCTCGCTTTCTACCAATAGAAAGCGGGCGGCCATGGTCCCGTCCGTGCAATATTCCGATAACGCCTCGACAATGTGGGTCTGGGGAGTAATGGGATATGCGGACATCACCTGCACCTTTGCCAGCCTTACAGCTTCGGATACCGCATGGCTTCCCTCCAAAACCTTCTTCATACTTCCTCCTCCAAGGCCATGGCATTACGCGGGCATTCCACGACGCAAATTCCGCATCCTTTGCAATAATCGAGATTAATCCTCCGTTGAGCGTCCTGGAGGTCCACGGCAATTTCCGGGCAGAATATTCGGCAATTGTCACACGCATTGCAGATGCCGCAATTGAAACAGCGCCGGGTTTCTTCCATGACCTGACGGATGGTGAACGTTGTTTCGATTTCATCGAAAGGGTTCACCTGTTTGTCCAAAGCATGCGATTCAGCTTTGATCCGAGGGGCCGGCGAAAAATAATCGACGTTAATATTTTCATACGATACCATATCAGGATTTCTGTTAGATCGCTTTCCGTCCAGATAACGTTCCATGGAGAGGGCAGGACCGTTGCCGACGAGACAGGAATTGAGACGGTCTGCAATGGCATTCATCCCTTTTTTAAAGAAGGTATCCAGCACTATGGCCGACTGTTTCCCTGAGGCAATGGCATCTGCAACGCTCTTTGTCGGATTGGTCAGGTCTCCGCCGAATAGAAACGGCGGGTTATTTGCCATAAACGCACAGTGGCTGAGGTACACGGTTTCGGCATTTTCTTTCGAAGGAAGCTGCCATGGCTCCGAGGGTTCTGCACCGATGGCGGTGAAAATCCTCTGGACCCGAAGCTCTTGGGTCGTTTCACCGTCCGGAACCACACGCGCTCTACCGGTGTCTGTTTCCATCCCGCTGGGTTTCATCGGTTGCAGGGTTAAAATATATTCGCCGCCGTCTTGTGCAATACTTGACGGGGAGAACAGTTCCATGACTTTAACACCTTCTTTTACGGCCGTTTCAACCTCGTATTGAAATGCCGGCATATCCTGTTTTCGTCGACGGTATGCCAGTATCGCCTTCACTCCGAGGCGGACAAGGGAGCGCGCAACATCGATGGCCGTATTGCCGCCCCCGATAACCGCTGCGGTACCATTATTTAAAGATTCGGTTTTTTCCGTGCGCATTCTGTTGAGAAAATCGAGGCCGTCCAAGGCCATATTTTCCCCGGGAATGTTCATTTTCAAGGATCGGCCGTGACCGCATCCGATGAAAAAGGCGTGGTATCGGTCTTTGGCTTCTTCAAGAAAGTTTTGGGTTGCCCGCGTGTTGCAGATTATCTTCACTCCGAGATTTTTTATCCGCTGGACTTCAGCATTTACGACAGCATCCGGCAAACGATATCTCGGGATTCCCCACCTTAGAATTCCGCCGGGTTCGGCCCCGGCCTCGAATACATCGCATGAATACCCCAGGCGTGTTGAAAAATAGGCGGCGGCCAGGCCGGATGGACCGGCACCGACAATGCATATTTTTTTCCCGTTATCGGGAAGCCTTTCCAGGGAAAATGTTAAGTTGTCCCTGACAGCGGCATCGCCGATGAATCGCTCTATACCGTGTATGGCAATAGGTTCATCAAGACCGGAACGGTTACAGGCCGTTTCACACGTGTGAAAACATACCCGGCCGCAGATGGCAGGGAAGGGGTTTTCAAGAAGAATGGTCTCCAGTGCTTCCCTGTATCGTCCCTGGCTCGACAGCATTTCGATCCGGGCAATGTCCTCGCCGGCAGGACAGGCCGCGCTGCACGGTGCCGTCTTCTCATCGTATATTGGACGTACAAAACGCCATGATCCCGTCTTGTTTAATTCGGTGGACATGTTCGATCGTGATATGAATAAGGGTATTTTTTCTGCGAAATTTTGTTCGGTTGTCATGGATTCCCACATTTGTTTTCCAACATTCCAAAAAGAGTCACAGCGTCATAGGCCTGGCGGGCTGCCGACACATTCTGGTCTGTTTTAACATGAATTTCATTTTCAATGGCCCCTGTAATCATATCCAGGTGCGGCATCTCCATAACCCTTGCGAAAGCGCCGATCATGGCCGTGTTGATAATCGGCTGGGTGCGGCTTCCGAGACCGTTGTTGACGGCGATTTGATTGGCGTCAACAAAAGCAAACCGAAAGCCTGAGAAAGTTTCCATAGTGTCGGGGATATCTTTTAAATTGATCAGAATCGAGCCGCCCTTTTTGAGCCCTGCTGTGACATCGACCCTGTCCAGCAGTTTGGCATCTTGAACGACAACATGGTCGGGTGTGTAAATGTTGCTCCGAACCAGAATTTTTTCTTTATCCAGTCTGAGATAGGCTTCGACCGGCGCACCGCGTCTTTCCACACCAAAAAGGGGAAAGGTTTGTACATAATAACCGGCGTTAAAAAAAGCCTTTGCCAGCAGGATCGATGCGACCACGGTTCCCTGTCCCCCACGACCATGGAAACGAATTTCATACATAATTGTCAAGCCCGCTTTGTTATGGATGAATTTGTTTAAAATCTCAAAGTAATTTTATGACTTGAAAAGCTTTAAAAATGGGAATAATATCATTTTGTTTTCTGAAAAGCAAACGATGACTTTCATTGTCGTGGGCACAATTCGGGTTAGGGGTTATTGGCAATGCCGGTATATGAATATACAGCCTTGGATATAAAAGGCAAGACCATCTCGGGAATCATCGATGCCGATAGTTCCCGTTCCGCCCTCCAGAAACTGCGGGCATCCAAAACCTACCCGGTATCTATTGAAGAAGTGCATGATACGGCCGCCATAAAGGCTCCCAAGACTTTTTCGGTTCTACGTCCATTTACCCGGGTCAAACCGCAAGAAGTTTCAATGATGACGAGACAGCTGGCAACCTTGCTGGGGGCCGGCCTTCCGCTGGTACCGGCCATCGCCGCTTTGACATCGCAAACCAGATCTCAATCGTTTAAAAAGATGCTGGCAAAAATCAAGGATTCCATCGTGGAGGGAAACAGCTTTGCTCGATCCCTGTCATTGTTTCCGGGGACTTTTTCGGCGCTGTATATCAACATGGTGACGGCGGGTGAAACTTCGGGGGCGCTTGAAATTGTTTTGGAACGGCTTGCGGATATTACCGAAAAACAGCAGGCCTTAAAAAACCGCATCCGGTCTGCCATGGCCTATCCTATTTTGATGTCTCTTATCGGAGTTCTGGTTCTATTTCTTCTTCTGACATTTATTGTTCCCAATATCACCTCCATTTTTACAGATATGAATCAAACGCTTCCGGCTCCGACGCTTTTTTTAATCAGAATAAGTGATATTTTCAAAATATACTGGTGGATCATCTTGATCGGGATCGCCGCCGCCGTATTAATTTTACGGCGCATTAATAAAACCGTCAAAGGCGGATATGTTTTCGATAAAATAAAACTTCAATTGCCCCGACTCGGACTCTTGACCAAAAAACTGGCTGTTGCGCGTTTTTCACGGACCCTCGGATCCCTTCTTGAAAATGGTGTTTCCATGCTGCCCGCCCTTGGGATTGTAAAGAATATCGTCGGCAACGCGCTGATCGCTGATGCCATCGAAGATGCCTCAAAAGAAGTCAGTAAAGGGAAGGGTCTGGGGTCTGCTTTGGCGGAAAGCAAAATATTTCCGGATCTTTCCATTCAGATGATTCAGGTTGGAGAGCAAAGCGGCAAACTGGAGGAAATGTTGAATAAAGTTGCAGATGTATTTGAAAGTGAAGTGGAAGGGAGCATAATGACCATGACATCACTTCTGGAACCTGTTATGATTCTAATGATGGCCGTTATTGTGGGTTTCATCGTTCTTTCCATATGCCTGCCGATATTTGAAATGAGCCAGCTTGTCCGATGAACTCTATAAAAAATGTAACATTGATGGATGGAGAAAGAATGAACAGCAAATTTTCTTTAAGAAAGACAAACTGCCGTGGATTTACACTGATTGAATTGATGGTCGTCATCGTCATACTCGGGATTCTTGCAGGGCTCATCATACCCAGGATTATGGGACGGCCCGAGGAGGCAAAACGTCTCAAAGCCAATATGCAGATCGAGAGCCTGGAAACGGCGCTCAAATTGTATAAACTCGATAGCGGCATGTATCCGGATACCGAGCAGGGCTTGCAGGCACTTGTCGAGCAGCCCGAGACCGGAATGCAGCCGAAGAACTGGCGTAAGGGTGGATATCTTGAAAAAGGCAGGGTTCCGAGAGATCCATGGGGCAATGAGTTCGTCTATCTTTCGCCCGGAGTTCACGACGAATACGACATTATTTCATATGGCGCAGACGGAGTTTCGGGGGGTGAAGAAAAAAACAAGGATATTAACAGCTGGGAGATTGAATAGTCATAACAGAGCTCTCCCTGTCCCCGTGTTACACCCACATTGATTTAATCTTGAAAATCCTGTTCCTCTGGGCCTGGGCAGAAACAATTGGCTATGCCAGTAAATTATTCGACGGGAATAATGGAATGATGGAATGATGGGTTACGGACAGCCACCAACTTCATAAGATATATGGGCATTTTGATATTTCCGAATTGGGCAACGTTCCGATTTTCGACCCAATATTCCAGTATTCCAATATTCCAGCCTTCCAACCACGTGCAATGAGATGTTATCACACCCCTAAGGGGTGAAACCAAAGCCGGGTCCTCTGGGCCCGGATTCTTTACTTCAATAAATCATTATGGTTGGCTTTGAACGAATCAAAGGCTTTACGCTTATCGAACTCGTCGCTGTTGTCGCTCTGATCAGCATTATGCTTTTTTTGGCAATTCCCAGGTTTCAGAGCGATTTTTTTACAGACAGCACCAAAAAGGTTTCACGCTGGATTATGTATAAGGTCCCGGCGTTAAAAGAAAATGCGTTCCGAAAGCAAAAAAAATATGTGCTGCACGTCGGGATCGATTCCGAAAAACTGTGGATAACGCATGAAGGCATGTCGGACGAAGAGCTTCAAGATGCGGAAATGGATGGCTACAAACTTCCGGACGACATAAAATTGCAGGATGTTGAATTCCCGGATGAACAGGTAATCTCTGCGGGGCGGGCGGATATTTATTTTTATGAAAAAGGGTATTCTGATAAAGCGATTATCCATATGGTCCATGACGATGACCATCGATTGTCCTTCCTCATAGAACCTTTTCTGCCGCAAGTCCATTTATATAATAAATATGTAGGGTTAGAAGATTCATAATGGTTTTTTTAAATAACTGCCAGCCCGTTTGTTTGTGCAACGTTCGGGCAGCGTCAAAAAACATCCGTTGAGGTCGGCAGAGAGCGTGAAAAAAATATTTACCGGGAACCTGGGACGAACCTTAAGAAGGTCGCAGCCCGAAACTCGAAACCCGCAGCCTGAAGCGGGTTTTACGTTCCTTGAAATCATGGTCGCCATTTCCATTATGGCGATTGTTCTCGTTACGATATATAGAATGCATGCCCAGACCCTCTCCATGAACTATTCTGCAAGGTTTTATACAACAGCTCCCTTGTTGGCCCAAAAAAAAATGGTTGAAATTGAATCAAAAGGTCAGCAGGATATGACAGACGATTCAGGCGATTTCGGAGATGAATTTCCAGGTTACCGCTGGCGAGTTGCCGTAGATGATGTTGAATCAAAAGCACTGGGCGGTGTCGCTGAAAACCTGAAAAAAATCGATATCCTCGTAACTCTGAACAACGATGAATTCAGGTACAGTGTAAGAACTTATAAATTCTTACAGGAGTGAGGACTAGGGAATGATTCAAAACCGGCAAACACGGCGCCTGAAATCCCATATCGATCCCCCTCATCCGGCCTGCGGCTTTACGCTCCTGGAAACTATGATTGCGATTTTTATTTTTGCCGTTGTTGTTACAACGATATTCACTTCCTACAATGCCTTGTTTTCGGGCAACAAGGCCATCGAACAGGGATCTGCCTCTTATGAAATGGCCAAAAACTGTCTTAGCCGAATGATGATGGATCTGGAATCGATCCATGTATCATTACCCCCGGAATACTCGCCACAGAATGTTGCCGATTCCCCTGACCTTTACCGGATTTCCGGGGATGTTGTTGATATTCAGGGACGTGAATTTCCAAAACTCAGATTTACTTCCATGTCTCACATCGCCTTTGGCGGAAAAACACAAAACGGAATTGCAGAAATCGTCTATTACGTTCAGACCGAAGGGGATGGCCGCTACCTGTTGAAACGAGCGGACAACCTGCATCCTTATCCTTTGTTTGAAGAAAAGGCCGGTGATCCTGTATTGTGCAAAGACGTTAAATCCCTGACAGTAAAATATTATGACGAAGATGCTACTGAACACGATCTGTGGGACTCCGATGCCGAGGAGTTCGGATATTCCACACCCAGAACAATTCGGATAAAACTCGAACTGGCTTCAGCGTCACAGCCCCTGTTGTTTGAAACCATGGTAACACTTCCGGTTTTCAGGGAGAAGAAAAAATGAGTTTTCTTGGAAACAACCGTGGAATCGCCCTTCTCGTTACCTTGGCCATTATTGCGATATTGATTCCGGTGACACTGGAAATGAACCGGAAGATGCTCTCAGCGGTCTTTTCCGCGGCCGCAACCAGAGATCGAATTACGCTGTTGAACATGGCTTCATCCGGCATAGAAATAGGGAAAGCGATGCTGGTAAAAGATAAAAATGATTCCGACTCCGATTCGCTTCAGGAAGACTGGGCGGAATCTGAAAAAATCATCGAAGTTCTTCAGGATATTCCCTTTGAACAAGGGACGGTCACCTTAACCATCGGTGATGAACTCGGTAAAATTCAGATCAACAGCCTTGTTAAATTGCCGAATGGACACAGCTTTAACGAACCCCAAAGAATTATGTGGGAGCAATTTTTAACCGGTTTAATGTCTCAAAATGAATTGTTTGAGGGTTTAGAACCGTTGACCATCATAAACTCGGTCAAAGACTGGCTCGATTCCGGGGACGATGATGCCATCACGGGGCTGAATGGCGCAGAGTCAGACTATTATCAGGATCTCGACCCGCCGTACACCTGCAAAAACGGTCCGATTACCCATATTGGTGAACTTGCACTCATTAGAGGGATTACACCGGAGCTGCTCAACGGCGCAGGCGGGGTGTCGGGACTCTCGGATCATATTACCGTCTTTGGAGTGCGCAAAACTGCGGACAATACCTTTACCTATGAAGGAAAAATAAATGTCAACACTGCAGATCTTCCGACACTTTCGGCAATTCTGCCTTTAGGGAGCGAATCCCTTGCACAGGCAATTTACGACTACCGCAAAGATATCTCCGAATCCGAATATATCCACGATCTTTCAAGCCCAACCTGGTATAAAAAGGTCCCCGGTATGGGCGATATTAACATCGATTCAAACCTTATCACAATTTCCAGTGATTTTTTTCGAATCGAATCTGTTGCAACGTTAAACGAGATGAAAGTAAAAATAAATACAGTGGTTAAAAGAGAAAAAAACCAAAAAACAGGAAAATGGACCTGCAAAGTCCTGCGGTGGGAGACAGGGTAGAACACTCAAACAGCGATTTGCCAAAACACCGGACACCTGAACGCCTGTTGACCTGTTTCATTCGCTTAAAATGATACGACTTTTTAAGTGATAGGCAACAGGGACGTCCTTCATGAGAAATTTGAGCTATGCGTCGAAGAAAGAGGTTTGACTTGACAAATTAATCATAACCTACTATAATTACGCTTAATTTAATTTAAAGAAAACCATGAGAAGAAAGATACTGGGACTAGACATACGACATGATGCGGTATCAGCGGTTCTTATAAAGAGCGGTATCAAAGGAACTGCCATAGAGGCCCATGTTCATGTTCCCCTATCCGACCGAAAAGAGGATGAACCCGGCTGGGTTGCGCCACTTGAAACCATCGTGAAGAAGATGGATATATCCGGTTCCGTCTGCGTGGCGTCCTTTCCTGCTGACGAGATATCCTATCGAAATATTCAAGTCCCGTTTAAGGGTCAAAAAAAAATTAAAAAAATTCTGCCGTATGAACTATCGCCAACCTTCCCGTTTCCCACAGATGACCTGATCATCGATTTTATTACAGTGAAAGTGCCTGATAATATAAACGATAACAACCTTATGGCTGCTGCAGTAGAAAAATCGAAGCTCCAATCTTTTTTAGATACACTTGCCACGTTTAATATCGCGCCTGAAACGGTTACTGTTGGCGGCTACCCCACAGCATTGCGCCTGGCCCATATTTTAGACAACCGTAAGAATTGGGTCGTCGTTGACATAGACAGCAACAAAGGCACTATATTTTTTATTTTGTCCGGGGGGGTTTGCCTGATACGTTCTTTTCCAATACGTTCTGATGGCCGTTCATACAAAATAAAATCCCTTTGCAACACCATACGGCGGACACACGCTGCATTGGAAAAGATGATTGGATTGGAATTTGATTCGGACGGTTTGTTTATTACAGGATGCGGCCTGGATGATTTGGGTTTTGAACAGGACATGGCACAGGCATTGGGATTGCCCATCCAACGGATAGACCTGTTAGGGGATACAGATCTTTTAAAACATCAAGATCCGCCAAAATCCTGGGTTCCACTCCTCATGGACAATGCCCTTTCATTGGCGCTTATGGAAGTTGAAGGTGCCATTGGATTAAATTTCCGAAAAGGCCCTTTTGCTTCAAAAAAGTTCTGGGAGGAAAATAAAAAAAGTCTGATCCAAACCGGAGTTTTCTTTGCTTTAGTGGTGGCATTGGCGTTTTTCAACGTCTTTATCGACTCATATTTTACGGGGAAAAGGGTGACCCGTCTGGACCATCAAATCACAGATATTTTTACTTCGACATTTCCGGATGTCAAAAAAATTGTCGACCCGGTTCAACAGATGCGGATAAAAGTACAGGCGGCTAGAAAAAAGATGTTGTTTCCGGGAGAAGCCGAAACACCGATACGGGCCATTGATATTCTAAACAATATCAGTCAACGTATTCCGAGAGAAATGGACGTTACCCTTACACGGATGGTTATAGGATCGGAGAATGTTGTCATTTCAGGGGATACAGATACCTTCAATTCCGTGGACAACATAAAGAGCCGGCTGGAACAGGTAAACGCTTTTAAAAAAATCATTATCAGTTCCGCCAATATCAACAAATCGGACAACCGGGTGCGTTTTAAGCTGAAGATCATATTTTGACAGGCTGTTGCCCAAACAATAATTCCTTATATTATTAACCCGGCAATTAAAAAATCGTCATTCCGGCCCTATCGAAGCGGAGAGCCGGAATCCACAACTCATTCTATTTCCTGGATTCCCGCTTTCGCGGGAATGACAAGTGAAAAAAGCATGGTTTGTATATTTAATTGCCGGTTTAATAACGTCCACGAACCGAGAATAGACGGCACATATGTTGAGAAAACTGACAAAGAGAGATAGAATTGCAATTTATGGATTATCAGGGGTTGTCTGCCTGTTTATTATTATTCGATTTTTCGTATTCCCATCCATTGACAAGAGAGAACGTCTTAAAAGGGCACTCCAGGTTAAAGCAGAAAGCCTTGAAGAGATGATCGCCCTAAAGTCCGAGTACAGTGCCATTAACCAGAGCGCAAATTTATCAAGGATGCGTTTGGAAAACAGGAAAAAAGATTTTACCCTGTTTTCTTTCCTCGACAGACTTACCGGTGTGGCAGGGATCAAAGAGCGTGTAACGTACATGAAGCCTTCAACAAGCGTTCAGAAAGACAGCCCATACAAGATATCTCAGGTGGAAATGAAACTCCAGAGCCTGACATTAGAGCAGTTGACCACGTACCTGCACATGATCGAAACATCAAAAAACATGGTCTATATAAAAAGGCTTTCCATATTGAAGACCGGTAAGCAAGAGGGGTTTATCGACGCGGTTATACAGGTTGAAGCGGTTGAGAAATGATGATGAGCAATACCCGAAAATGGTTGCCGTATGTCATATACAGCATGGGGGCTGCACTATTTTTCATTTACTATCTGTTCCCGTCAGATACCGTAAAAAACATTATAACATCTAATTTTAATACTGCCAATCCAGGGGTGAATATTACCATCGATCATATAACCCCTTCTTTTCCCCCTGGCTTGAAGTTACATCATGTAAATTTGTATTACCTGAATGACGCGTTGTTTAAGGTAGAACGGATTAAGATCGCTCCGAAACTATTGTCGCTTTTTCGTTCAAGGATCATTTTTTTTTTCAAAGGGAGCGCTTTTAAAGGCAGTTTAGAGGGAAGGGGAGAGTTCTCCAAAGATAGGCCGTATCAAAATTTTATGGTTCAAGGAAAACTTTCCGGTGTTCAGATGAAGGAAATCTCCGCTGTTAAACGTTATTTCGGCCGTTCGATAACAGGAATGCTCAACGGTGACTTCACCTGCAGAAGTGGTGGAGAATCCGGAGGGAGCCTTGGGACCCAGCTTGTCATTTCAGACGGTGAGGTAGAACTCTTAACGCCTGTTTTCAATATAAAGCGCATACCTTTCCGTAAAATTGACGCTGATCTGACAATGATCGATCGAAGGCTTAAAGTCAAACGATGCGACATGGAGGGACCATCGATGGATGGCAGCATCTCCGGTGCTGTCACGTTAAAAGATCCTCCAGGAGACAGTTATTTAAAGCTATCTGGTATGATTAAACCGAATCGGTTATTTCTCGAAAATTTGGGAAAAAATCTTCCGGAAAATCTATTGCCTGAAAAGGTAATGAAAAAAGGCGTCATTCGAATCAGAATTTACGGTACGCTGGACGAACCCCGTTTTTTTCTGAATTAGCGGGAAGTTTAGAGGTTAAGAAACCGATGTTTCACGCGAACCGTGAGCCGTGTTAAAATTTATGAAACGATATCTTACCCTATTGAATGTTCTGTTAATTACAGCAGCTGTTTTTTTTATGGTTAAGGCCTTTTATAAAGTTGCCGGCGCCAAGATTGATCATGCGCCGCCTTCCAAAGATGCAGCCAGGCATGTGATTCCAAATGAAGCGTCGACTCGACATCCATTGTCGGATTACAGAGCCATCATGGATCGCAACCTATTCAAAACCAAAACAGGGACCGGGGGCCGCCCCCAGAAACTCGACATCGAAAGCCTTACCCCCACGGATCTTAAGCTGAAACTGCTGGGGACCGTTACGGGTGACGAAAAAGAAGCCTATGCAGTCATCGAAGATACCGCTGTAAGACGCCAGAATCTATACAAAATCGGAGATGCCATCCAAAATGCAACCCTTAAAATGATTTTAAGAGAAAAGGTTGTGCTCAATGTCAACGGCAAGGATGAAATCCTCGGAATAGAGAAAGTCCGAGAAGAGCCGAAAACAGGCAGATCTCCCGAGAGAAAAAGTGCATCGAGTTCTCGAAATATAACCATAAAACGATCACAGATAGATACGGCCCTCCAAGATGTCAACACCCTCATGAAGCAGGTCAGGATACAACCGCATTTCCAAAATGGCAAGCCCGACGGCCTTCGCTTGACCGGTGTCAGGCCAAACTCCATTTTTTATAAAATGGGATTAAAGAGCGGAGATATCATTGTCGGTGTTGATGGAAAAAATATCGAATCCGTGGATGACGCCCTAAAATTTTATCAAAGCCTGCAATCGGCTTCCAAGGTGCAGCTTGAGTTAAAACGAAGGGGCCGGCCGAAAACCATTGAATATAATATTGAAT
>JAAXQD010000206.1 GCA_012974475.1 Desulfobacterales bacterium
AGATAATGGATATAATGGTACTTAAAAATAGCAGCAGCGATGATCCTTAAAATTACCGTATAATGGCATAGTTATGTGCTTTATTTTAGAGCGGCGAAAGGCCTGCCGCCTCGAAATCACGCGCCACGGGGACAGGTGTTATATGGCATCGTGAAACGATGGTATAGCTTGGTATAGCTTGAACACAATAAACAATCTTTGATTTTGGATACTATAAAAAAATACCTTCGAATTGATCGTAGAGAGATCTGTTATTTAAAATTTATTTTAGAGGCGTACGACGGCATCGCATCCTTAACAACCGTCAATTCTGATTTGGGTGTTGTGCGGCTCCATATTCCTCCGGGATGTGCGGAAGATGTAGAAATTATTTTGCAGGATCTCAAAAAGAGTTTTATTATTGAAGATGCAAGTGTGGAGACTTCAGAGAATAGATGAAAAAGAACTTATACATAAATACCATCGGCTGTCAGATGAATGTGTATGACTCCGAACAGATAGCCAACGGATTAAAGTCGTTACAATACAAAATGACGTCTTCCATAGAAAAGGCGGATCTGATCATTGTTAACACGTGTGCCATCAGGGAAAAGGCCGAGCAGAAAGTGTATAGCTTTTTAGGTCGGTTGGCCGGATTGAAAAGGAAAAAACCTGCCCTTATGATCGGGGTCGGCGGTTGTGTGGCCCAACAGGAAGGTTCAAAAATTCTGGCGCGTGTACCGCATCTTGATCTTGTTTTCGGGACAAATGCCATCGGTCGTCTGCCGGATATCGTCAAGACCGTCGAGTCCAAAAGATGCCGAGTTGTCGACGTTGAAATGTCGGAAAAGATTGAAGAATTGGATTTTGTCAAACAGGGACATAACAGGGGAAAGACAACGGCCTTTGTGACCATCATGCAAGGATGTGATAATTATTGCACCTACTGCGTGGTTCCGTATGTTCGGGGGAGGGAAACCAGCAGGGATCCAGAAATTATTGTTCAAGAAATCCGATGTCTTGTTGAATCCGGTGTGCGGGAGGTGACCCTGCTCGGTCAGAACGTGAACAGCTACGGTAAAAAGGAAGGTCTCTGCACGTTTCCTGAACTTTTGCGGCGGGTCAACGACGTTGACGGGCTGTTGAGAATCAGGTTTACGACGTCACATCCCAAAGATCTTTCAGAAAATCTTATTTCTACTTTTAAGGGCCTTGAGAAATTATGCAATCATATACATCTGCCGATACAGTCGGGTTCAAACAGGGTTCTAAAAAACATGAACCGAAAGTATACCCGGGGAATATATATTGAAAAAGTCGATAAACTGCGCCACTCTTGTCCTGAGATTTCCATCACATCTGATATTATTGTGGGTTTTCCGGGGGAGACAAAGACAGATTTTGAAGAAACCCTTGATTTGATTCAAACTGTTGAATTTGATGGGCTGTTTGCGTTTAAATATTCTGACCGTCCAAACGCGGCGGCCGCCCGATTTTTGAACAAGATCTCTGAACAGGAAAAGAAAGAGAGACTGCAGCAGGTTCTGGATCTGCAAGATCGTTATACAACCCAAAAAAACAAAGCGTTAGAAGGCTCCATACAATCGATCCTTGTGGAAGGTGTAAGCCGGAAGCAAAACCGGATGGACACACCGAACCGACACCCAGATGTCCAGTGGACCGGCCGCACATTCACAAACAAGATCGTAAATTTTAATCGGAGTAATGGGGATATTGCGTATAATGATATTGTTCCAGGGCAGGTTGTGAATGTCAGAATTTTGAAAGCATTTTCCCATTCACTCTGGGGCGAACCGGTTAGCGCAGAACCAATTTCTTTTGGTTTGAGAGGAGATGAGAGTTATGTTGCATGAAGTAAACGTAGCGAGTATGGCGATAGATCCGACGTCGAATACGCCGATTCTTATCTTAAAGTCTGTAAAAGGTGATCAGGCGGTTCCCATATGGATCGGCTTGCTCGAAGCTACATCCATAGCTTCAGCACTTAGAAACATCAAGTTCGACCGTCCCATGACCCATGATCTTTTCAAGAATTTCGTCGAAAATGTGGATATGGCGGTTTCGAAGGTCGAAGTGTGCGATCTTAAGGACAATACCTTTTACGCCAAAATATATTTCGTATCTGAAGAAAAAAGTTTTAACATAGATGCCCGTCCAAGCGATGCCATTGCCATTGCACTTCGTTTTGACGCTCCGATTTATGTGGCGGATAAGATTTTTGACCAATCTCTTATGGTTGAAGGTGATTACGAAGTATTAAACAAAAGCGAAGAAGGGAAAAAATGGGCGGAATATCTTGAAAATCTTTCACCTGAAGATTTCGGGAAATACAAGATATAAAATCACCAAAGTATTTTATAAACACGACGCCGGGGCTCAAAAAAAAGAATTTTCGAAATATTACATTTTTCTCTGGTCAATTCTTTTGGACTTCCGTGATACGTATCGGCATAGGAAGATCCCAGCGCCACATGGCAGTTACCGTATTCTCCACCGTAATTTTCATCAAATAGCGTATTTGCCATAAAGGTGCTAATTCTGGAAAATCTTTTGTCTGTGAGGGAAAATTCACCCAGCTTATTGGCCCCTTTATCCATAGAGAGCTGCTTGACAACAAAATTTTCACCCTGTTGTGCCTGGATTTTAACCACGCCACCTTTCTTAAATTCGAGTCTTACCCCCTTTACATAATTTCCGCTCCGGAATGAAGGCTGATTTGCAAAGTATGTCCCCCGGGTTCCTCTCCAGTCCGGTGAAAGAAACAACTCAAAACTTGGGATGTTGTGGCCGGAGATGCCGATCCATTTCCTTTTCTCACCAGGGGTTATGGCAAGGTCTATATTTTCGGATTCAATATGATAGAAATTCACTTTCATTCTGTTCAGCCACCGCTTTACGGATGTTGCGTTTTTATAAATCGTTTGCCAATGGGAGACCGGGGAAGATCTGTTTAGGAAGCAGGCTTTTACAATCTGATCCGTGTAGGCCTTCATGGAAAGTCTGGCATGTCTGGCTTGTTCCTTGGTGGGAAACGTGCAAAGGGTCCAGCCGAAATCACCGGCTTGATCCCGGTGGTCAAGAATATCGCGCAGGTACTTTCTAGCGACAGCGGCTTTCCCGATCTTTTTGGGATCTATATGGCTCAAATGAGTTATTGATTCCGGTGCATGGAGAAAAATGCTGCCGTTTAGATGCTTAAAAAGCTCCTTTTCACCGGGGGTCTGGAAGAGAATCTGCCGGGTGTTCGAACGTTCAAAAAAGGATTTCTCCATATCAACACTCGGATTTATCCGTTGAACCGGATGTATTCCCATATCCAGGAGGTTAGCGAAGAGAATTTCTGCAAGGCGGATGGCCGCCATATTATAACGGATCAGCACAACGTCGTTTTTTTTGAATTTACGGGATCTGGCTGTTTTAAGTCCCCACAAGAGAACATCTGCATACTTTTCCAACTGTTTTTCTGTGAACATTGTGTTAACTCCCAATCCGGACAAACCGGAACCAGAAATATTTGCCACAACCGCACGCGGACACCATAGATGTATTGACTGTTCTTTCTCCGAGCCCGGGTGCCTTATTGGCGGAATGTAAAAAATTAAGCCATAAAATCAATGTGTTACCAATGAGCCGCTATGGATGATTATCTTTTAGAAAAAGTCTGTGATACTCAGAATCGGTCAAATGTTTTTTAAGTAAGCGAGTCAGCAGAGAAAATGTCTCATCCAGTTCTTCATCTGTCATCCGCTTGACCAATTCTTTCATGAGCGTGTCGTCTGAAAATTTCTGAAGATAAAAGATGACTGTATTTTCATCGGTTTCACGATCTAAACCAAGCCCAACGAGACCGTCATAAGTTTCCACATGATTGTGCGTGTGTTTTGCCATTTTTTCCTCAGTAACAAAGGTCGACGTTAACAGTCCCGGAAGCCGTTTCAAGACCCCTCATTCGGTGTTCCGAGCCGTTTGGGAAGTTCAGTGTTGACATATTGAGCAATAATAACAATAAATACTATCTTCCAGAATATCAATTGCCTTAAATATGGGCATTTAGGGTAGCATTATGTCCAAGTCGATGTCATGTCAAGGACAATCGGGTTGGGAACCAAAAATGCGTTAGATACGGTGCGGATATACATGAACCCAAGCAGCCAAAAATTTAAAGTTAGGCGATTATGGTAGATGCACCTTTTTGTTATGTTTTTTAAATATGCCGACCGTTTGCGTCGGGGAGCTTCAATTTATAGGTATTTTTGTTATGGTTCCGAATATTTCAAGCGCTAAATCCGGGATGCTTACATCGCATGATTTTATGAAGACGCCGGATAAGAGCGCGGTCCGATATGGCATATGGCGCTGCCAAAAAGAACGAAGGCGAGGATCGATCCTTTTGCTCAACGGCCGAAGAGAATTCATGGAAAAATATACAGAAACCATCGGCGAGCTGATTGAAAGAGGTTTTGATGTGTACAGTTTGGACTGGCGCGGCCAGGGTCTTTCAACACGGATGCTGGCGGATAGACATAAGGGGTTTATCGAGGATTTCGACGTTTACTTGAATGATTTGAAAATGTTCGTCAGCAATATCGTTATGCCGCAAGCCATTGATCCGCTGATCATTCTTGCCCATTCCATGGGCAGTCATATTGCACTCCGTTTTATTCACGATCACCCCGGAATGGCAGATAGGATGGTCTTGACAGCGCCGATGGTAGATGTTTTCATGTCTTCATTGACCCGATGGTGTGCAAGGTTTATTTCCCGGGTTGCAAATAAAACCGGATTTAATCATGCATATACCTTTGGATCAGGGGACAACACGGATGAAAAATTTGAAGGCAACACCCTCACATCAGACCCTGCGCGGTTTATGGCAACAGCTAAAACAATCTTGGAAAATCCGGACCTTGCTCTTGGGGGCGTGACGTACGGATGGCTTTCAGCGGCCATAAAATCGACAGACATTCTCCATGAACCCGGGTTTGCCAAAAAGATCACAACACCGATTCTGATAATCAGTGCCGGTGAGGACCGCATCGTATCCACCAAGGCTCAAAAGAAAATCTGTTCTTTGCTCCCAAATTGTAGCTATATGGAGATTCCAGGGGCGCGTCATGAAATTCTCAGAGAGACAGATGCCGTCCGATCGATTTTCTGGGAGGAATTTGACCGGTTCACTTGCCCCGACATCGAGTCATAGAGAGCTTTTGCAGCGCTGGAAAAATTCAGGCTCTCACTTAAGACAAATGGATATTCCCCAAAGAACGAACCCCCCTCGCCCATAATTGAAAGCCTTTATTAAAGGCCCAATTATAGATGTTTTTGTGCAAAGTCAAGTTGTTGATAGGCTTGATGTTATTCAACCCTTGGAGGTTGTTTCGGCATTTCAATGTTTTTTTGGTTTCAAAATCTCCATCCGATTTGTTAAGATAGGACAAGACAATCTATTTTATCTATTTTTTTATGCGCATTTAAAGTTAAAATCACGCAAGAGGTGGCAAGCATGCAAAAAAAGCAGAAAATCGGATTCATCGGTCTGGGGATGATGGGCAGCCCCATGGCAATCAACCTGCTGAAGGCAGGACACACGTTAACCGTTTATAATAGAACGCCTGAAAAGGCGTCATCTGTTATCGAGTTGGGGGCAGAGGTAAAGACCAACCCCTGGGATGTCGCTGAACCGGGTGGAATCGTAATGAGCTGCGTGTCAGACGACAGCGCTTTGGCCGATTTGGTCGGTGAAAACGGAGAGTTGGCCGAATGCCTGGGCCAAGACGGAATTCATATTTCGATGAGTACAATTTTGCCCAAGACCGCTGCACGGCTGGCCCAACAACAATCTAAATTCGGCGGCTATTATATCGCAGCGCCCGTAATGGGACGGCCCGACGCCGTGCAGGGGAAAAATCAATCTTATTTCATTGCCGGTGAAGCAGCGGCCAAAGCGAGGGCTAAACCGTTGTTAGAGGCCATAAGCATGAAGGTTTTTGATTTCGGAACCAATCCGGCAGATGCCAATCTTAACAAATTGGCTGCCAACTTCCTGATTGCCTCGGCCATCGAGGCTTTGGCTGAAGCATTTACTTTTGTTTCCAAAAATGGCGCTGACCCGAATAGCCTTCTTGAAGCCGTCGGGAGTACGCTGTTTGCATGTCCCATCTACCAGAATTATGGACGGCAGATCATCGAAAAAAAATATATGGAACCGATGTTCAAACTACATTTGGGGCAAAAGGATGTCAGGTTGATCGCAGAAATCGCTACGGACAGCCATACACCGATGCGTTTTGTCCGGGTATTGGAAGATCGTTTTGCAGCGGCTATTGCCCATGGGCGGTCCAATTACGACTGGACGGGGATAGCGGCTGAAGTGGAAGCCGAAGCCGGTTTATAAAGTCGGGTATTTTATAAGAAGTACATGAACAGATGGGCACCCGGAAAGCTATTCTTGTTCATCAGTACGTTGGGCGGATAAAATCAGAGCTCATCCAGCCGGGGGGCCATGAAAGTTCTGATGACCCATAAACTGATATAGTGTTAGGGGCGTAAATCTTCCGGCACACTATTTGACGGACATTGAAAATAGGTGCATCGTCTGCATTCATATCTTTTTAAAGTTGAACCCGTAACTCCCATAGATAGCACGTAGATTATCAGCAAGTCCGGCGCTAACAACAGCCAGTAAAGGGGAAGCAGTATAATAATGAGCATCGCAAACAGGGCCACAGCCTTGTCAAGGAAGCTTAAAGGGCCGGGTTCCGGCATAAAAAACTTAGGGATCCCCCAAAAAAACATACACTTTAACGTTTTGGCGCTTTGAATGTAATGGGGGCAATGGGTGCAGTAAAATTTGAATAGGACTGTTGCAAGCAAGATACAGGCGGTGAGATATAAAATTAACCCTAAAACTGAATTTTTTCCGATGGCGATACACGCTGTAATCAACGGTACGGAAACAACCAGGTTCCAGTAAAGGAAATCGAGAAATTTGTGCCGTGTCTTTAACCGATGGCCTGTTTCACGCATCTGTTATCCACCTTTCAAATCGAGAAGCCGCCCAGCTTGGTCTCAAGGTATTCGGCAATACCATCGCGCCCGCCTTCGCGTCCCAGACCGCTCTCCTTCATGCCGCCAAAAGGAGCTGCCGCAGCTGTTGGATTAATATCGTTAATGCCGACGATGCCGAACCGTAGACCTTCGAACATGCGCATGGCGCGGGAAAGGCTGCGGGTATAGACATATGCAGCGAGGCCGTAGTTGGTATCATTGGCCATTTCCAGAACCTCTTCATCCGTATTAAATGTAATAACAGGGGCTACCGGGCCAAAGGTCTCTTCTCGATAAATCAGCATGTTCGGGGTTACACCACCCAGAAGCGTCGGTGCGTAAAAAAAGCCTTTATCAAGATCGTTATCCTTCAGCCTCTGGCCGCCGCAAATCAGTGTTGCACCCTGGTCCACTGCATCCCTCACCTGCCGTTCTACCTTTTGAATGGCGGCATCGTTAACCAGCGGCCCAATGCTCACGCCGTCTTCAAAACCGCTGCCCGCAAGCATTTTGGACACCCGGCTTTTGAATTCCTCAATAAACGGTTCGATGATGCTTTGATGCACAAAGATTCTGTTGGGACTGATGCAGGCTTGTCCGGTATTGAGAAATTTGACCAACACGGCACCCTTGGCAGCATATACCGGGTCGGAATCCTCGAAAACAATAAACGGCGCATGACCGCCGAGTTCAAGGGAAACATGTTTAACCTGATCCGCTGCTTTTTTGGCCAGGATCTTACCCACTTGGGTAGATCCTGTGAAGGTAATCTTTCGGATCATCGGGTGTGTGGCAAAAACCTCACCGATCGGGGCGGGATTTAAAGCGGTGACGAGATTGACAACGCCGGCAGGGATTCCTGCTTTTTCAAAAATTTTGAAAATTTCGATGGCGCATAAGGGGGTGGCCTCCGCTGGTTTCAACACGATGGTGCAGCCTGCAGCCAAAGCCGGGGCCACTTTACGTGTAATCATGGACATGGGATAGTTCCAGGGTGTAATGGCCGCTACGACGCCCACCGGCTGACGCAACACGATAAAACGCTGGTCGGAACGGGGTGCCGGGATCGTTTCCCCGTAAATCCGTTTTGCCTCTTCTGCATACCAGAGCAAAAAATCTGCACCGTACTGAATTTCTCCTCTGGAGGCTTTCAGGGGCTTGCCCTGCTCTTGGGTCATCACCCGCGCCAAGTGTTCTTTGCTGTCCATCATCACCTGATATGCCTTGTGAAGATATTTTGAACGCGCATAGGCGGTTCGGCCAGACCAGAGGCCGAAGGCCTCCTGGGCGGCATGGATGGCCTTTTGGGCATCGTCACGGTTTCCATCTGCAACGTCTCCGATTTTTTCGCCGTTTGACGGATTGTAGACGGGAAAGGTTGCATGGCTATTTGCGCCGACCCACCGTCCGTTAATATACATCCTTGATATATCATGGTGTGATTTCATGCAGCGACTCCATAGTTGAGGGATTAAGCCTGATGAATCATAGTAAATTATACGAAATCGTCAAGGGCTAATACACCGTATCCGTTCCCGATAAAACGAATATTTTATGGATGGTATCTTATGGATTATTGTGAGAGATGGGGTTAAAAAAGACGATAAGCCCGGATTTCCTACCGTTC
>JAAXQD010000073.1 GCA_012974475.1 Desulfobacterales bacterium
GTCTTTTCATGGGTGTTTTTTACTTCCAGATATTTTTACATGAAATATTCCGATTAGTAAAACCTGATTTCAGGCCGCCGATCTTCCGGACACTGTCTTAAAAAATACTGATCCGTCATTCCGGCAATAAAATCCCTTACGATTTCCTCTTTTGGGTAATTATCCAGGTAATCTTCCGACATATTTTCCAGGAACCCGGTAAATATCACCGACGACCGATTTTCGGTTTCAATATCTTCAAGATATGTTTCAAACAGCATCTTAAAAAGTTTTTTTATGGTTCCTGAATCCTTTTTTATTTTTGGATTCATATAAATACGTTCCAGGTTAAATCCCTTCAATCGCTTTAATGCACCGGAAACTTCCCGGCTGAACGCGATATAGCTGTTTTGAAAGCTGTTGTTGATAATATCGGTCACAAGATTATACACGATGGTTCCGTTGGTGCTTCCGAGGATATCGACACTCTCCTTGGGAAGATCGGACCGTTTGATCATATTGAGCCGGATGGCATCCTCTATGTCACGACCGATGTAGCTGATGGTATCTGCCATGCGGACCACACATCCCTCTATGGTCATTGGGATGAGTTTGGTCGATGGATCGGCTTTTTTAACGGACATTTCTCTTTCGAGGGTCTCAAATGTTTTTTCCCGATCCGGTTTGAGCGCTTGATTATGAATTTCACCGTCATGGCACAGTATTCCGTCGAGTGTCTGAAGGCACAGATTCCACCCCCTGCCCTTGCGTTCCACCCGGTCTAAAAACTGTACGCTCTGGACATTGTGCTGAAAATAACCGATACCGCTGGCATCACAAAGTTCGGATAAGAACCTTTCGCCGTCATGACCGAACGGTGTATGGCCGATATCATGTCCCAGCGCAATGGCTTCGATGAGATCTTCGTTGAACCCCAGATATCTGCCGATGGTCCTTGAAATTTTCGACACCAGCTGGACGTGGAGAACACGATGGGTAATATGATCATGGCGAATCAGATAAAAGACCTGGGTTTTGTCGATATATCTCGTGTATGCCCGGGAATGGAGTATGCGGTCGACATCCACCGAGAATGTCTGTCGGTATCCTTCCGCAAGACGTTCATCGTGGAATCGCCGGACCCCTGCTGAACTCATGGTGGCCAGAGGAGACAATATTTGACTTTCTCGGCGTGCCAAGGCGCTGCTGATCCCGTTAAGATTTTTGTTTTTAAATTTTTCCATCTTCGATCATTTTCTCCATAAACTTCATGTAATCTATCCCTGCCTTTCTGAATCCTTCTTTCCCATATTTCATGTTGGCTTCAAGAACATAGAGTTGGCCGTCATTTTCGATGATATCGATACCGACATCGTCCCACTGACATTTTCGGGCGGTATTCAGGGCAAGATCGAGAACATCTTGGGGTATGGGGTCCAGGCTAACGGTTGCACCCACAGCAAGATTGCTTCTAAATTCACCCGCGGGCGCTATGCGCCAGTAGGCATGTGCAATTTCATCTCCGACGACGACCACCCGAACATCGCGGTCGCACGGTATATACTCCTGAATATATGCCGGAGTGGCCAAGCTGCAATAACGATGAAGATCGTCCGGATTTTCGACGAGAAAAACCCCCCTTCCCATGGCCGATCCTCTGGGAATCTTCGCTATATAAGGGAACTGGAAATGCCTGCCGATCATGCCTTTTTGCCGTTTTCCATAAAACACCCGTGTTTTGGGATGGGGTATTTCGAGAAGATCAAACAGTGCCGTCTGCTTGATCTTATCCTGAACACATTTATAGGTGTGATAACTGGGAAACGTTTTTTTTCCCATGGCATCAAAAAGTTCTGCATAAAAGGTGGTCGGATAGTATATTTTTTGGGCCTTGCGGATCATTTCCGCCGCGTTAGGGCTGTAATCACTGAAATTCGGCCGCACACCCAGTGTAACAACATTTTTACAGGCTCTGAGGCGGGCCTCCAGAGCAACGACTTTTTTAGAATTTCTCCGGGTCATTTAAACAGTCTTTTTATGATATCGCGGCTTCGTTGGGTATAACTCTCCGGCCAGTGTATTCTCTTCAGCAAAACGCATCTCTTTTGCGCTGTCCATTGAATTATATTTTCGAATATTTTAAAGACCCGATAAATTCTTCGCGAAAAATTCGGGCCAAAGCGCTATTCCGGCGGTGTTAAAACAAACACGGACGGGGAGACAATCGCGTCGACCCAGTATCGGTCCACATCGATCTGAAAATCCGAGCCATCGTTGTTTGAAACCAGCAATCGAGATGGAATCCGATACCCGTTTACCGCCCGCATTCTATCAAACTCAACCCGATATGCAAGGGTGCCGGTTGCGTTAAACATTTCCACCTTCTGAACATTTTTTTTCTTTTCATCAAGGTATATCTTCTCGAGGATGTCCCCCCATTTTTTTTTAAGAACAAGAACATATCCATTTTGACCCGAACCTTTACTTCCATTTCGTGTCGAAACCATATGACCTTCAGTGTTGTAAACGTAAGATCTGTTGTCCGTTAAAACCACAGTATCATATGAATGGATCGGAACACGGCCGGCCAAAATATCAACCATATCTTCAGTTTTTACGGAAATTGTTAGAAGTCTTCTCATGGAAGAAGCTGTTGCAGGTTTTTTATAAAAATCACCACTGGAATGGGAATTAAGATAGAGCCATTGACCGTCACTGGCAACACTGACCATGGGCTGTCCTGAAACGCTGCTTAAAACGATCCGGATTCTGTCAGGCGCTGACGCGATCCATGCGATTCGGCCGGCAACGTCTTTTTTTTTGTTTTTCCGGAATTTTATGTTGCCCACACCTTTGAAGGTCTTGAGTTTAATATTTTGATTCTCTATCGTCGAAATGATCTTTTCAGCTTCGAGTGAAATACGGTCCTTGGGTCTTTCGGAAACCCTTGGGGAAAGGATGGTGCAGGCTGAGAAAAAAAAAGTGACGACAAAAAGAATCGAAGGAATCTGAATATATCGGGTCGTGTATGTCATTTGCCGGTCAATTCCTGGATCTTTTTTTCTATATTCTCCTTGTCTTCATTTTTGTTCAACAACGAACGTTTGTAGAATTCCAGCGCTTTTTCCTTATGGCTTATTTCAAGGTATGCATCTCCCATATGTTCGAGGATAATCGGATCGTCGGGGACCAGACTGACAGCCTTTTCCAAATATTTCACCGCTTCTTCGAAAAGTCCTTTTTTAAAATATACCCAGCCCAGACTGTCGGTAATATACCCGTCATCAGGTTTTTCTTCCAATGCCGCTTTAATGAGACGTTCAGCCTCATCCAGTTTCTCTCCAAGATCTGCATAGGTATAACCGAGATAGTTCAATGCCGTGGCATCCTTTGGATCCAGTCTGATCACCGTTTTCATCGCGTTGATTGAATCCGCTTTCCGACCCCATTTATCATATACAACACCCAGACGAAAATAAAATCGGGTATTGTCGGGTTCCATTTCAAGTCCCTGCTTAAGAACATTTTCAGCTTTTGAAAATTCTTTGTTTTCTTCATAAAGGGAACCCAGATAAAGCAACAGATCCGAATTGTCGGGGACGATTTTAATGACACTGTTTAAATAATCGATGGCGTGTTCAGTTTTTTTCTGTTCCTGGTATAAAAATGCAATCCGAACCGCGGCTTCCTGATAAAAGTTGGAATCCGGAGTCACTTTTTTAAAATGCTCGATGGCCTTGTCCCATTCTTTTTTCCCATCCAGTGCAACACCGGCCACATAATGAAGATCCGAACTGTCCGGAGAACCCTTTAACATACCCTCAAGAATGACCACTGCCGCCCCATATTTCTTGGGTTCCAAATAGCGCTGAGCAACCGTTCGGACAACTTCTTTTTCACTGTCGCTTCTGACCCCCAGATCCTGAAAAATTTTTTCTGAATGGGACAACCTCCCCTTCTGCTGGTAATAATACCCCAACTCCATAGCCGCCCTTATATTTCGTGGATCTTTTTCAAGAATTTCCTGGTACAGCCGTATAATTTCTTTGTCTTTGCCCCTTTTTTTATACAGATCCAGCAGTTCAAAACGCGGCTCCTCAAGATCGGAATTTAATTCTATGGTTTGTCTGAATTCTTTTTCCGCCTTTTTGAGATTCCCTTTGGCAGCATAAATTTTTCCAATGAAGAAATGTCCCGCATAGGATCCCGGGAAGTTCCTGACAAGTTGTTGGTAGACCCTTAATGCTTCATCCAGTTTGTTTTCCTGCATATACAGACCGCCCAAAAGCAAATAGACATCCTTCTGTTTCGGATCTAGGGAAATCACTTTTTCATACGCTTTTTCAGCAGGATCAATCAGTTTAAGCGTCTGATTCAACCTTCCGGATATGACCAGCGCAGGAACGTTTTCGGGCTCTTTTGCAATCACCGTTTCGACAATTTTGATGGCGCTTTGGGGGTCCTTTTGGCGGAGATGCACGAGTGCCAACTCTAATTGCAGATAGGAGGATTCAGGGTCTTCCTGAATCGCTTTATTCAGATAATCAATCGCCTTGTCCAGGTTGCCTTTTTTTCGCTGAAACTGGGCCTCTGAATAGTAATAATAGGGACTTTCATGTTCAACCGGACCTATCGCCGCCTCGCCTTGATCTTGATCGAAGGTTTCAGCGGGCTTTACATACTGCGTACAACCGGAAAAAATTAAAATGACCATACCAACGATGGTCAAGTTTAAAAAACTGTCCTTCATTTTTATATACTTCCTCTTTAATCAGAGACATTGACGTTTTCGTAAGAATCAAAATCGGGGATTTCCCGCTTGAAAAAGTCTCTTAGCTTCTTGATAATGTTTTTTTCTACCTGACGGACACGTTCCCTTGATATATTGTAGCGGTCACCGATCTGCTGCAACGTTGCAGGAGCGTCGGCAAAAATTCGACGGTCAAATATTTCAAGTTCCCTTAACGTCATGGTTTTTTTGAACTCTTCAATTTTATTATGAAGAAGGGCCTCGATCTCCTTCTTGGCCACCTGATCTTCTGTTGATTCGGCGTCTGTATTTATAAAATCTATCCTTTCCGTATCTGAATCATCTTTCAATGGCGCATCCAGAGAGACGTCCCAGCCGTCCAGCCGCTGGTCCATATCTATGATTTCGCGTTCGGATACGCCCAGTCTCTCGGAAAGAAGCTTCGGTTTCGGATCAAACCCCTGGTCAATCAGTTTCTGTTTTTCTTTTTTTAGCTTAAAGAACAGTTTCCGCTGCCCCTGGGTCGTTCCGATTTTTACGAGGCGCCAGTTGTCCATAATGAATTTGAGAATATAGGCTTTTATCCAAAATGAAGCGTAATATGAGAACTTGACATTTTTGTAGGGATCAAATTTTTGAACCGCCTGCATCAGTCCGATATTGCCTTCCTGAATCAGGTCTAAAAGATTCTGCATCCAGACCCGCTGAAATTCCAAGGCGATCTTTACCACAAGTCTAAGGTTGGCGGTCACCATAATGTATGCAGACTCACTGTCCCCCTCCTCCTGAACTTTTTTGCCGAGTTCAATCTCCTGCTCTCTGGTAAGGAGCTTGTATTTACTGATTTCCGCCAGATATCTTTGGAGCGGGTCATACTTAACCAGGGCCGTATCCGAGGAAAGATCCTTGGCCTTTGCGCCATTGCCGGTAGATTTGTCAGTCTTTATGAGATCCGTTTTTTTCTGGGTGCTTTTTTTTCTTGTTGTCTTTTTTTTCATAATAACATTTCAATGGGACATGGCATACGCGGAAGAACCTACCGCCCAATCAATCCAAATATTTTTTATGGACATGACAACGGGCATATGTTATTTACAGGTTTTTAATTTTTCGGGCGCCTGTAGCTCAGCTGGATAGAGCAACGGACTTCTAATCCGTAGGTCGCAGGTTCGAATCCTGCCAGGCGTACCAATTTTTCAGTTAGTTAGCCTATCCTGTCGACTCCCTTTTTACTTCACGGTCAAGAGAATGGTCAAGATTTGATATTTGACCATCAATCCACATAGTATATTTATCTATTGCTTTTCTCAACGCATCCTCACCCGGAGCCATATAGTGAATGTCCATTCCCTTCAAGCTATGCCCTAAAATCAAGTCTCTATGCACCTTGTCAACTCCAGCATTGAGCATATTGGTTTTTACCGTCCTGCGTATGTCGTGAAATATAATTCCGTTCGGTGTTTTAGTACCATGAGGGATTTCGGCTTCTTTACAGACGGTTTTGAAAGACCTTTTCAGGCCTCCGGGGCTTGTAATGGGCTGCCCTTTGTATGTAAAGACATAATCGTGCAGAATCGCTCTCGGGAGTGAATCCAGTGTTTTTTTCACATTATGGTTTATTGGAATATTTTTGGGTCTTCCCTCTTTTGTGACCTCCTCAGGCAACCTTATATAATTATTAACCCTATCAACATATGTCCATTTTAGCAACCTTAATTCACCGACGCGCATCCCTGTGTTAAATGCGAATATAAGATTTAAGTTTCTCGACCGATTCAAGCCCAAATACCAGCCGGTCAATTTCTGAAAGGTCTTTGTCGATTCTGGCAGCACATCAAATATTCTTTTCTCACGCTTTTGAACCGTCCTTTTAGCAAGAGCGGCCTGCATCGCCTATCCCGTGGTTTTTTTAAAACCCCATTGACATACCACAATGTGTTATTATTATATGATCGTTAGGCCAATAATCAATTGATTTATGACCTGACCTCCTTTAGCCCCTGGGACCCACCTCCCGGGGGCTTTAATACAAGAGATTTCTTCTTTTTTTTAATCTCCTTTTACCTCTGCAGAATGACAGGGGATTTTTGCCTTTGCATTAAAAGCCTGGGTCGTATCCTGAATTTGTGCGAGAAAATGTAGCCTCCCACCAATACGGCCCAGGCTTCACTTCGATGATTTACTCTTGCCAAGAAAGTTTCTGAAGGTAGAGCCATTTAAAACGCTTCGGGAAAAAAGTCAGAGATGAAGCTTATGGGACTATATATATTTTGGACACTAATAAGGACGGCACGTTGGTGGATTGTATTCGCCTTGCTCACCGTACCGGCATCGGCGCGGGAAGAGACATCCACGAATTCAATATATTAAAGAATCCGTTGAAAATTGTCAACAAACGCTATATGGTCTCATTTTTTGCTCCCCCCATGGTTAAATTTTGTTCTTTTTGGGACAAAAAGTCTGTTAACAATCATAGGACGTTAAAATACATTAATGTCGAATTTCGCGGGTATCCCTTGGAAATGCTTCATCCGCAATTCCAGAGGATCCGGGTTGGGAATATAACTCTTGAACACTGTTGAAAAAAGCCGGGTCGGCAACGACCATACGGCCGGAGGGAGGACTTTTCGCTCTCAACTTACACCACTTTTGCTGGTAACCTCCATTTTTTTATTAAACTTTACGGGCCGACTCATCCCGGCGCCATTATTGCCGACCATCGAAAAAGATTTGGGATTGAGTCATGGGAATGCCGGTTCGCTTTTCCTGTTCCTTTCCATGGGGTACTTCCTGTCTTTGTTGGGATCCGGGTATATATCGTCTCGGATAACCCATAAAAAGACCATTATTGTCTCGGCGATAGCTGTGGGTGCCGCCCTTTCATTTATCTCTTTCAGCAGAAGTCTCTTTGCCATGCGAGTGTCCATGTTCCTTCTGGGGATTTCAGCGGGAATCTATCTTCCATCGGGGGTTACAACGGTAACATCCCTGGTGGATCCCAGGCACTGGGGCAAAGCCATCGCCATTCATGAACTTGCCCCCAATTTGAGCTTTGTATTAACACCCCTAGTGGCTGAAATACTTCTCCATTGGCTCGCCTGGCGCAATATTTTATTTTTGGTGGGAATCGGTTCGGTGATTACCGGTATTGTCTTTGTCAAATTTGGAAAAGGCGGAAATTTCTACGGAGAAGCACCCAATTTTTCATCGATCCAGACCCTTCTTAAGATTCCGGCTTTCTGGATTTTGATTTTTCTATTCAGTTTGGCCATTATCGGCACCCTTGGAATCTATAACATGCTTCCGTTATACCTGGTCACCGAACATGGCGTAAGTCAAGATTGGGCCAACACCCTGGTGGGCATTTCCCGGATTTCGACCCTCGGCACGGCGTTTATCGGCGGATGGGCAACAGACCGGCTTGGAGCGAAAACCGTTCTGGTGAGCGTGTTTTTGGTCACCGGGATTCTCACACTGCTGCTGGGTATGGTTTCAACGCCCTGGGTGGCCGTTTTAGTATTTCTCCAACCCATGCTGGCGGTCTGCGCGTTCCCCGCCGGGTTTGCTGCATTGTCATCGATCAGTACACCTGAAAACCGAAATGTGGCCGTCTCTTTAGGCATACCCATCGCTTTTGTTTTAGGTGCCGGCGTTGTCCCGACATTGATCGGCGTAATTGCGGACAGGGGGTATTTCTCCTGGGGAATCCGTCTCTCCGGGGTGCTGATCATGACGGGTTTCTTTTTATCATTCTTTCTTAAATTATCAAACGAACGGTAATCTTGCCCCCAATGTTAGCCCAATAGTTAGGGTTCAATTTTGCCGTCGATGCGCTCCACATAAAAAAGTGTGGCCCCCACCGGCGCAAAAGATAAAAAAATGATGTTCAGCCCCGGGATCAGAAACCACAGTCCAAAACCGAGGTGAAAGTTAAAGTTTCTGAGCAAAAATTTAAACCGGCTGCCAAAGGGTTCAAGTCTTCTTGCAGGAACCAGATCTGTATTGTCCCAGGCCAGGAATATTCCCGCCGCAAGTGAGGAGATGACGGTCAGCACAGGAGACAACGGTGTGAACCAGCCAACGATCATGAGCAGCAGCAAAATCATCACCGGAATAACAGCCCTTGGGATTTCCTGTCTGAGAAGGTAGAAAAAATACTTAAGCCATGGCACGTGTCGGGATTCTTTTTGCCCACCGGTCAACCGCTGTTCGGTGATTCTGGACATGGCATCCATGATGATCACGCTGAACAGAAATTGGGAGATGAGAAAGGAAAGCACTGCCGAAAGTCCCACGAGCAGCAACGCCACGAGCCATGAAACAAGACGCCACAGCCAGACCAACCATGCGCTCTCCGGCCGGCCCCATATTAAATTCAGAATTTCTTGATGGTACTCGAGAATAAAGGCCGCCGTGACAAGGGTAACCACCACGATTATCACCAGCCGGACCAGTCCCAAAACCAGCAGCCCCGGCGTTTTCACAGCAAGTTTGAGCCCCCTGAAATTGTATGAGATGCCGCTGAACAGATTCATGGTTTTCACCCCGATACTTACGGATTTATCTTACACAGCGGTGGAGAACGGCCTGAAACGCATGATATTCGCGTATTGCTTCCTTTTGGGCCGTGTCTCGCATTTGGTTCATCTCTTCATAATGCTTAAAAACCAAATTCACCAGGTTTTTATCCAATTCGTCCGCATCCACCATCACCTGTAAAACCGCTGTGGTGCTTTCCGGGTTCATCCCTTTCCGATAGGGTCGATCTTCGGTTTTAACGAATGTAACCCGGATCATTTGAGCGCCGTTCAATTAGGGTGTTTCTAATTTTTACCGTGGCCGAAGATTGTGCTTTCACTTTAAAATTCTCAACCGGTGAGTTTCTTTTAATTTCTCCCAGAGTTTTTCTATGATCACCAAGGACGCATCGCTCTCATTGAGCAAGACCTTTCCCGAAGCCGTCATACAAGATTCGAACAATAGTCTGTTAACGCCGTTTCGCAACAACTGGTCTTTTATATATCGACCTAAAGACACATCGAGTTGGGCCAATTCCTCTCTTTTTAAATTCGCCAATTGCACCCGATCGTGCAAGTGCATTTCTGATATTAATTTTACAACGGCTCCATCAACGGTTATGGGAGGGATAAGGCCTTTGTCTAAATAATCCGATGGGTGCTCATCACTCACAGGCTCACCGGGCTTTGCCTCAACCAGTCCCAGTAATATTGAACCTTCGACAATGTCCATGGTATCTTTGTAAATGGTGGAATCTTCGCTGGCCCTTGAACCCGTCACGTTCAGAACTTCGATGTTGTTTTCCAAGACCCAGGTGTTTATCTTGGATGCGATGACAAACGTTGAGCTTTCTTTCAAATCCACGTGCAGACACGGACGGCGATGTTTATCTGCCATCTTCCGGCTGTATTCAGCACCGCCGGTCGGTTCTCCATGGGAGATTATCACCGTCCCGTCAGAATCGATAACATTCTGTTCTATCCGTCGTTTATAGCCGGCGGTGGACAATTCTTTCAGTTGATATTTTGCAGGCAGTATCCCGCTTTGGGTTTTACGGCCTTTCTGAATCCACCCGCCATGGGGAAATCCCAATTTTATGGCAACATCCAATGCAGCCTGGTCTGCACCGATTTGACCGCCTGAAATGATTTTTCTAATCACGCTATTCCTCCGTTACCCGGATCTTCATCCCCGGCTTAAGTGGAATGTCCGTTCCATTTTGGGCGGTAATCCCTATTTCATGATGCCCGCAGGCATCACAAGTGCGTGGAGTTACGATCCCTTCAACAGATTCTTTGGAGGTGGGCTTCTCATTTAAACATTTTTTGTTCATTGGGTATGAATCCTTTTAACTCGGAAATGCCCTAAATGCGCCATACAAAATAACGACACATCGTAAAATTTATGCGGATATTCGGGTGTTGTCTGAACATGACGTTGGGTTCAGGGACTCAGTGGATATTTTTTGAAGGTTTTCGATGGAAAGGAATTGAACTTCATACAAAACAGTGAATTTCAATTTTACTGTGTGCCGCCATACAACGCTTTTAATTTTTCCCGGTCCGGCGAACCATCTTCGAGGGTCGGCATGTCGGCGACAAACTCTACGTATTGAGGCTTTTTAAAACTGGCGATACGCCCGCCGACAAACTGTATAAGATCTTGAGGCTCCAATCTTTCATCGGCTTTTAACCGGCAGACGGCCTTGATCCCCTCTTTCCATTTGGGATCGGGAACTCCGAAGACAACCGCTTTTTCAACGGCCGGATGCTGTAGAATCACTTTTTCGACTTCTGCAGGATAGACGTTTTCTCCCCCCGGCTTTATAAGCTCTTTCTCCGCCTTACGGCCTGAATACCAGAGAAAACCATCCGCATCAAAGCGGCCCAAATCTCCGGTGTGGTGCCGCCCTTCTCGAAATGTGGTGGCGGTATCTTCTGGAAGATTCCAGTATCCTTTAAAGACCAAAGGCCCCTTCATGGTGATTTCGCCCACCTGTCCGTTTGGAACCGGACGATCATAATCATCGACAAGTCTCACATTTCCAAGGGGTATCGTTTTCCCGGCCGACCCCGGTCTGTCATTGTAACGCCCCATGGTGGCCAAACCGGTGGTCTCCGTTTGTCCGTAAATGGTGTAAAACGTGCCGCCGGTAAGATGTTGATATTTCTCGATGGTCTCCGGAACATCCAGCCCCATAACCGCTCTGAGACTTTTGATATCTTTACCGGTTTTTTCGTGCTGATCGAGGATGGAAGCGAGTATCGGCGAAAAATCGAAAAAGATGGAAACCTTTTTATCTTCGATGAGCTCAACCGCCTTTTCAGCTTCAAATTTTCTCATGTTTACGTTCAGAGCACCGGCTTGAAAGCTGTTCAAGGCCATAAAAAGACCGCCGACATGGAACATGGGCAGAAGATTTAAATGAACGTCTTCGGGTGTCAGATTAAAGCAATGGTTCAAATGGAGACCGGCACACATGAGATTGCCATGGCTCAGCAAGGCAGCCCTGGGATTTCCTTCCACAGCGGCGGTATGAATCAGAACCAGACCGTCATCGTCGGAAACATCTACCGCTTCAAAGTCGCCCTGATTATTCATTAAAGAATCAACCGCGATAAAGTCTCCGCTTTTGGGTTGGAGATTATAGTATTTTTTTATGGTCGGAAGACGGTCTTTCAAGTCCTGGGTCAGTGTCTGGAACGTTGCATCGACAAAGAGCACTTCGGGTTCACAATCATTCAGGTTAAAATGGATCTCGTCGGCTGATAGTCGCCAGTTAACCGGCAAAACGATTGCTCCCAAGGCAGCAGCGGCCCCATAAAGGATAAAGTACTCACGACTGTTTTTCCCCAGAACTCCGATGCGATCGCCCTTTTTAATATTGGATCTTTGCAGGCCGCAGGCCATGCGATCCACCATCTCTTTATACTGAACGAAGGTCATGGTCCGGTGGTCGTCAACCTCGAACCATGCAGCGCTGTCACCAAAACAAACGGCGTTTCTATCGATAAGATCATAAAACGTAAAATCGTATAGCCCCATAAAAGACCTCGGATATTTTCGCTATTGAACTAAAACAGGTTGCGCACGCCAACCGGTATGTGGCTGGAATACGCAACCTGTTACATGATTAGGGAAATGTAGCTTTGAAAGTGGTCACCTGGGTCAGGCCGTCTGCTTTGAAAACTGCAGCACCGGCTTTTACATGAACGGGAACAGCGTATTCGGGAATTCCGGTCCACCATTTTTCAAGCTGAGCCCAAGCGTTGGTTCCTTTGGCTTTCAACTGAAAGCCGCCGGTGACCAGAAGACTCAACAAAGACTGTCTCACATCAAAGTGAGCATGCACCCGGACTTGGTTGGTCTTGCCGGCCGGGATCCACATGGTGTCTGTGGAAGCCACCGTATTAAGATCGAACTCTTCAAAAGCTACGGTGAACTTCAAGTTCTCCATTTTTACAGCATATTCATTGGGATTTTCAATGTTAAAGATAAACGCAAGGTCAAGGGGTGCGCCAACGTTGTCCGGTTTCCCCTTGGTGGGTTTGACTTTCTTTGAAAAATACCAGTATCCAAAAGCATGGGCAACTTCCATCGAATCGAGGGTAACCACCGGCGCCTTAAAATTCTGCTGCGTGGGCGTTACCATCGTTCCTGCGCAACCCGACAGCATGGCAGCGATGACGACAACACTCAAACATGTAAGTATAAATGATCTTTTATGCATTTTATTCCTCCCCTATTTTATATAAAGGGTTAGGTAAGCCATCGTTTTCTTCGCTTGTAGTGTTTTACATCCCGAAAACTTTTACGGCCCCCAACATCAGTCAGTCCCAGATAGAAATCTTTGATATCTGGATTCTCTCGGAGTTTTTCGGCGGTGTCGTCCATGACTATGCGGCCGTTCTCCATCACATAGGCATAAGGAGCAACATTAAGGGCAAGTTTGGCATTCTGTTCCACCAGAAGAATCGATATATTCTCCTCCTGGTTGAGCTTTGTAATAATATTGAAAATTTCATGGATGAGAAGCGGGGCCAGGCCCATGGAGGGCTCATCCAGGAGGATCAGTTTGGGGCTGGTCATCAGGGCCCTCCCGACCACCGTCATCTGCTGCTCTCCGCCGCTGATAAACCCGGCGGTCTCGTTACGTTTTTCCTTAAGACGCGGGAAATAATGGTACACCATGTCGAGTCCGGCCTTAATGGATCGACCGTATTTTCTCATATGAGCGCCCACTTTCAGGTTCTGCTCCACGGTGAGGTGCTCGAATACCCGTCGTCCCTCGATGACCTGGACAATGCCCATCTTGGCGATCTTTTCAGCGGCTGTTTTATCGATCCGCTGTCCCATGAATTCAATCGACCCATCGGTGACCTCGCCGTCCTCATGTCGCAAGAGTCCGGAGATGGCCTTTAGGGTCGTACTCTTACCGGCTCCATTGGCGCCCAGAAGGGCCACAATGGCACCTTTGGGGATTTCAATGGAGACCCCCTTTATAACCAGAATGACCTCGTGATACTTGACCTCAATATTGTTGATCTTTAATATCATCTCTTTGTTCGACAAAGCCTTAAGACCTCCTTACCATCCGAGCCACTCGTCGGCCCATTTCTTCGGCCAGCGACTTTTCAAATCGACTTTTTCAACGATTTGGAATTTGCCGTCTTTGATTTCATAAATCGGCACAATTCCGGCGACACGATGATCTGTTGCCGTAAAGTTAACCGGTGCTGCACCCAGACCGATGTCAAAATTTTTCATGGTTTCAAAACCGGTTTTCAGAATGTTCTCACCGCTTAAACCTCCGGCTTTATCCGCACGTTTTAATGCTTCCCATAAGATGAGTACGTCACCCCATCCCTGTACCGTCCGGATGAGACGCTTTTCAGGGGGAATGCCCGGGTTATATTTTTTGGCATACTCGACCACCTTGTCCATCATCGGCACATCTTCGCCGTAGAATGCACAAACTGCAACGCCCATAACCCCTTCGGAAGCCTTGCCTGCCAATCTGGGCAGATTCTCGTCAAACCCCCAGTTATTGACAATGTGATCCGCTCCAAGACCTAAAGCATAGGCATCACGAACCGTGGCTGCCACAGACATGGTGGTGTTCCCGTGCCAGACAAGATCCGGTTTGAAATCTTTCATGGCCAGAACCTGGCTTTTGGTATCAATGGCAAACAATGAAACAGACTGATCCGGTCCGATTTCAAAACCGAGAATCTCAGCCTGATCCTTTATGGCCTTGATCGGCGCACTGCAATAAGGAGAAGCAAACATGTAAGAGGTGAGAAACCGCGGTTTTCTTTTTCCGAAATCCTTGTGCTTGGGCCACTTTTTGTCAAACCAGGCTGTGATTGCCGCCCTGGCGTTGGTTGAATAATCGGTTGCAAAAAAAAGATTGTAAGGGGTCTTTTTAGGATCCGTCAGATGCGCTGAATAGGATGCGGACACATACGGTATTTTATCCTTGGTTATGGTCGGCGACAGTGCCTCGGTATCACCGGTCCCCCATCCCAGAATGGCAACGCTTTTAAGCCTTTTGAAGAGTTTGTATTTGGTCAGCGCCTCGGGGATACGATAGCCGTAGTCAAACTGATACAGCTTGATCTGCTTGCCGTTGACCCCGCCATTATCATTGACATAATGGATTGCTTCTGCAATGCCCAGGGCATAATCTTTGCCCACATCCGAGGTCGCTCCGGTCATGTCATTGAGCGCGCCCACATTAATTTTTGCAGCTCCGGCCATTGATGAAAATCCAACAACCAAAGCCACAGTAAATATGACTACGAAAATCTTTGAACACATATTTTTACCAAACATAATTTCTTTCCCCCTTTTAAGAGAGTAAAATTTCCACCGGGTTCCTTACCAATTCGCTTTCTACCTTTTTACCACCTCCTTTTTTTCTTTCATCCAATTCGAGCATTTCAAATGGTGACATGCTCATATAAAATCGCTCAAATAAGGCGTCCATATCGTTAAACAGTTGAATGTAAGGTGCTCGAACACCCAACGTACCTTCTCGATTTTAATATGAAAACGGCCACAGGTTGAAATAGTTCTTCATTTGCCACCACCGATAGGCCAAACCGTTGGGTTCAAATATCATAAACACACAGATGGCCAAACCAAAAGCGGCCTCCTTGATAAACAGAAAATCCATTAAAAGCTTGGGATAGGTATCGGCCAGCGGTATGACGGCCAGCTGCAACATCTCCATGACAACGACCATGAACACCGCCCCGAATATGGTTCCGTGTATGGAACCCACCCCGCCGATGAGGATCACACCCACCAGCCACAGAGACCAAAACCAGGGAAAGTGCTCGGGGCTTATGGCAGCAAGGTTGCTGATCCAGAATGCCCCCGCAACGCCCCCAATAGACCCTGCCACGTAAAAGGCCAGAAGTTTATACTTGACAACATTTATTCCCATGACCTCCGCAGAAATGTCATTGTCCCTTATGGCAATCCAGGCCCGGCCCACCCTGGACCTGATCAGATTGAGCACGCCGATGACACAAACAATCACCAAGACAAGCATCATGAAATAGACCTTAAGGTCACTGTCGATAATCCACGGTCCGACCTTGATGGTCCCCGGAGGCAAAGAAAAGGCCTGTCCCCGTCCGCCGATCTGGCTCACATATCCCGTAATAATAAAATCTACGGTGATGAACTGAGCGGCCATGGTGGTTAATATCAGATAAAATCCTTTGACCCTGGCGCAAGGGAGTCCAAAGAGTACACTCCATGCGCCGGATACAATTGCCGCAATGAGGATGCTGATAGGATAGGCAAGACCCCAGTCCATCAATATTTTCGGCCAGGGAAACTCAAGGATAAGCAGGGTGCTGGTATATGCGCCCACCGCGATAAATGCTGCATGACCCAGGGTTATCTGACCGCAGAAGCCGATCAAAAGCTGTACGCCGATAGCACCGAGGATGGTATATCCAACCAAATTTAGGATGCTGAGCACATAAGAATCGGCCACCAGGGGAATGATGACAAACAGGATGATTAAGAGCAGTATCATTTTGGCTTTGATAAATTTCGTCTGCCACCAGGCATGATCCTGAACATAATTTTGGTGGTAGACACCGCATGGAAGCCAGGTTGTTGACATAAAAAAAACTCCGTTTTTGGGTTGCGAGTTGCGGGTTACGGGTTGTGTTACAGTTCATTTAGCCCGTAACGCGTAACACGAAACTCGCAACGCGGTTAGACGCGTTCAATCCGCTCCCATCCCCATAACCCATGGGGTTTGAAGAGCAAAAAGACCGCCATGAATGCAAAAGGGGCGACCTCTTTTACACCGCCGGGGAAATATCTATCCAGATATGCCCCACAGAGGTTCTGTAATACGCCGATGGTAATTCCACCCACAATAGCGCCGGGTACGGAATTTAGCCCCCCCAGCACCACCGCAGGGAGAACCAACAGACCAAGGTACCCCACGGAGATGTTGAGCCCGTTGATGTTACCCAAAAGGGTCCCGCCGACACCGGCCGCCATGAAAGCGATTGCCCAGGCTGCCGCATAGACGAATCTGGCACTCACGCCAAGGGAGAGCGCGGCCATCTCATCGTCGGCTGTGGCCTGCATGGCAAGGCCCCACCGGGTATATTTAAAAAAGCAGACAAAAATGATTAAAAGGATGATGGCGGCCACAAAACTCCAGAGATACGCTTGACCAACAATGACGGGTCCTATGTGAATCGGCTCAATTGAAAATACCGGTGGGGTGAATACACGGGTATCCGTACCCCATATAAATTCCACCGTTCCTTTAAAGAAAAATGAAAGACCTACGGTTACCATAATCACCGTTAGAACGGGTTGGCCGATGAGCTTGTCCAGAAAAATCCTTTCGGTCAGTATCCCCAGAACCAGTCCTACAATCAGGGAAAGTAAAAGTGCCAGTAAAAAGGGCATGCCCATTGAATAAAAGCTTAAAGAAACATAAGCCCCTATGAGCGTCAGTTCGCCCATGGCCAGATTCAGCACACCGGAACATTTATATATCAACACCCATCCAAGGGCGACCAGAGCATAGATGCCGCCAACCATAATGCCCGTGGTAACGGTCATCAAAAAAAGTTCCATTTTCTGTTCTACCTTTCCATCGATGTTATGGGTTATGGTCCAAAGGTTCTATCTTTCTAATGTGAAGATCGATGTTAATGTGTGCCTGTCTCCCATCTTCATACTTGACCGTGGTATCGATATGCACATTATCATTATCCGAGTAGAGGGCGTCCACAATTTCCTGATACCTTTTCTCAACAAAAGCCCGCCGAAGTTTGCGCGTTCGTGTAAGTTCATCATCATCTGCATCGAATTCCTTGTACAGGTTGATGAACTTTTCGACTCTGGCGGCTTCCGGGAGATCCTTGTTGGCCTGACGTATCTGCGCTTCCACCAGGTTGTAGACGTCGGGAATCTGGGATAGTTCCTGATAGCTCGTATAATTGATCTTTTTTTCATCAGCCCATTTGCCCGCCACGGAGTAATCGATACAGATGACTGCGGTGACATATTCCCGCTGGTCTCCGATGACCCATGAATCTCTCACATATGGGCTGAATTTCATGCGGGTTTCCAGATACTGGGGAGAGAAAGGTTTTCCGTCTCTAAGGGTAAAGACGTCCTTGGTACGATCAAAGACAACCAGGTGACCGTCATCATCGATAAACCCTTTGTCACCTGAATACAACCACCCGTCCTTCAGAGTCTCTTTGTTCGCTTCCGGGTTTTTATAATAACCCAGAAAAACCGACGGGCTTCGGGTAAGAATCTCTCCTTCTTCGGTGATCTTTATTTCCGTTTCCGGGATCGGATGGCCCACGGTATCAAATTTTATGTCTCCGCTGCGATGCACCACCGAAATACCGGCGACTTCGGTCTGGCCGTATATCTGTTTGAGATTGACCCCAAGGGCATGAAAAAAACGAAAGTGGTCCGGCCCCATGGCCGCCCCGCCGGTATAGGCATTTCGGACACGAGACAGACCGAGATGATCTTTAACTTTATTCTGGATCGTAATCGATGCCAACCACCCCAAAAATGCCCAGTACCAAGGTATGGTTTTTTTCTGAAACTTAAGGTCTGCAACATGATAACCGATCTTGGTGGAGAACTCATAGCATTTCCGTTTGATCCAGGTGGAATCCAAATACTTAACCTGGATCGTTCGGGTCATCTGCTCGTACATCCGCGGAGGGGCGAACATCACATGGGGGCCGATTTCTCTGATATTATCCTGAGCGGTTTCAGGCGCCTCGGGGAAATTGATGGTGTATCCCACCTGTAACCCGCAGGAGATCGACATCATCTGTTCTCCGATCCAGGCAAAGGGGAGATAAGAGACATAATCATCCGTGGGCTTGCACGGATCCACAGCCATGAGGTGCTGGCCCATGGTCAACATGTTATTGTGGGAAAGGAGTGCGCCTTTGGGGAGAGAGGTGGTTCCGGAAGTATAAAACAGTAAGGCTACTTCTTCTCCGTGGCCTTTATCGATCATCTCTTTGAATAACTGCGGCTGTTGTTGTTCCAGTTCCCGGCCCAGCTCCTGAACTTCCTTGAGGCTGATCAGATAGTCTTCATTATAGTTTCGCATCCCTTTTGGATCATCCCAGATAATCTTTTCCAGCCTGGGACATTCATTAAAAATGGAGATGGCCTTGTCGACTTCCTCTTGACCTTCACCGAATATAAATTTTGTGTCTGAATGGTCAATGATATACTTGACTTCCTCGATCAAGGAGTCCTGGAACAGCCATACACCCACACCTCTGGCACAGAGCGCGGCCATTTCCGCCCAAAGACCTTCCGGGCGATTGTCCCCGATCATGGCGACCTTGTCCCCTTCTTCGAGGCCTAAACGAATAAGACCCAGCGCCAAATATTTGACATTTTCCAAATAATCATGCCAGGTAATGGGCCGCCATATGCCAAACTCCTTCTCCCGCATGACCACCCTGCCCTTTCCGTATTCGATGGCTTTTTCATAAAATAATTTGGGGATGGTCAGATCTTTTGTAACTTCAATATGGTATTTGCTGTTATTCTGAACTGTTTTATCTCCTTGTTGCATAGAGGTCCTCATCACCCAGGTAGGCCTTAATCACCTCAGGATGATTCTGGACTTCTTCAGGTGTACCGTCGATAATCATGTTGCCGAAATTGAGAACCAAAACATGATCGGAAAGATCCATAACCACACCCATGTCATGCTCCACCAGAATACAGGTGACTTTCCAGCGTTCTTCTTCATTAATGTCTATTACAAAGCGGGCCATGTCCTCCACTTCTTCGAGATTGAGTCCGGCCAGTGGTTCATCCAGAATTAGTAGTTCAGGGTCCAGAGCCAGTGCCCGGCCGAGTTCCACACGTTTCTGCAATCCATACGGCAGCATCCCCACAGGTTTATGCCGGATATGTTGAATCTCCAAGAGATCAATGATCTCTTCCTCAATAAAGGTTCGGTGCTCGATCTCTTCCCGGGCGGTTTTGCCGACATATATGGATCCGCTGATAATGCCGGATTTTAAATGGATATGCCGTCCCAGACGAATGTTATCCAACACCGTCATACCGCCGAAAACCTCGACTTTCTGAAACGTTCTGGCAATACCCAATTCAGCACGCTGAAAAGGCCTGAGTTTGTCGATTTTTTTTTGTTTGTAATAGATATTCCCATTTTGCGGGGTATAAAGACCGTTGATAATATTCATCATCACCGTTTTGCCGGCGCCGTTGGGCCCGATTACAGAATGTATCTCACCTTTTCTTATTTTCAGGTTAACGCCGGCAAGGGCACATACTTTGCCAAAAAACATATGGACATCCTCGAGTTCCAACAGGACGTCATTTTCTTTTAGATCGTCTGGTGCTGCCAATATTTTTCACCTTCACTGATACCATCGAAAAAAATAAATCCTATCCGGTGGCGTTCGTTCTCCTCCGTCCACAGCGGAATAGAGATTCCGAAAAATTTAACAGGTGTTCATTCTCAAAAAAGAGTTTCGAAAACCTGTTTTCTGAATACCATTCATTTCCAATCAAGAGATAATATAAATATTTTCCATT
>JAAXQD010000099.1 GCA_012974475.1 Desulfobacterales bacterium
GAATGATGTGGTGCACGGATGACCGGCACCCCCATGATCTTTTGGAAGAAGGACACATAGACTCAATGGTTCGTCGGGCAATCCAGGCCGGTGTAGATCCTGTGACGGCCATTCAAATGGCCACCATTAATCCAGCCGATCATTTTGGATTGGGCCACTTGGGTGCTATCGGTCCCGGGAGACAGGCAGATATGGTTGTATTTTCAGATATTACCGACATTCGTGTAGAACAGGTTTACCATCAGGGTCTTCTTGTGGTCGAAGACGGAAAGATATTGCCTGAAATCGATATTCCCGAACCCATATCCGTGCGGCCTTCCATGAACTTGGAGATTGAGAAAATAGATTTTTCCGTTCCTGAAGAAGGCAGACACATCCGGGTTATCGAGATCGTCCCCCACCAGGTAATAACCCGCCAATCTATCAAGGAAGCGTTAATATCAGAGAAGGCGGCCGTTTCCGACATTAACCGGGATATTCTTAAAATTATGGTGGTTGATCGGCACTCCGGCTCGGGCAATACCGGAAAAGGTTTTGTCAGCGGTTTCGGCTTAAAGCGGGGTGCGCTGGCATCGAGCGTGGCTCATGACTCCCACAATATCATCGTTGTCGGGACCAACGATGGGGATATGAAAACAGCAGTTCAATCCTTGATTTCAATGGGAGGGGGGTTGGCAGCAGTCTGTGACAACAGGGTATGGGCCGATCTATCCCTTCCCATCGCAGGTCTAATGTCTTTCGAACCCATCCAAACCATAAACGATCAACTGGATCGTCTGCTCGAGGCCGCCCGTGAATTCGGTTCAACCCTGCACGATCCTTTCATGACGTTATCGTTTTTGGCGCTTCCCGTCATTCCCGAGTTGAAAATCACGGACAAAGGACTGGTGGATGTCACGCAGTTCAAGGTGGTGCCGCTGTTTGTTGATTCGTCCGAGTAGAGAGGCTGAACCCACTTGACATAAAATCATGGTTTAAATAATCTATACATTCAAAAAATGGGCCCAACCCAACTTTTTCTCGGAATCGGGGTCAAAATTTGACCCTATAAGCCTTTCATGAAAATCCCAGGAGGTGGCATGCTCAAAGCAAAAGATATCATGACAAGAGCGGTGATAACCGTTTCGCCCGATATGGAGATTGTCAACGCTGCAAAAATTCTTCTGGAAAACCGTATCAACGGCGCTCCGGTATTGGATGAAACGGGAAAACTGGTGGGAATTCTCTGCCAGAGTGATCTGATTGCACAACAGAAAAAACTTCCCATCCCTTCTTTTTTTACGTTTCTGGATGGATTAATTACGCTGACCTCCATGAAACAACTCGAAAAGCAGGTTCAGAAAATAGCTGCCGTCACCGTGGCCCAGGCCATGACGCCAAACCCGGTTACCGTCCAGCCTGATACGAACATCGAAGCGATGGCCGCCCTCATGGTCGACCAAAGTTTTCACACCATTCCTGTGGTGGAGGAAGGGGTGCTCTTGGGAATCGTGGGGAAAGAAGATATCCTGAAAACCCTCATGCCAAGATCAGAAGCAGAATGATTGATATCTTCTAATAACTGGACCGTCCAAAATCCTTCTAACTTGTTGAAATTATTAAGACCACAAAATAATCGCCGTCATTCCCGCTAAGCTTGTCCTCGGCCTGATCGGGGAGCGGGAATCCAGAACATTATCAGCAACATATGATTCCTGGATGCCGGATCAAGTCCGGCATGACGAGAGAACTTTAGACTCTCAAGTAATTGGGCCAAATGCAAAATTTGATCAACCATTTAAAATATAAGTTATTTCCCTAAAAGGTTTTCGATGATGAAAGTAGACGGCCAAAACATCCGCCCCATATGGCTGGATTCGGATTTGAAGAAGGTAAAAGTCATCGATCAGCGGCTTCTGCCCCACGAGTTTGTCGTTGCCGATCTTAAAAGCGTTGATGATGTCATCCGGGCCATCAGGGAGATGTTTGTTAGGGGGGCACCGTTAATCGGTGTGACGGCAGCATATGGGGTATATCTTGCGGCATTGAATTCTCCCACAGATCCTATTGAAGATGCGTATCTGATTGAAGAATGCATTCGATTGAAATCGGCCAGACCCACAGCGGTTAATCTGGTTTGGGCGGTGGATGAGGTGTTGTCAGAGATGTTGAAAATCGGCGATTCGTCAGAGAAAGTCGATGCAGCGAGAAAGGAAGCCGAAAAAATTGCCGAGGCCGAAGCTGAAAACTGCCGGAAAATCGGGGCGCATGGATTCAGTTTGATCGATAAAATCAGTCGCAGCAAAAAAGGAAAAACAGTCAATCTGTTAACGCATTGTAATGCCGGATGGCTGGCCTGTATAGAATACGGTACGGCGACCGCGCCGATTTATGCGGCCTTTGATAACGGTATAGATGTCCATGTGTGGGTCGATGAAACCAGGCCCCTCAACCAGGGTGCCAGGCTGACGGCCTGGGAGCTGGGCAAGTACGGTGTTAAGCATACGATTATCACCGACAATGCCGGTGGTCATCTGATGCAGCACGGCATGGTTGACATGGTGATCGTCGGAACCGACAGAACCACCTGTACCGGAGATGTTGCCAACAAGATCGGGACGTATCTTAAAGCCCTTGCAGCAAGGGACAACAATATTCCTTTCTATGTGGCCCTCCCATCGAGCACCTTTGACTGGAAGCTCAGAGATGGGGTAAAAGAGATACCTATCGAAACCCGCGACCCGGATGAAGTGCGATATGTCCAGGGATTTGATCGGGGGGATATTCGACACGTTCTGATTACACCCGCTGACAGTCCGGCCCAAAACTTTGCTTTTGATGTTACGCCGTCAAGACTTGTTACAGGTTTTATCACTGAAAGAGGTGTCTGCCAAGCTTCGGAAAAAGAGATACTCCGCTTGTTCCCAGAAAAGAAAAATCCTTGACTTTTTTTATGACAATCTCTTAAATCGCCTTATGTTGACAGAACTGGATAAAGAAATCATTGCTTCGATTCAAGGTGAAATTGCAATCACCAAACGCCCATATTTAGAAATAGCAGAAAAATTGGGCATTGACGAAGAATTGCTCCTGGAAAGGATGAAAGATCTTTGTGACAGGGGAGTTATCCGACGGTTTGGTGCAACGATACGTCATCAGCAATCCGGATTTGAAGCCAATGCCATGGTGGCATGGAAGGTTGATGAAGATCGCATTGACGCGGTGGGAGAAAAGATGGCGTCCTTTAATGCGGTTTCACACTGTTACCGGCGAAATCCAACCGGTGATTGGCCGTATAATCTTTATACGATGATCCATGCAAAAGATGAAGCATCCTGCCGGGAAATTGCCGGGAAATTGTCCACAGAAGCTTCCGTCAACACCTACACCCTTCTCTTCAGCCGCAAAGAATTGAAGAAAACCTCCATGAAATATTTCCCGACGAATGATGTCCAATAATGACTGTTTGAAAATCTATTTGACCCTTTAGCTTGTGAAGCCTGATACCCCCCACATACTTCTGGTAAACCCTTGGATACACGATTTTGCGGCGTATGATTTCTGGGCCAAGCCACTGGGACTTCTTACCTTGGCATCGATACTTCGGCGTCATGGATTTACCCTTACATACATGGACTGCCTGAATCGTTTTCATCCGGAGGCGTCTCCTGCAGATCCTTATGCCAGATGCGGCAGGGGACCCTACCTTAAAACCCGAATTCCAAAGCCCCGCGGACTGGAAGACATCCCGCGGAACTATTCCAGATACGGGATCCGGAAAGAATGGTTCATGAAAGATCTCATTTCCATACACCGACCCGACCTTGTGCTCATGACGTCCATGATGACATACTGGTATCCGGGCATACAGGAAACCATAGGGGTTTTAAAAACGGTTTTTCCGGATGTGGCCATTGTGCTGGGGGGCATATATGCCAGCCTTTGCCCTGAACATGCCATAAACCATTCAGGTGCAGACCGGGTAACAACAGGGTCCGGTGAGGAATATATCCTCGATCTGGTCGGTGATTATACCGGAGTTACCGTAAATCCTAAGTTTGACCCGGATGATCTTAATACATACCCTTATCCGGCATTTGAGCTTCAAACAAAGATAAACTATGTGCCGCTGCTGACGTCCAAAGGATGTCCGTTTTCCTGTAAATATTGTGCGTCCCATGTGTTGAATCCAAAAAGAATGTTACGCAGTCCCGAATCCGTGGTAGAAGAAATAACTTACTGGCATGAACGGCATGCGGTAAAAGATTTTGTATTCTATGACGACGCACTCCTTGTAGATTCGGAAATGCATGCGGTTCCCATGTTCGAAAAGATTATAGATGCCGGTCTTAACGTCCGTTTTCATACGCCCAATGCGGTCCATATCCGCGGAATTTCGAAACAGACAGCAGGTTTGATGTTTCAAGCGGGTTTCAAGACACTTCGCCTCGGGCTTGAGACAACAGCTTTTGAAAAAAGAGAAGAATTAGATGGAAAGGTTACTGCCGAAGAGTTTAAAAGCGCTGTTTCCTGTCTGAAAGCAGCGGGTTTCGACAAAAGTGGATTGGGCGCATACCTGCTGGTCGGTCTCCCCGGACAAAAGATGGCGTCCATTGAGAGTTCCATCGAAATTGTCAGGCAAAACGGAATAGACCCTATCCCGGCCTATTACACGCCGATCCCCCAAACAGCGCTGTGGCGCCGGGCAGTTGCATCCTCGCGATACGATCTGGAAGCCGACCCTGTATTTACGAACAACGCCCTATTGCCCTGTGGGAAAGACCCCTTTTCCTGGGAAACAATTTCTAACCTTAAAAAACTGACGGTCGACCAAAGTTTAATAAATGTTCAATTTTAATTCTCGTTGTTTTCATTCTTCAACAAAATATCTATTATTTTGGGGATATAATCATTCGACTTGCTGACGTGGAACCTGCAGGACCCTGCGCCACGATGCCCGCCGCCTTCAAACCCTGAAAGCATCAACCCCACATTCACATTGCAATTTCGATTAAAGATACTGTGCCCCACACTTACGGCGACTTTTTCTTTATCATCGCCGTCATAAAATATTTTAACACTCACAACCGCTTCGGAATACATGGAATAGACCAAAAAACGATTGCCCGTCGGTGCTTTATCGAACGCACGAAAATCTGTAATGGATACGTGTCTTTTCAATTTTGTGTGTTCTTTTAAAATGGATTTATATTTCTTGTTGTTTTCAACCGCCCCATTGCAACGTGCTCTCACTTCCGGATCTTCAACAACCGTGTCGATGTCATATTTTCTGAGTAGATCGACAAGCCTGTTCCAATAGGGCTCATCGTGGCCGTCTCGACCCAAAATCGTCATGGAGAGCAAAATATAATCGTCGTTTTCAGGATACAGCACTTCATCCAAAGATAAATCGGCAGAATCGATTTTGTCTGTTTCTTTGATTAATTGGCTATAATCACGGATAAATCTGTCTTTGTAGTGTTCAAAAATAACGCCGGCTGCCGAAGGTGCAATCTTAAAAACACCCTTGAACGGCGTATCGATTCTGTTGGTATGGTGATGATCAAACCAGAGGGAGCACCGCTCGTGATAGGGCAGGTTTGCGATGATATCCCCCTCTTGAACGTCGATCAGGCCTATTTGCATGTCATTGGGCTCGACCCATTTCACAGGTTTTGTTACATTTTCCGCTTCATACAGAAGCGCAGCGCATACCACGCCGTCAAAGTCTGGTCTGGTTACGATACGCATACAACGCACTCCTAACACGTCTCGGAAATTCTACAATTTGTTGAAATTAAAGATCTTTTAATAGCTCCTGGTTTATGCCACTTTCATGGAATGATGGAATAGTGGAACGTTGGGTTGAAGGAACAATATCATTCTAATTCCTTCTGTAATCCATCATTCCATTATTCCAATTAGGGCGAAGCCCCTAATTTATAGCATACAAGGGATTGCATGTCAGATATACAGGAAAAATCACAGGAATTTAAATCCGGATTCGTGGCCATTGTGGGTGCACCCAATGTGGGGAAGTCGACGCTTCTAAATCAGATTCTGGGCGAAAAGATTTCAATTACTTCTAAAAAACCACAAACCACACGGAATCGGATACTGGGTGTAGTCCATCGGCCCGCGTCTCAACTTATTTTCTTAGATACGCCGGGGGTTCATAGGGCCAAACACCCGTTGAACATTCGAATTGTGGAGACAGCCCTTTCAGCACTGGGAAATGTAGATATTGTCCTTGTTATGATTGATGTGGCCAATCCGGATACTGAATCAGAAGGTTTTATTGTAAAGAAACTACAAGAAATAAAACGACCGGTTGTCCTTGTCCTTAACAAAATAGATCTCATAAAAAAACCTGCGCTCCTTACCATTATGGAC
>JAAXQD010000246.1 GCA_012974475.1 Desulfobacterales bacterium
CACCTGGTCCGTGTAATCCTTGGCAACCATGATATCAAACTCCGTGGTTCCGGCGGCGACATGCAGTTTTCCGGCAAGAGATGACAGATCGAATTGCACGTCGTCGTTAGACGGGTTGCGCCTGGGGACATAAACAAACTGGATATCGCCGCCGTTGCTTACGGGAAGTTGGGCGGCTATCATGTCCTCACCGACCTTGTAATCCCGGACAAAATTCGTTGGCGCAAAAGGATTTAAGAGGTCCATGGGATTGAAAATGAGTCCGTTACCCCAGGTTAGGGCCTGACGTCCAATCCGGACAGAACCCCAATTTGGCTGAAGGGCAAGAAAAAAACGGTCGAGACGGTGGTACAGGACATAGTCGTCACCTTCACAAATGATTTTGCTAAAGTCAAAAAAACTGAGTTCATTGTTCAAAATTCCTCTAGTCAAAACACCATACTTGAATAGATCCGGATAAAGCTGTTCCAGTGCTTTGTTTTTTTGAAATGTATCGCCGCCGGAAAATATAAGTTCATAGTGGGTTTCAAAATAAGCATCAGGGGAAAAAAAGGTCGTGTTCATGAGACGGAAATTACCGTGGCCGTCGTAGTACGGACCGGTTTTTACAGGTTGGGGTAATGGCTCATGGTCAGGCCATGAAACTTCTCCAATGACCCTGAGTTGTCCGGCCCACCTGGTTTCTACGGCGCCATAAGCGAATTTTGCCCCTGATACAGGCAGCGCAGCTATAAAGGTTTGAGCCAGGATGCCGTATAACAGAAAAATTGCATACCGTTGAAAATTGCGCATTGTTTCGGTGTCGGAATGTTGGCGTGATAGCCTATCTTTTAACCCGGTCGTCCGCCACCATTCCGTCTCTAAGATATATAACCCTGTCGGCGTAGTCCATGACCATGTTGTCGTGGGTGGAAAAAATAAAAGTGACATTTTTCTTTTCATTCATCTGCTTCATGATTTCCAGGAGACCTTTGCCGGTGGAAGAGTCCAGGTTGGCGGTGGGCTCGTCGGCCAGCACAATGGAAGGATTGGAGACGATGGCTCTGGCTACGGCCACCCGTTGCTGCTGGCCCCCTGAAAGTTCCGCAGGCCGGCGGTCGTACATGTCCTCAAGGCCGACTTCATCCAGAATGTCTTTTGCCCGTTTCCGACGTTCGGCAGGCGGCAATCCCTGGAGAAGCATGACGAATTCGACATTTTCCAATGCTGAAAGAACCGGGATTAGATTGTACGACTGGAACACAAATCCGACCTTGTTCAGACGCAAATCGGCTCGCTGAGACCGATTCATTTTATCAAAGGCGTTTCCATCCACGACAACGCGGCCGGAATCGGCCAGGTCAAGACCGCCGATGATGTTCAGCAGGGTCGTTTTGCCGGAGCCGGACGGGCCGGCCAAGGCCACAAAACTTCCTTTTTCAAAGGCCAAGCTCACGCCTTTGAGGGCCAGGACTTCAACCTTCCCCTGATGATACGTTTTATTTATATCGACACATTCTACGATGTGCATTTTTTATCTCCCAAATGACCCGTGCAAATGACCCATAACAAACACGTCACGTATGTGCCAGAGCTTCCACCGGCGTAAACCTCCCTGCTTTGGCAGCAGGATACGTACTGACCACAAGGCCCAGAACAAAGACCACCAGATTGGCTATGACGACATCTCTGACGTAGATGGCCGGGTATAGTATCCGGGATATCCCTACGTACTCTGCACCGGCTGCTAGGGACGAGAGATCTATTCCGGAGCCGGATAGGGCGGATATGCTCAAAAAACTCAAGATGTTTCCGATGGCCATTCCCATCAACAGGAGTAGAACGGATTCCAAAAGGACTTCCCGAATGATCCACCATGGCTTCATTCCCAACGCCTTTAGAAGGCCGAACTCTCTCATCCTTTCGAATACAGCCATAAGCGTGGTGTTTACAATGCCAAAACCCATGGCGATAAAGACCACAAGGTACCATATGAGCATAAAGCCATCGGAAAGTTTCAAATACGCATTAAGAATCGGTAACAGCTCGCGCCAGGTATTAATTTCATATGTGTCGTCAAAGAATTCATCTTTAAGGGCTGAAGCCGTCCGGCGGTTATCCTGCTGATCCGGCAGTATGATGGAGATTTCGGAAATGCCTTTATCTATCTTCAGCATTTGCTGTGCTGCGGGCAAGGTGACAAAGACGAACTCTTTTTCCGTGGCCGCCATTTCAGCCCTATAGACCCCAACAATTCGAAAGGCACGTGAGGAGATTTCTCGGTCCATATCCTGTGACATGAGTACCAGTTTGTGGCCTATTTTGGTTCCAAATTTATCCAGAAGGGTTTTACCGACAACAATACCGTACATATCCTTCGGCATAAGATAACGCCCTTGCTCTACGGCCTGTCCGATAAAGGATACCTGTGCTTCACGTTCCGGATCGATTCCAACAAGGGTAACACCGCTCGAATTTCTGGCGTTGCTGGCAATGGCGTTGACCCGAACCCTGCCTGCCCAACGGGCGCCCCGGGGCAGTATTCTTTCTATTGCCGCCTCCATCGCTCCGGGGTCGGCCATGCTGTTTTCAACAACAGGATCGGTTCTATAGTCTTTGTGGTGAATCTGGATGTTGCCGGTGAGTGTAGAGATGCCGTTTTTGATCATTCCTGCTTCCATTCCCCGGGTCAGCGCTCCAAGAAAGATCATGTTCCAGACACCGATAATAATGGCGAGCAATATAATTATGGTACGTCTTGGATTGCGCCAGATGTTTCGCCAGGCCATTTGTAGATACATGTGAGGACCTCATGTAATAGAACATTCTCCATGGAAGATTGACGAACCCATCCATGTTCAATGGACCATCGTCCGCCGAGAATTGTCATACATATGTTAACGCTTCAACCGGCTTAAGTCCCCGTACCTTAAGGGCCGGATACAGGGCGGCCAGAAATGTTATCATCAGCACCACGGCCGGTCCGCTGGTGGCGGAAAGGAGTGACAGTTTTGGGTGCAACCGTCCGGAAATACCATACTGGCCCAGGAGTTCGGAAGCACCTGAAATGTCAATTCCGTGAATCTGAAAATATCCGGTGACAAGACATCCTATAACAACGCCGGTTATAATGCCGATCATGGTCATGCTTAAAGATTCGATCAAAAGCAGCCGTGTTAAACGCCCCGGCGAGGTCCCTATGGCCATCAAAACGCCGAACTCTTGGGTCCGCTCGAAAATCGCCATAAGAAAGGTGTTCAGAATGCTGAAGGCCACAACCATAATAAGAATGAGATAATAGATAACCCCGGAGACCAGGTCCATCTCTATGGCCTGGCGCAAGCCGGGCATCAGCGCTTCCCAATCCAGTACCGTCAAGAAATGCTTCGTGTCGATATTTTTTATTCCGGCGGAAACGGTCTTTTTTATCTCAGAGACGTCTTTTAGGGATTTTGCAACCACCACCACCTGATGAACCGCCCCTTGCATGGAATAAATATCCTGAAAAAGCTTCAGGGGTATGTGGATGGCGTTGCGGTCAAACGCATCAAGGCCGGAGCTGTAGATACCCTTTATTTTAACGACGGTGGCTGCAATGGATCCGTCACGTCCCTGTCCCAGAACCGTCAATTCGTCGCCCAGGCCTACCCGAAGATTTCTTGCCAGCAGTTTTCCAACCAGGGCTTGTGGAGATTCGCGATTTTGGTCATCCTGGGAAAGATAACGCCCTCGGCGGATAGAATTTTTCAGGGTGGAGACTTCAGCTTCCCCGGCCGGGTCGATTCCTGTCACAACGACGCCATAGGTGCGTTCCTTGGAAGAGACCAGCGAAAAGGCTTTGGCCCGAAAGGTGTATGCATCCACTTCCGGCAAACTGTTTACAATCTCACCGACTTCATCCGGGTGGGGGACCACCCGCTGTATGCTCTGTTTGTCTTGATACCCTTTGGCCTGGATTTGCAAATGTCCGGTTTGTATCTTTACCGATGAATTGATCATGGCATCATAGCTGCCGAACTGAAACGAAAGCATAAAGACCAGGAGTATGCTGGCGAATGCAACGGCGGATATGGTTAGAATGGTTCTCCGGGGATTTCGCCAGATATTTCGCCAGGCCATTTTAACGTCCATGGACACGATTTTTTACCTTTTGGGTTTTTTTAGATTGGACAGCGTAAACAGACCGGCCGGCAGGCTCTCTTTGAACAAAAGTGTCTTATATTCCACAACCGTATATTTTTCAGGGTCATCCACTTTTTGCATGATCAACTTTTTGGGATACAGTTTGCCCCCCAGCATTTGGATCTCCAGAAATTTCAAAACTTTTACAAGCTTTAGATCCTCGTCGTAAAAGGCCTGTTCAAGAAAGAGGTTGTCTTCACGTATTTTGAGTTCCTGCATGCCCCATACTACCGGAGCTTTGGGTTTGGGTATAGACTTGACAATGAAAACTTTTTTCCCCTCATGGCGTTCTGTCCCGATAATCGTGTGGGTATACTCGTTGATCAAGCTGTCAGACTTGGCCAGATCGTTGTTGGAAAAATCCGAACCCATCCAGGACTGTGACATTAACGATGGCGGAAGCTTGATCACCCGGTTGATTTTGGGATTGTACATCCACATCTGCCGGCCCTTTTTTAGGGTGCCGTTGCCGGCGTCTTTGGCCGGAGCGATGATGGTAAAAAGACTCTCCTTGTCTCCCAGGGTCCATGCCTTTAGAGTAAAAACCCGCTGCCAGTCAGATCGGTGAATGGTCATATCGACCCGGGAGACAGAGGCCTTGTCCCGTATATAATGAAAACCGGCTTCAACCAGGGCTTTGGCGTCGTGTGAACTTGCACCGGAATAAAGCGGCGCGAACATGAATACAAACAACGCCATGGGAATTATTTTTTTTGTCATTCTCGACTCTTGCTCAATTAGGGGTATCACGGCCGTTTTTATGGCTTTGCAGCGAGTTGGATCATTCAACATGGTGGATCCGGACAAGACCGTTGATGACAACCGTCATAAAATTTTCAGCGGTTGTCACTGGATCGAAATTATCATCAAACCACGCCTGCAGGAGCAGGGCATCCCAGGTTCCCACCAGAGCGGCTGCGGTGGCGTCAGAGTCTATGTCTGAGCGAAATTCACCCAACTCGACCCTGTTTTGGATCAAGGATGAAAATATAATCCATCTCAAAAATGCATCTAACGCCAACAATAAATTAAAACTGCCCCACAAAAGGATTATGACGCTTTTCTGTGCCGATGCTTGTTTCCGGACCGTGCCCTGAAAAGACCCGTATATCATCTTCCATCTTAAAAAGTTTGGTCTTGATGCTCGATATCAGGGTGCTAAAATCTCCGCCTGGAAAATCGGTTCGGCCAATGGAACCGGCAAACAGTGTGTCCCCAACAAAAACAACCCCGTTGGTATACAGTGAAATACCGCCCGGCGTATGTCCGGGCGTATGGATAACTTTCAGGGTAATATCACCAAAAGAAACGGTATCCCCTTCTTCGAGGGTTTGATCACACGGTGGTGAGTTTTCCACAGAAACCCCGAAAAAAGCTGCATTTGAGGAAAGTTTTTCCAGCATCGGTGCATCAAGAGGATGAATCAGAATATCGGCACCGGTTGCATCTTTCATTTTACCGTTGGCGCTGACATGGTCGAAATGTCCGTGGGTATTGATAATATATTTTGCCTTGAGCTTAGAATCGGCCAGAGAAAGCAATATGGTGTTCGCATCACCCCCCGGGTCGATGACAACAGCTTCTTTTGTTTTCGAACATCCGCAGATAAAACAGTTTGCCATAAGCGGTCCAACAACAAGGTCTTTAATAATCAACACAGCCTCCTTAATCCTAATATTTTACGAAGCCCCCTTTTGGGCCTGTTCAATAAGCTCTATCAGGCTTACAACTTTAGGCTTGGGCTCGGTATTAACAAGTATGTTAAATTTATCCTCTGGCAGGTGCTTATTTAAATACCCTGCCACATCAAAAACTTCCCACCAACAGTCGAAAATCTTCCAGCAAGCAGAAACGTCATCGCCGCTTATTCTGCAGTAGCGGAATGACACGGGGCCGCCCAGCCGTGGGCATCTTTGCTCAAGATGATCCTTGCTTTCGTCCATTTATCAACGGCTTTTTATCAGTTGCGGCTTGGGAAAATCTTCAAATACTTTTTCCGACTCCAACATCTCCTCATCGGTTAAGGCAAAATTGTGCAGTTCACCGGCGAAATACTTATCGTAAGCCATAAGGTCGATAAGACCGTGCCCGCTCCAGTTGAAAAGGATAACTTTTTCTTTTGCTTCTTCCTTTGCTTTTTTTGCCTCTTCGATTACACTGGCCAGCGCATGGTTTG
>JAAXQD010000113.1 GCA_012974475.1 Desulfobacterales bacterium
CAGAATTCCTTAACTTTAGCTCACTTTAAACTTTAGTTCACTTCAAACTCTTGCAGCGTTTCTCCAGGCTGAGCCGGAGAACTCTGACCTGGTCCAGAGAATCCGGTTTTTCAGGCCCATGAAGCGATAAAAAATGCGGACTGTCTGCTCGAATTCTGAAACCATTATCCGGCATCCAGTTGTCACATATCCGATTTATAAAACTGTTCCGGCTCCGTCATCGAATCCGGCTTCTTGGTGTATTCGGTGGGAACGGTCCCTTCCTTAAAGCATTCAAATATCGTCTTTTTAGACTCGGGAATCGGCAAAAAACCTGTTTCAGCATCAATATTAGAAAAGACGACCCCCTCGGGCACTTGAAAAACCCTGACGGATTTGCCTGCCAGGATTTTCTGCATGAAGCCGAGCCATATGGGACTGGCCGCTCTGGAGCCGGTTTCTCCCTTCCCAAGGGAGTTCTCATCATCGAAACCCACCCATGTGCCGGTTGTATATCGTGGCGAATACCCCGCAAACCAGGCATCATGAAGATTGTTTGTCGTGCCGGTCTTCCCTGCCACCGGTCTTTTTAACGCCAAAACCCTGCGGCCGGTACCATGTTTGACCACCCCCTCAAGAAGGCTGGTCATGATATAGGCAGTACTCTCTTCGATGACCTTTTCCCTGACAAGTTCGGCTTCTTCGATGACATTTCCATCCCTGTCCAAAATCTTTGTGATAAAGACAGGATTTACAAGGTAGCCGAGATTGTTAAAAACCGAATAGGCTCGAACAAGCTCGAGCAAGGATACACCCGAAGATCCTAAAGCTATTGAAAGATCCCGGTTCAGGTTTGACGTAATTCCGAGTTTTCGAGCATAATCGATAGCATAATCGATGCCGACATCTTTTAATATTTTGATGGTGACAACATTTCGTGATTTTGCAAGGGCATCCCGAAAAAGTGTAGGCCCGTAAAATTTTTCCTTGTAGTTCTTGGGCTTCCACGTAAAGTCATGATTTATGTCCTGATACACAATCGGAGAATCGATGATGGTCGTTGCAGGGGTGAATCCTTTATCAAGGGCCGATGCGTAAATGATAGGCTTAAACGCTGAACCCGGCTGGCGCCGCGACTGAACCGCGCGATTAAACTGGCTCTCTCTAAAATCCCGTCCCCCGAGCATGACTTTTACGTACCCGGTTTCCGACTCAATGCAAAGCAGGGCGGCTTGAACCTTTGGTGTCTGTTCCAGAGCCAGCCACCATCGGTCGGTATTGAAAATTTTTTGTTTAACCCGAACCTGTATCACGTCACCCACCTTTAAAACTTCTCCGGGATGGTTAACTCTGGCTTCATAATAGGCAACCTCAAGATTCGGCTTTCTTGCCCAACGCATATCATCGATTCTAATTACGCCGAGGGCCTTGCCCATACGAACAGTGACCGTATTGTTCTTGTCATTGACTTCTATAACAACACCGTTTGCGATCCGGCCGTCTTCGAGGGGTGACATATCAAGTTCATCCTGAAGCGCTTTTGAAAACGATTCTATCGCTTCCGGCGGAAGATGCTCTATCGGCCCCCGATATCCCTGACGCTTATCGAGTGCATTCAACCCATTTTCGATTTCTTGCCGGGCAATCTTTTGCATCTCAACATTTACTGCGGCATAAATCTTGAGACCGCCTTCGTACAGGATGTCATTACCGTATGTTTTGGCGATATACCGTCTTATGTGTTCCGTATAAACCGGGACCTCTTCGATATACAGATTTCTTCTGGGTTTAATATCCAGCACTCTATTGATGGCTTCCGTGGTCTGGAGGTTGGTAATATAGCCTTCTCCAACCATTCGGTTTAAAACGTAAATCTGGCGCTGCTTTGCTCTTTGAGGATACCTGAACGGTGAATATCTGCTCGGGGCCTGGGGCAGACCTGCCAGGATCGCACATTCGGCAAGATTCAATCCCTGAGCAGATTTTCCGAAATAATTCTCTGATGCGGCCTCAACCCCATATGCCCCGTGTCCCAAGTAAATCTGATTCAAATACAAAAATAGAATTGCTTCCTTGGTAAATTTCCTGTCGATTCGATATGCAAGGATTGCTTCCTTTATCTTGCGGACATAGCTTTTTTGGGGGGTCAAAAAAAAGGACTTGGCAACCTGCTGGGTAATTGTGCTGCCGCCCTGAACGATGGCCCCGGCCTCGATATTCTTGAAAAATGCTCTGATAATACTTAAAACATCTATCCCTTTGTGATTATAAAATCTTGCATCTTCAGCAGCGATAAATGCATTTTTCAGCATGGGGGACATTTGGGAAAGCGGGATTACAATTCTGCGTTCTTTAAAAAATTCAGCGATCTTTCGATTGTCGTCAGAAAAGACCGTTGTAATGACAGGAGGACGGTAATCCTTTAAGGTTGCTATTTTAGGAAGATTTTTGCTTAAATAGAAATAGACGCCGACAACTCCGATGACCCCGGATATTACGGTAAAAATAAATGCCGCCAAAAGCCATCGGACGATCTTTGCACCCATCCCCCTTCGGCCCTTTCTAGCGCGCTTTTTGAGTACTTGAGATGTTCTTTTGTCTTTTGCCATATTCTTTCAAACTCTAAAAAGTTAATGTTACAAACCACCGATATGCGTCATGCGCAGAGATTCTAAATATCAAATATGGTGCCGTTAAGCAAGATACTCTGTTAACAAAAAAATGTTCTTCTCCAATTTAGTTGGAGAAGAGGGTCCAAGGATTCCAGGGGCCAAGGATTCAAGGGTTTGTTTTCTAAAGACTTTATCAGCGCCTTTAACATTCTTTCTATTTCTGCGAGGTCTTTTTTAAGTGGTCTCAATTTACTTTTTTCAATTAAATCTAAATCCCCTGCTAATAATACCTGGGTTTCCAATTCGCAAGCAGAACCATAAGATATGTAAAGCATCCTAATGTAATCCATAGTTGTCTTTCTTCTATATCCTTCTGCCATATTAGAAGGAATAGACACAACAGATCTTCTTATCTGTGAAATTAGACCGTATATTTCTTCCTTTGGGAATTTTGCTGCTATTGTATATATTTCTAAGCAGAGTTCGTATGACTTTTGCCAGACTTTCAAATCTTTGTAGTTCTTTAGCATTTGCGCTCGAACCCTTGAATCTTTGTACCCTTGAGCCCTCTGGGATCACATCTGCTCAATGGGAGACAACACACTTATTTTACCCAAATTAACTATAACTAATCGGGAAATGATCCAAAAAAATAAATTGACTTTATTCCCTATAATAGATAGTTTTTATGGTTTTAAGTATTTAATTGCAATCTGAACGAGAGAGATAACACAATGATCGAACTCGATTTCAAAAAAATGGGTGGATTGATACCTGCCGTTGTTCAAGATTATAAAACCGGCGAGGTATTAATGCTGGCGTTTATGAATCAAGCGGCGTGGGAAGCAACACTCTCCTCTGGAAAGGCTACATATTACAGTCGTACCCGGCAAGAACTTTGGATTAAAGGAAAAACGTCCGGCAATATGCAAATAGTCAAAGAAATAAGGATCGATTGTGACGACGATACCGTAGTTTTGAAGGTTGATCAGGTCGGCGGTGCGGCCTGTCACACCGGCCATAAAAGCTGTTTTTATAAAAAAGTTGAGGATGGATCCATCCGGATTGTTGGAAAACCGATATTTAACCCTGAGGAGGTATATAAATAGATGAAACGTCCTTTAAAACTGGGAATTCCAAAGGGAAGCCTGCAAAACGCGACCATAGACCTATTCAGGCGATCTGGATGGAAGATTAACGTTAACGGAAGAAGTTATTTCCCTGAAATCAATGATGATACCATCGAGTGCGCTCTGTGCAGGGCCCAGGAGATGTCCTGGCATGTTGAAAACGGCACCCTCGATGCCGGACTGACCGGAAAGGACTGGATTGCTGAAAACAAATCTGATGTCCATGTGATCACCGACCTTGTCTATTCAAAAGTGAGTGCAAGACCTGCACGATGGGTACTGGCGGTGACACACGATTCTCCCATTAAAAAACTCGAGGACCTCGAGGGCAAAAAAATATCCACCGAACTTGTTGAATTTACCAAAAACTATTTTTCCGAACGTAAGATTAATGTAAGCGTTGAATTTTCTTGGGGGGCCACGGAAGCAAAAGTCGTTTCCGGCCTTGCCGATGCCATCGTGGAAGTCACTGAGACTGAAAGTACCATTAAAGCTCACGGGCTGAAAATTATCCATGAATTGATGCTGACCAATACTCAGTTCATTACCAATCATGAAGTCTGGAAAGATCCCGAGAAAAGAGAAAAGCTGGAACAGATCTCCCTTTTATTGAAGGGTGCTCTTGCAGCGGAGAAACTGGTCGGCCTTAAAATGAATACTCCGGATAAATACCTTAAAAAGATCGTTTCTTTGCTTCCAAGCCTGAATGCGCCCACAGTTGCTCCCCTTTATAACTCGAATTGGTTTTCTGTGGAAACGGTGGTGGGGTCCAGTATTGTAAGAGAACTTATTCCAAAGCTTTTGAAGCATGGCGCCGAAGGCATTATAGAATATCCGTTGAATAAAGTCGTGTAACCCCAAACGAGCGTCATCGCTCCATTGAAAGTTGCCAAACATCAGGTGTCAGGTGTCAGAAAACGAATTTCATCTTAATTTTATAGAATCATCTCCAAAAGAGTCGATGATTTGGAAAGGATTCAAGGGGTCAAGGGGCCAAGGATTCGAGTGAAATGCTTAAGAATTACAGAGATCTGAAAGTTTGGCAAAAGTCCTACAGACTCTGTTTGGATCTTTACAGAATAACAAAAAAATTTAAAGGCTCTCAAGGATGATAGAGAGGAAGTAGAAAGAATGCTCAAAGCGCCGATAAAATCTTTGGAGAACAAACGCTTGGACCCTTGACCCCTTGAATCCTCGAACCCTCTTCTCCAACTAAATTGGAGAAGAACCATAATTTAATATTGCACCAATTAACAGCCGTTGAGTATTTGATATGACAAGTCGCCATTGTCCGGTTAAGAAACTATTTAACACCATATCAGAAATTCCCCCCGGCCAAATCTCCCAATCTCAGTGCAGACAGCAGATCGGAAGGCTGTTGGAGCTGTTAGACGATATCTGCAATGGAAGAGGGAAAACAGACCACATGGCGATCATGATCGATATGGCCGGGTTGCTTGTGAAAGATGGTGTTGATAAGGTCTGCGCTGATTTAGGCCGTGTGGTTTCCGCTACTCTGGAAAAACACAGAAACATCTTCTTCAGCCATATAGAAGCCCACTATTGCCCCACTGGAGAATGCGTTACCCTTTCCGCCGCTCCGTGCCAACTGGCATGCCCCGCCAGCGTTGACGTACCGAGCTATGTAGCTCTTGTGGGCACCGGACGATATAAAGAAGCCTTGAAAGTGCTACGGGAAGATCTTCCGTTGCCTGGAGCGCTCAGCCGAATCTGCGTCCACCCTTGCGAGAAGGCCTGCCGACGGGAAACGATAGATGAATCCATCGCAATCTGCCAGCTCAAACGTGTGGCCTTTGACAGGGCCTATGAAGAAGGAATGCCCCCACCTAAGGCCGCGTTTCATCGATTCAAGGAAAAAATAGCGATCATCGGTAGCGGTCCGGCGGGCCTTTCCACGGGCTATTTCTTGGCCAAAAAAGGTTACAGGCCCACAATTTTTGAGTCCATGCCCGAACCCGGCGGCATGCTTCGGTGGTGGATACCCGCTTTCAGGCTGCCCCGTGACATATTGAAGCTGGAAATTGACTATATCAAGGCAATTGGTGTTGATATTCATACCGGAATTACTTTTGGAAGAGATATCACGCTTGAATCTATCAAAAAACAAAATTTTCAGGCGATTTTTATTGGCGTTGGCGCCCACAGACCCATGACACTCGCCATTCCGGGCGAAAAAGATTTTTCCGGAGTCCAGGACTGTCTGACGTTTCTCTTTAAGGCCCGTCAGGGAACAGCAAAAGTAGGTAAAAGGGTAATGGTCATCGGCGGAGGTAATGCAGCGGTGGATTGTGCTCGTACTGCGCTCAGATTGGGCGTTGACGAGGTCCACCTGGTGTACCGGCGAACCAAACGGGAAATGCCGGCCCACGCAAAAGAAGTGCAGGAGCTGGAGGAAGAAGGAACGATTTTGGACTTTCTATTATCTCCAATTCGTGTCCATGGTGAAAATGGAAAGGTGACCGGTCTCGAGTGCATTCGAAACGGACTGAGTAAACCCGATGCAACCGGTCGTAGACGACCTCTTCCTTTGAAAGGGACTGAACATATATCCTGAATACACACTGATACCGGTCCGACGGCAACAGGTCCAGGTCATGGAAATTTCCTCCCAGGAAAAATCTTTTTCCTATAGGCCTGTGATACCCGTGGTGAATCTTGAGGATAGAGAGGGAAGTTTTCAGGAAGTAGAACTTGGTATGCCTGTTAATAGTGCGATTCAGGAAGCAAAAAGATGCCTGCGCTGTGATATTTGCATCAGTTGCGGACAGTGCGTCGAGGTATGTCGGGACCAGATGGGCGTGGATGCGATTCACCTTTCTTATGTGGACAGAAACTCTACTTCTGAAACAGATTTCCACCGTCCCAGCAAGTATTGTATCGGCTGTGGGTCCTGTGTCATTAACTGTCCCACAACGGCCATTACCATGCAGGACAAAGATGGGATAAGAACACTTCGCATGTGCGGCGCCGAGATGGCTCGGCATCAGTTGGTCACATGTACTTCCTGTGGCAGCTTTTTTGTTACCGAGAAACAAATGGAGTTCGTAGAGAAACACATAGCCGGTAAAAATAAGATCAAATATTCGGGCAATCTCTGTTCAGTCTGTGCCAGGAAGAACGCGGCAGAAAACCTCATTGGTGATTTTTTTGTCTTCTGATTCTGGCTATAATCCGAAAATTGTCGGATTCGGTGCCTTTTTCACACTTCTGAATATCAAAGGAGCGATTTCGATTTAACTCTATGTGAATAAGAAAGGGCCTTAGATGGAAAGGGAGAAAATAAAAAGAATAGTGAGTAAACACCGGCATGAAAAGGCCGCTATACTTGCAATTCTTCATGAGATTCAGGTAGAAGACAAGCAATTGGAGACGGAATCACTCAATTATATTGCCCAACTACTGAAAATTCCGGTTGCCAATGTTTATGGGCTGGCTACGTTTTACAGTGCCTTTAGCCTTGGGAAAAAGGGAGACACAAAAATCAGAGTCTGTTCCGGTATCTCCTGCCATATCAATGGGGCGGATGAAGTTATTGAAGTCCTAAAATCGAAATTTAACCTTGAGATGGGTGAAACCACTTGGGACGAAAAATTTAACCTGGAAAAAGTGCACTGTTTGGGTCTGTGTTCCATCGGTCCTAATGTTGCTTTTAACATGGATACCTATTCGAAGCTCAACAAAGAAAGGATAGAGATGATCATTGAAATCCTTCATAAAAGGACGGGGGATTCAAAATGAAAATAAAGACGATGGGGGACCTTGATAAATTAAGGGAAGCCGGTTTGAAATCTCTTGCCCCCAAACAGCTGAAAATCAGCATCAGCATGTCTACATGCGGACACGCCCTCGGAGCCGACATCTTATATCACGAGTTGGTAAAAGAAAAAGAAAAACAAGGGCTCAAGATATCTATAGGCCAGACGGGCTGTTCAGGGTTTTGTGATTTGGAACCCATGGCCGTTCTCAGGTTGCACGGCAGGCCGCCCCTCCTTTATACTCAAATGACCGTAAAAAAGGTCAAACGGATAATAAAAGATCTTGAACAAAAAAGAATTTCAAGGGAAGGGTTGCTTTGCACCATCGAGGACCCTTTCTTATCCGCCGAACCGGGCCCTGAATTAAATGGAATCCCCAGCTATAAAGAAGTATCTCCTTTTAAGGATCAACACCGGCGGCTTTTAGAGAACTGCGGTATTATAAACCCTTTGAGTGTGTCGGAATATGTGGCTATGGGAGGATGTTCAGCGCTGTATAAAGCGCTTTACCAAATGGATCCCGAGGTGGTGGTGGATGAAGTCATTCAATCAGGTCTCAGGGGCAGAGGCGGAGCCTGGTTCCCCACCGGCATCAAATGGGACATGGCACGAAAAGCTCAACATAAAGAGAAATTTGTCATTTGTAACGCTGATGAGGGAGATCCCGGCGCTTATAAGGATAGGACGATTATGGAGGGCAATCCCTTCAAGCTGTTTGAGGGAATCGTGCTGGCAGGATATGCCATTGGCAGCCATCAGGGGCTCATCTATCTTCGCGAAGAATACCCTCACACCTATGAGTTTCTCAATGACGCCGTTTACACTGCCAACCGATACGGCCTTTTGGGGAAAAACATTTTAGGATCTAATTTCAACTTCACTTTAAAGATCATACGCGGGGGGGGCTCATACGTATGCGGTGAAGAAACCGCACTTATGGATTCTCTCGAAGGGGAAATGGGTGACCCTCGACTGAGGCCGCCTTTTCCCATTGAAAAGGGCTTGTGGGAGCGACCGACCATCGTAAACAATGTGGAGACTTTGGCGAACATTCCCCACATAATTGAGC
>JAAXQD010000008.1 GCA_012974475.1 Desulfobacterales bacterium
GGATAACCCTAACCTGGAAAAGCTGGAACCAAGAAATGTTTGCCACCAAGGCACAAAGGCACGAAAAATTTTTATTGTGTTATTCTTTCTTAGTGTCTTGGTGCCTGGCGAAAAAAAGTTTTGCCACAAAAAACACCAAAATAAATACGAAGTGACTGCTAAGTGAAAAAAAAGCTGATTGTCTTCACCCGTTATCCTGAAACGGGAACAACCAAAACCCGTCTCATTCCGCTGCTCGGAGCCAAAGGTTCTGCGGATCTCCAACGCAAAATGACCGAACACACCCTGGCTCAGTTAAAGCGATTATCAACATTAAATGCGTTAACCATTGAGATCTGTTATGACGGCGGCAATGAACGTTTGATGAAAAACTGGCTCGGTCCGGATCTCGATTGCCAGCCCCAGGGTATCGGCCATCTGGGACTGCGAATGAAACGGTCTTTTGAGGATGCCTTTCGATCCGGGGCAGACGCAGCGGTTCTTATCGGCACGGATATCCCGGATATAACAGACACTGTCATTCAAGCAGCGTTTGACACCCTCAAACAAAAAAACATGGCGATCGGTCCGGCCAAAGACGGAGGATATTATTTAATCGGCTTACAAAGCGGTTCTCTTTCATCGGCCATGGACAAGCTGTTTTCCGAAATAACATGGGGAGAGCATGATGTTCTGGGCAAAACCTTGGACGTTGCAAAAGGCCTTGGATTGACTTTTTCACTGCTCGATGAACTGAAAGATGTGGATCGGCCCGAAGATCTGCCGGTCTGGGAACGATCCCAAATTCTAAACCATCATGATTTCATTCCCAAAAACATTTCGGTGGTCATACCGGCCCTGAATGAAGCCGAAAACATCGCTGAAACCCTTCTGAGTATCAGCCATGAAAATAACATTCAGGTCATTGTCGCAGATGGAGGAAGTCAAGACAATACCGTGTCGATTGCCCAATCACTCGGAGCAAAGGTGATCAACGTTTTGCCCCCGCGGTCCAAGCAAATGAACAGGGGGGCCGCTGAAGCCAACGGGGATGTGCTGCTTTTCCTCCATGCAGATACACGGCTGCCGAAAAATTTTGACCGGCTCGTCCTTCGCAGTTTAGCCCAACCCGGCATCGCCGCCGGAGCCTTCGAGCTGCGCATCGACACCCCGACCCCGGGACTTCGGCTTATCGAGCGCATTGCAAACTGGCGCTCCCGATGCCTGAGAACTCCTTACGGTGACCAAGGGATTTTTATGCTGACCAGGGTTTTTCATGCGGCGGGAGGATTTTCCGATTTCCCGATCATGGAAGATTTCGAGCTGATCCGGCGATTACGAAAAAAAGGAAAAGTCATCACGTTATCCGCACCTGTTTTCACATCGTCCCGGCGATGGCAAAACTTCGGAATCCTGAAAACGACCCTGATCAACCAACTCATTATCATCGCCTATTATATGGGGATCCCACCGGACACCATTGCACGGCTGTATCGCCGGAAAAAGGGGATATCATCTGAATCCTGAAACAGAATTGTATCATAAACCTGTATCACAAAAATCTTATGACCCTACATCTGTCTCTTAATAAATCTACATCCAAACCATAACCTGTTGATATGTCATATTATTTTTTTCCCAATCAAATACCTTCTGCAGTTGGCATAAATTTTGATCTGTTTATTAGGATGGCAACGTTCAAGAGTTGCTCAATATGTATTTTTTTAGAAAGGAAATCTATCATGGAAAATGATATTCATATATGTAAAAATTGTGGGACGGTAAAGAAGGATTCCGGTCATCTGTGTGATCCGGTGGAATTGACGGAAGCGTATGTTTGTGAGCACTGCGGCCAAGCAGACATAGACCCCAGGCATATATGCAAACCAAAACTGCAACATATTAACTTTGTTTGCATATCCTGCAGACGTGTGGCAGAGTTACCCGGACAGTTATGCAATCCAAGGGATATTGTGCTCATGGCAAAGGATGAACCCCCGACCAAAATAATTTAAACCCTGACCTCCGCTCATTTAGGGTTAAACCCGGATTAAGGAAGATAATTAATGCCCGGCCTTAGAGATCGACGGTGTCTCTGTGTGGATTTGCCACAATTAGAGTACAGAAAAGCGTTGGATCTGCAACGGGATCTTGTTTTCGCCAGACACAACAACATCATTGAAAGTGACATTGTGTTGATACTTGAGCATCCGCCTGTTTTTTCTTTGGGTCGAAAAGGTGCCCTTAAGAACTTGAAGGTGCCCAAGGCTTTTCTTGAAAAAATGAAAATTCCGGTTATCCGGGTGGAACGGGGCGGAGACATCACGTTTCACGGGCCGGGCCAGCTTGTGGTATACCCCATCATCGACCTGAACAGCGCCGGATTGAAAGTCATAGAGTACGTTGAAGGTCTTGAAGATATCATGATCCGGGTGGCTTCAGACTGGGGAATAAAGGCTGAAAGAAAATCTGTCAACAGAGGAATTTGGGTTTCAAACAATAAACTGGGAAGCGTCGGCATATCTGTTCGACGGGCTGTCTGCTTTCACGGTTTTGCCTTGAACGTCAACCTATCGCTGAAACCTTTTGATTGGATACATCCTTGCGGCCTTCGGGATGTCGGCGTCACTTCCATGGAGCAGGAACTTTCTCGGAAACTCTCCATGCTCAAAGTGCGCCAGGCCGTTCGGCATCATTTTGAATCTTTTTTCGGATTTGATCTTGTGAGCACAGATCCGTCGGAACTGGATCACCTTCTAAACCCTTGTAACGTTGCAATTATTACTTGAATCTACGATGCAACTATAGATTAAATTTTCGGGAAACAGACCCTCAATGTTTGCCGCTGTCGAGGTTGTAATGATTCAGCGCCAAAAATCAAAGGAGCGGCTTAAAAAACCCTCCTGGCTTAAACAAAGGCTTCCGTCGGGATCCGTCCACGAAAAGTTCAGCGCTCTGTTAAACAAAGAACAAATTCATACCGTTTGTCAGGAAGCGCAATGCCCCAATATATGGGAGTGTTTTTCCCGAAAAACCGCCACCTTCATGATTATGGGCGACCGCTGCACCCGAAATTGTCGATTCTGCGCAGTCGCCCACGGCCCGGACAGCCCTCCGGATCCTGATGAGCCTGCCAGGATTGCCAGAACCGCTCAAAATCTTCAGATAGACTATGCGGTCATAACTTCGGTGACCCGGGACGATCTTTCTGACGGCGGCGCCTCATTTTTTGTCCGGACTGTAAATGAGCTCCGGCAGAGGATTCCGGATGCGCTTATCGAGCTGTTAATTCCCGATTTTAAAGGGGACCAAGATGCTGTTAGAAGTATCCTTGAGGTTCACCCTGATGTTCTGAATCACAATATAGAGACTGTCCCGCGTCTTTATGCCGCCGTCCGGCCGGAAGCAATCTACCAGCGTTCCCTTGACCTTTTAAAACAGGTGTTCACTGACACGCCCAAAGTTATAACAAAGTCGGGCCTGATGCTCGGCCTTGGAGAGCTTCCCCAAGAGATCCATAACACACTTGAAGATCTTTTTGAGGCAGGATGCCGATTGCTGACCCTGGGTCAATACCTTCAACCCACCAAAGCACACCTGCCCGTTGACCGCTTTTTACCACCTGAAGAATTTTCCGACTGGCGTAAAATTGCTCTTGATATGGGTTTTACAGAAGTAGCAAGCGGTCCGTTTGTACGCAGTTCTTATCAGGCCAAAAAACTCTTTCAGACCACTTTCGCATATGATCACACATAGGCCGCAGTGAAAATCTTATGATTTGTAGGGTTTAGTCGGGAATCCCGTGTTAACCAGCGGCGTGCCGCCAAACTGTTCAGCATGTAAATTTAGGTGAACCCATGAAAACCATTCGCGTGACGACTCTGGCCCTCTGTCTCCTTTTCGCAACCGGTTCTTTTGCGTTCCACCTGGCATTTTCTCCCCAAAAAGCGGCAGCGGAAAAGCAGGCAGCAGAAATCGAAAAATGCACTCAGCGTGAAAATTTCGTACTGGTGATCCACGGTGGTGCCGGCCACAAGGAATACAAACTCAAGGAAAGAGCTGCCTTTATCAAAGATCTCTTGATCCATTGTAAAAGACTGCTTCATGATGGTGAAACGAGCTTGGATGTTGTCCATTTTGCCATTAAGGAGATGGAGGACAGCGGACTCTTCAATGCCGGAAAAGGATCCATAAAAAATAAGGATGGGATTGTAGAGATGGATGCGTCCATCATGGACGGCAAAAACATGCGAGCAGGGGCCGTTGCATCGGTCAGCCGCAAAATTAAAAACCCGATCACGGCTGCAAAACTGATACTCGAAACATCGGATAACGTGATGTTTGTCGGTGAAAACGCTGAAAAATATGTCAAAAGAATCGGTTCTTTCGATGTTGACATCGATCCTAAAGACCGTTTTGGGCATTCCGATGCAGCCAACCCTCACGGGACGGTGGGTTGCGTAGCGTTGGACAGATGCGGCAATTTAGCAGCAGGGACCTCTACCGGCGGGTTTGGAAGAAAAATTCCCGGACGTGTGGGGGACAGCCCGATCATCGGTGCCGGAACATATGCCAATGACCGGGTCGCCGTCTCCTGTACCGGTCATGGAGAGTACTTTATTCGATGGGCGGTGGCCCATGACGTGGCCGCACTTTATGCCTACAAAAATCTGACCATCGCCGATGCCGCCAAGCAGGCTTTGGATAAAATACAGCCCGACGGCGGGACCGGCGGCATCATCGCCCTCGATTCCGCTGGGAATATTGCCACGCCGTTCAATACAAAAGGGATGATAAGGGGCCGTGTATCAAGCACTTCAGAACCCCGGGTCGCTATCTATTAAGTGTTATCCCAAGTGCAACATAATGTCTCCGGAAACCAGACTGGAAGGCATCGGGCAGGATGCGGTTCGGTGCGCAAATTGTGGGGATCCTGTCACGCCGTTTCAATTTGAGCACGGCTATACCGTCGTGTTTGACGAGGCCCGGACGATAGGCTTAACCCTGGACAAAGATGCGGCGGAGCGAATTGCTCGGGATTCCAGAGCGTACGCCAAACTTCCGGAATGTTCGGCGCAGTATTCGATTCTTCTTTTCGCGCCTCACGATTTGGTGGGGACGGTGGCCAGGACGAGGCCTTTTCTGGGGCAGCTCGGTACGATGCCTGGCGTGAGAATGCCGGATTCCCATAATGCCGGCGATTTCGGTTCTTTTCTCATTGGTGCACCCCATGAATACGCACTCACTCCCGACCAACTCGAATTGCGCACAGACGGACATATGGATATCGACGCAGTTCGGCCTGGAACGATAATCGTTGCGCCCGTAAAGGTGGCTGGAGCTGGAGTGTATATGGGCGACATGCACGCCCTCCAGGGAGACGGCAAGATCGCGGGACATACCATGGATGTATCGGGGACTGTTACCCTTCAAGTGGAAGTTCTGAAAGAACGAGAACTATTAGGGCCGGTACTCTTTCCTCTTCCCGAAGACCTTCCTTTTCTGGCCCGCCCCTTTACGGCCGGGGAAAAGGCAAAGGCTGTAACCCTGGCAAAGCAATGGGGCATTACCGAGATCGAAGAATCCGGGCCCATCTCTATTGTAGGAACCGGACCCGATTTAAATTCGGCCGCAGAGAACGGCTTGAGCCGTTCGGCCAAGCTTTTGGGGATGAGCCTCCCGGAAGTTAGAAATCGTGCTACCATCACCGGCGCTATTGAAATCGGTCGTCTTCCAGGGGTTGTGCAGATCACATTCCTGGCGCCGCTGAACCAGTTAGAAAATGCCGGCCTACTGCCCTTGGTCCTCGAGCAGTACGATATCGGCTGAGATACACGAATTCATGGGAATCGATGATTGGATTGAAGTGGAAATATCTTCAAGGAAAAAGAAATGGGACGGGCGCATCGATGAACTGATTAATGGCTTGAGGAAAGGTGATACCTCTACCCCCCTCCAAAAAAACAGAGAGGAAAGATCGATATCAGCAGCACAAGAAATGCTTCACATTGGAAGTTGAATAAAATGAAGATCAGCTGTCAGAAAGAGAATCTGTATTAATTGCAATATGATAATGATGTTAGAATGTCAAATGATAAATCATGAAAGATATTAAATGTTTATTTGTCACATTATGGGATAAATCGATGGGATAAATCGATAGAAAAGGAGGGTGTGCTTGATTAAAGATATCTTGATAATCACAATGGGAGGCGAATTAATACCTAATACATATAT
>JAAXQD010000134.1 GCA_012974475.1 Desulfobacterales bacterium
GCTACGCTGTAAGCCGAAGCATCGACGAGGAAGCTGACGTTGAGATCATCGCGCACCGCGGCGCTTCAGGAGCGGCACCTGAAAATACGATGGCGTCGTTCAAGAGAGCAATCGTCGACAAGGCGGATTGGATCGAGGTCGACGTTCAGGAAAATGCCGACGATGTCATCGTGGTTGCCCATGACAGCGACTTTATGAAGGTGGCGCGGAGCGACCTCAAAGTCTGGGACGCCACGAATGAAAGCCTTCGCGACCTCGACATCGGCGGTTGGTATGCTCCTGAATACTCAAACCAGCGGGTACCGACGCTGCGCCAGGCATTGGAATTGGCCAAAGATAAGCTGGGGGTCGTGATAGAACTCAAGTACTACGGTCACGATCGTAACCTCGAATCACGGGTCGTTGATATTGTGGAGCAAACCGGTATGGAATCGGACATCATGGTTATGTCCCTCAAAATCGATGGGTTGCGCAAGGTCGAAGCTCTGCGTCCGGCCTGGACCCGGGGTCTACTCAACACCGCCAGCATCGGTGACCTAACTCGATTGGATCTGGATTTTCTGGCGCTAAATGCCAGGGCGGCATCGCCCGCGATGATCAACCGCGCCCACAAGCAAAAGATGAAAGTCTACGTGTGGACGATCAATGACCCGGTCCAGATGTCCGTTATGATGAGCCGTGGAGTCGATGGGATCATTACAGACGAACCTACGCTTGCACGTCAGGTGATGGAATTGCGGACGCAGCTAACTCCCTTTGGACGTCTGATCGTTTGGATCGCAGGTGAGACTGGCTTTCTGCACGGTGTTGATAAATACTCGACCGAAGAGGATGCGTGATGAAAGATAAAGACACATTCGCACCAAGCCAGCAACCAACCGATTCTGCGATAAAGCCACACTATCAAACCGCTAAATTAATGTGATACCCAGAAGGTATCGCAAAACATAAGTTGTGGCTGATTTCAGCTATTGGTCAAAACGTGATATAATTTCAAAAACATTGTGTTTTCGGATATCATAAGGGCAAACTCTTCGTGAGGGATTTGCCTTTTTTGCATTTCTGTAAGAAATAAGATATATGTATTGCAAATTTAGATGGTTGACCCTCGTTTAGATAGTAGTAAATTCAACTCTCGAAGAAAGGAGATCAAGCCATGGCCGAATACGTGGGCGCACTAGATCAGGGCACAACCAGCAACCGCTTCATCATTTTTGATCACAGCGGCCGGATCATCGGTGTCGATCAGAAAGAACATGAACAGATTTTCCCGCAGCCGGGCTGGGTGGAACATAATCCTCTTGAAATCTGGCGGAACACCCAGGATGTAATCCGAGGCACTCTGGCAAAGGCGAATCTTACCGGATCGGATCTGGCCGCCATTGGTATCACCAATCAACGGGAAACCACCGTGATCTGGGATAAAAATACCGGCAAACCTTTCACAAACGCCATTGTCTGGCAGTGCACCCGCACCGATCAAATATGTAAAGAATTAGGCCGGGAACATGGGCAAAACCGCTTTCGAGATAAAACTGGACTTCCGATTGCCACATATTTTTCTGGTCCGAAAATCAAATGGATTCTGGATAACATTGCCCAGGCCCGTACCGCGGCCGGTAAAGGTCAGGCCCTTTTCGGGACCATGGAAACCTGGATCATCTGGTGGCTTACCGGCGGACCCGGCGGTGGGTCCCATGTCACCGATGTGACCAATGCCAGTCGCACCATGCTGATGGATTTGCATACCCTGGATTGGGATGAAGAGATTCTTCAAATCTTGGGGATCCCCCGGCAAATCCTACCCCGTATCGTTCCATCCAGTGACAGTAAAACCTGGGGAGTGACTCTGAAAGACGGTCCGTTGGGCGCCGGCATACCACTTTGCGGAGCTCTTGGTGATCAGCAGGCCGCTCTGGTGGGCCAGACCTGCTTTAATCAGGGCGAAGCCAAGAATACTTACGGAACTGGCTGCTTTTTGCTGCTGAATACCGGTCATTCTCCAGTACCTTCCCGCCAGGGTTTGCTGACCACTTTAGGTTATCAAATCAATAATCAGCCGCCTGTTTATTGCCTGGAGGGATCGATCGCCATCAGCGGCGCACTAGTTCAGTGGCTCAGGGATAACCTGGGTTTGATTACCACTACACCGGAAATAGAGAATCTGGCCAAAACCGTCGAAGACAATGGTGGTGCCTATTTCGTCCCGGCCTTCTCCGGTCTTTTTGCCCCGTACTGGCGTTCCGATGCGCGCGGTGTGATCGTCGGCTTGACCCACTATGTCAACAAGGGACACATCGCCCGGGCGGTCCTGGAAGCCACCGCCTATCAGACGCGAGATATTGTGGAAGCCATGAACAAGGAGTCCGGGGTGGAATTGACCAGCCTCAAAGTCGATGGCGGCATGGTCGGCAATGAACTGCTGATGCAATTTCAGTCCGATATCCTGGGAGTGCCGGTGATACGCCCCAAAGTTTCGGAAACCACCGCTTTAGGCGCCGGCTATGCCGCCGGTTTGGCCGTTGGGTTCTGGTCCGGGCGTAAAGAGCTGCGGCAGAACTGGGCCAAAGATAAGACCTGGCATCCCGCCATGGACTCGGCGCTTAGGGAAACATACTACCAGCAATGGAAAAAGGCTGTGGATCGAACCTTTAACTGGGTTGATTAAACAAACTTAAAGCTGCGATACCTGCAATGACGTCACACTATCAAGTGCCTGATTTTTTTGTGATAACATAATGCCGTATCACCAAACGATAGCAGCGGAGCAAACTGAAATTTCGTTTCGCTATCAAGTACAGTCCAAATTCACCCCTATTCCTGTCAAATCAAGTATCGGCCCATACATCTAACTCTATATAGAGTTTAGACTAGCATCGGGTCCACCCACATTCCATATTGGAGCATACCAGGCACCCTTCGGCTCGGTGAACGGTTGCGCCGCAATCCGGGCAGATGGTACTCTTGTCTTTGGGTGCATCAATCTCGTTAAAATAACTGTCAGCATCTTGAATCTGTTTGGCCACTTCCCGATACACGTCTGCATGCTCTAAAGCGACTTCAACCCCCTTTCCCATGCCGGCCGCACAGCTGTTGACTTCCACATCTTTACCTGAAGATATCGCCTTGGTACACGCCGGGCAATGAATCGATTTCATGGAGTTGATGATCTTTTCGGAAGATACGCCGGCCCGAAGGCAGTAGGACAGGAGTATGCCAAGCGCTTTGGTGTTCGCAGCGCAGCCGCCGCCGACGGTCCGGATGAAGACCTCTACAACACCGTCTTTGTCAAAATGTGGGTCGACATAGAGTTTGCCGCAGGCTGTTTTCATCTTCAGGCTGGGACCCGTCGTTGCCCGGGGACGATGCTTAAGCTTCCCCCTGCCCAATTCATCCGCGCCTTCGGTCTCCACCCCTTTCTTTTGAGTGTATAACGCCTGAACATCCCGGGAGCCGTCTCGATAAAAAGTGATTCCCTTGCACCCCATTTCCCACGCTTTGAAAAACGCTTCGGAAATTTCGGATTTATCCGTGTCGTAGGGTGCATTGATCGTCTTTGAAACGCCTGAATCCACGCCGCCGGCCTGAAACGCCGCCTGAACCCTTATGTGCTCTTCAACGGAAACATCTTTGGTGGTTACAAAGAATTCAGGCAAAATTTCGGTCTCTTTTCTTTCATGCCATTCCCGAACGACATCGGGAACAATGTCGATCGTTTCACCTTCAAGACACGCTTTGGTATAGTTGAATGCGAAGTTTGGTTCGCAGCCTGACGAGCAATTGGCGATCAAAGAGAGGGTGCCGGTGGGCGCAACGGTCGTCAGGGTGCCGTTGCGTCTTTTGGGGCCGGAAAGCGTCCATTCTTCATAGACCGGTGCAACACCTTTTTCTTTTCCCAGCTCCGTGGAGGTCTCATTGGCCGCATTATAAATATCGGCCATGATTTCTTTTGCCAGGATGACGGATTCCTTCGATCCGTAACGGATGTGAAGTTTGATACACATATCGGCAAAGCCCATAATCCCCAGACCGACCTGCCGGGTCTTTAAGGTCATGTCTTCAATTTCCGGAATGGGATAATTATTTACGGAGATTACCGAGTCGAGAAACCGTACCGCCGTTTTCACTGTTTTGCGCAATTTTTTCCAGTCGACTTCAGCCGCTCCTTCAACCCAATTCCCCATGATCATCTGTGAAAGATTGATGGATCCAAGGTTACAAGAACAGTATGGTAGAAGCGGCTGCTCTCCACACGGGTTTGTCGCCTCAATTTCACCCATGGGGTGTAACGGATTTTTTCTGTTAATGGTATCTAAAAAAACGATTCCCGGCTCTCCGTTTTTCCAGGCGCCGTCAATAATTGTTTCCCATATCTTGGATGCTGAGACGGTCTTGTACACTTTACCGTTGAAGACCAGATCATAATCTTCGTCATTTTTAACGGCATTCATAAAGGCATCGGTGATCCCCGCCGACAAATTGAAATTTTTCAGCGTCCCTTCTATGGTTTTAGCCGCCACAAAGCGTTCAATATCCGGATGATCCACCCGCAATACACCCATGTTGGCGCCCTCACGGGTTCCGCCTTGCTGTATGATATCCCCGATGGTAAAATCGAATATTTCCATGAAGGAGAGGGGGCCGGAAGCCGTACCCCCGGTTGAACGGATGGGGTCCCCTTTGGGACGCAGACTCGAAAAACTCATGCCTGTTCCGCCGCCGTATGCCTGCACGTCCACGGCGTCGGAAAGGGTTTTGAAGATGCTTCGTCGACTGTCTTCCATGGGGAGGACAAAACATGCACTCCCACAGCCTTCGTTGCGGCCAAAGTTTCGCAACGTGGGGCTGTTGGGCAGAAAGTCGAGGTCGAGCATGATTTCTTTATATCTTTTTTCCCATTTTACACGATCTTCCGATTTTTTTTCATCACCTGCCACTTTATGGGCGACCCGCTCACACAGTTTCTCCCAGGTTTCACCCTCTGCAAAATATCTTTTTTGCAGTATTTTTAGGGCGTTTTCCGTAATTTTCATTTTTTCTGTCTCCTGGACGTTGACCCGCATATTTCACAAGCCAAGTTTGACGTCCCACTGAAATAGGCCCAGCATTTCATTGGACACGCGTTTCACTGGGCGGATGGCTGGAAGGTGTGGTCTATAGAAACGGTATCGGCTTTCCGGTGTGATAGGCCAAGGCCTGACATGTTGCGATTAACCGCCCATCCTTTTCCATCACCCTGATTTCAAAACCGGCTGTTTTTTTGGTCCGGCTGACTTGGCGCGCTTCGGCACGCAGACGCTTTCCCGGTTCCGGACTGGACACGTATGTTACATTCACGTTCAAAGCCACGGCGATGGTGCCTTCTGTCTGGCACGCCGCTTCAAAGGCTTCGTCGATCAAGCCAAAGATCGCCCCGCCATGGGCCCGATCGTAGATGTTGTTCATGGCCGACGGATCATAGGTCATCTCCACCGCGGAATATCCGAGTTCCAGATCTACCAGTTCCATGTTCAAAGCCTGTGCAAAGGTCTCCGTCTCAACCGCCCGAAAAATAGCTTCTTTAACCTTTGGGTCCATGAATCCCCTCGACGTATTATCTTAAAATTGATGAACTTGTGAGATATAATTTCGTCCAACGATATTTCAATAGGTTTAACGGATAACCGACAACTCCGAATCAGGTTTTGACGTGATTTTAAGTGTATAATAACAAAAAGAAAGGGGCGGAGCAAATAAATAAGGCAGGACCGCGAATGATCCTGCCTTATGTGCCTTGAACTTATTCCAAGGCAGCGTCTGGTTCGGTTGAGCCATTCGCTCGAATTGAGCGTGGAGTCGCCCGAACTGTTAAGAATAGACCCGTGCTATTTTCATGCTAGCACACACAAAGGGTCGAGCGATATTTGTCGCCCCTTAACGTGACCTCAGAAGATCTGCAACACCACAGATCACTTCAAACACAATTAAATTTTTGTTGATATTCCTATAAACCGATGCATCTTGTATGTCAACAAAAAATTGCCACAATATATTGTATTAAAGGCAATCCGCTCGAATGATGATATCACAATGTTTTCCTAACTCGCAAATCTAGCTGATTTGAAAGTTTACGTGGGTACAACTTCGTTGAAGGTATCGCAGGTTTCACACCAACCCCCTGCACCCCAACATATAGTGTAGCTGTTTAAATAAGAAAAGCGTGA
>JAAXQD010000219.1 GCA_012974475.1 Desulfobacterales bacterium
GTCATCTTAATAGGTATTGCTTCGTATTTGACCTTTCAGGAAGTGATTTTAAGATATGTTTTTAATACCGGATGGAGCGGCTCTTATGAAATCACAGTCATGTCGCTTATATGGTGTACCTTTATCGGAGCCAGCCTGGGCATCAAGGAAAATATCCATATCGGCGTTGATGTTCTGGTAGTGAAGTTTGGCCCCAAGACCCAGCGTATCATAATTACTGTTTCCATTGCTTTATGTCTCCTTTTCGGAATCATATTGGCTGTAAAAGGCTTTGAATTCGCAAAATTCATCAGCCGCAGCCACCTTCTGTCTCGTGATTTGCGCATTCCGATGGAGATAGGTTATCTGGCAATACCTGTAGGAGGAGTTTTGGTCTGCCTTCGTTTCATCGAGCGCCTGGTCTATGTATTAAAAGGGGAGTCGTTTAAAATAGACCGTATGCACGAATTATCCGAAGAGGAAAAGGAAAAGCTCGTTCACACCCTGGATGATTAACCAAGTGCTGATATTTTTAGCATGACAGCAACATAATCCTATTAGGAGAAACCTGATGGAGAGCCTAGGGATTACTCTTTTTATTGTCTTTTTTGTATATCTGGTCCTGGGGATGCCCCTGGCCATTTGCCTGGGCCTTTCCGTAATCACCACATTCTGGTATCATGACGCCCTTCCCCTGATGGCTGTGGCCCAAAAATTATACAACGGGCTGGAACATTTTGCGCTGATGGCGATTCCTTTTTTTATCCTGGCCAGCAATATCATGTCCAAGGGAGGCGTTTCAAAACGCCTCATAGACGTGTGTAATGCCTTTGTGGGGCATTATAGAGGCGGGCTGGCTGTGGCCTCTATTGTTTCCTGCATGTTTTTTGCTGCGATTTCCGGGTCCAGCCCCTCAACAGTGGTTGCCATCGGCACTATCATGATCCCGGCCATGATTGCCTCAGGTTACGGCGATAAATACAGTGTGGGTCTGCTGGGTTCTGCCGGTTCCCTTGGCATTCTTATTCCTCCCAGTATCCCCATGATCGTTTATGGTGTGGCCACCGAACAATCTGTGGGCAAGCTTTTCATGGCCGGTGTAGGTCCTGGTTTGTTCATGGGAAGTCTTTTTATTATCACAGCAGTTATTTACGCTCGGTTCAAAGGGTTTAAAGGCGGGACGGTCGTACCCTGGAAAGATCGACTTGTTTTGCTCTGGAAAGCGTTGCCCGGTCTTTTTATGCCTTTTCTGATTCTTGGCGGAATCTACGGAGGGATTTTTACCCCCACGGAAGCTGCTGCCGTGGCTGTATTCTATTCTCTTTTTGTGGGACTTTTCGTATACAAAGACCTTAAGATCCGGGATATTCCCCAGGTATTCGTTCGAAGCGCTGTAATGAGCGCTATGATACTTTTCATTATTACAAATGCTATGCTTTTTGCCTTCATTCTCACCACCGAAGGGATTCCAGCGGCTATTGCCGCGTTTATTATTAAACATGCCGTAACACCCTGGGTTTTCCTTCTTTTTGTCAATGTACTTCTATATTTTGTTGGAGACTTCATGGAGCCGAGCGCAGCCATTTTGATCCTGGCGCCGCTATTTCTGCCTATTGTGTTGAAGCTGAATATAGACCCTATTCATTTCGGGATCATCATGACCGTGAACATGGAGATCGGAATGATCACACCGCCTGTAGGCCTCAATCTTTTTGTGGCCAGTGGAATCTCAGGTCTGTCTCTGTGGGATGTTTTCAAAGGGGCGGCACCTTTCATGATTATCATGCTGTTCGCTCTCTTAATCATTACTTATATTCCGGTTATATCGCTCTGGTTTCCCAAACTTCTGTATGGAGTCCTTTTCTAAGATTCAAAAAGAGGCCGGAGGAACTTTCTCTTCCGGCCTGCCCCAAATTTCTTATAAGCAAAGGTGAAAGGCATTTATAAGAGAGGATCCATTATGAAAAGAATGATAGTCGGCTTTTTTGTAACGCTTGTTTTTATACTATTGACTGTCTATATCCCCATTGCAATGTCTGGTGATCCGGTCAATTTGCGAAGTCAAGCGAAGCGGCTTTCAGATAAAGATGTAAAGTCGATGCTGACAAAATACAATTATTTTGACAGGACCAAAAATAAAACCGGAACTTTTGCCAACGACTTTGTGGATAACGGTGACGACACGGTGACCGACCGGGCCACCGGATTGATGTGGCAAAAGAATGGCTCATTAAAGGGGATGACATGGGCAGAAGCAAAGGAGTATGTAAATAAGCTCAACAGCGACCGGTTTGCCGGATACTCGGCCTGGCGGCTTCCAACCATTGAAGAGCTTGCTTCCTTGTTAAAATCCAAAAAAGCCAATGACAACTTGCATATCGATCCTATTTTTTCCGGAAAACAGAAATTTTGCTGGAGTGCCGATACCTTCGCTCCGGACATCGCCTGGTATGTGAGTTTCAAAGCAGGCATGATCCGACACATCTATCATTTCTTCTATCACGTAAGGGCGGTTCGTACGATCAAGTAGCAAATGTATTGATATATGCTACATAAGGAATATGGCACTTCTTGAGATAAAAAATCTTACCAAAGCTTTTGGCGGACTCCTGGCGGTCAATGACGTCTCCTTTAACGTGAAAGAAGGGGAGATTGTCGGCCTCATCGGTCCCAACGGCAGTGGAAAAACCACGACATTCAACTGCATCAATCAATTTTTCCCCGTTACATCCGGAGACATCCTGTTTAAAGGAAAAAGCATCATCAGGTTGAAAACCCATCAAATTTGTCATCTGGGTATTGGGCGGACGTTTCAGGTTGTCAAGCCCCTGGCCAGAATGACGGTTTTGGAGAATGTTACTGCATCCGCCTTTTGCCGTGTCAATACCATCAAGGAAGCAAAGGATGAAGCTTTAAGTGTTCTGGAATTCTGTAATCTTGCAGACCAGAATGATAAACCGGCCAAAAGTCTGCCCATCGCCAGCAGAAAACGCCTTGAAATTGCACGGGCACTGGCAACCAAGCCGGAACTTTTGCTTCTGGACGAAACCGCTGCCGGTTTAAATCCGGGTGAACTTGATGAGGCCATCGATCTGATTAAAAAAATCAGGGAAAATGGGATCAGCATCCTGATTGTCGAACATATCATGAAGGTCATCATGACCATATCGGATCGAATTCACGCCATCAACTTCGGCCAAACCATTGCAGAAGGAGCACCCCAAGAAGTTGCCAACAACCAGGCGGTGATTGAGGCCTATTTGGGAGAACAGCATGCTCAAGGTTAATGGAATCAACGTCTTTTACGGAGATCTACAGGTTCTCTGGGATGTCACCTTCGAAGTCAAAGAGAAAGAAATCCTGGTTTTGGTGGGCGCCAACGGAGCCGGGAAAAGCACGACACTCAAGACCATCTCCTCACTGTTAACGCCGGCGTCCGGCACCATCGAATTCAATGGTATCCGTCTGGATCGTTTACCCTCCAACAAAATCATTGAACAGGGGATTGTTCACGTTCCTGAAGGAAGGCGTCTCTTTCCGGAGATGAGCGTCGAAGAGAACTTGATCATGGGTTCACTCCACGGCAGGGCCAAAGCCAAACGCGATGAAACTCTCGACTATGTCTATTCTCTGTTTCCAAGACTCAAAGAAAGAAGAAAGCAAATGGCCGGCACCTTGTCCGGCGGTGAGCAACAGATGTTGGCGGTGGGGCGCGGATTGATGTCCCTTCCCAAATTGATGATGTTTGACGAGCCGTCCCTGGGTCTGGCACCCATTCTGGTACAAGACATCTTTGATTTGATAAAAAAGATCAACCAGGAAGGCGTAACCATCCTTTTGGTGGAGCAGAATGTCACACAGACACTGGCCATGTGCGACCGGGCCTATGTCCTTGAAAACGGTAGAAACGTTCTTGAAGGCACCGGAAAAGAGCTGATGGCCAACGATCATGTGAGAGAGGTTTATCTGGGCATATAAAACGGCCATTAAATTCCCATCGAATTTCAAGCACCACAACATCCCATGCCCCCCGTCCTTTGATCTCCGATCCCTGTCTCATAAATCATCCTTTTATTATCCTGGGCAGGATCAGGTGATGATGGGGACATATTGATTTTGGGTTCTGGTAAGCTGCTCCTGCAAAGGCCACAAGGTATTTCCTCAGATCATGAATCGGCACAATCTCATCAATCAGACCATTTTCTGCACAGAACAGGGGCCTTGATTTTTCGTGATAATCTTTGGCCAGTTTGTTCATCTTTTCGATGATCGGTTCCAAAGGTCTTCCTGCTTCTTTTTCTTTGACCAGTCTTCGAGAATAGGTGGCCACCGCAGCGGTCTCACCATGCATGACATATATTTCACTGGCCGCGGTTCCCAGGGTAAAGGCATTGTGCCGGTTGGCGGTGGGTCCGCCCATGAGATAGTGGGCCGACGCCGTTCCTTTTCTGAGAAGCAGAAGCATCATGGGAATGTCGGTCTGCTGGATCGAATAAACAAGCCCCTGGGCCAGACCCAGCAATTCGGCCTTTTCCGCCGCATCTCCCACATCCAGACCTGAGCTGTCCTGGAGCCAGACAATCGGAATACGATCCCTTCCGCAAAGGGTCACGAACTCGTTCATTTTTATCAACCCCTGGCGGTAGAGTTTTCCGCCCATACCAGGATAATCGGCGTACTCCGGATAATTCTTCCCCAGGTATTCCTGCCGGTTGCCGATGCATGCCACGAGAAATCCGTCGATTTTGCACAATCCCGCATACACTTCCGGGCCGTAATCGGGACGGAATTCCATATGTTCACTTGAATCCACCAGCCTGGCCAATACCTCGTCAAAATCGTATACTCTTTTGGGATTTAAGGGAATCAAGCGGTAAAGATCGTCTATGGAAAATCGGGGTTCTTTGGGTTCAGCCACCCGGTAAAATTTGGGGTGATATGCCGGCATATCTTTCATGTAATCTTTTAGCCCCTCCAACACCCCGGTTTCATCTTCAAACACATATCTAAAAAAGCCGGTTTCATCATGGTGGATGTTTACCGACCCCGGTGGTTTGGCCCGAAACTGTTTTGCCTTTTCGATGATTTCTTCTGCGGCTTCTAAATTAAATTCTCCTTTGGGCGCCATTCCGCTGACGATGCCCACACCACCCACGGCAATATTACAGTTTTTGTGGGCAAAGAGTATGGTGGGACTGATGCTCTGGTACCCGCCGCCGGCCGGGTTTGTGCCGTATATCCCAGCAAGCACCGGAATTCCAAACTGTTCCAGCTCGGCATGCCTGAAAAAAGGGGTTCCGGCCCCACGACGATTGGCATAGAATTTTTCCTGTTCAGTCAATTTGGCGCCACTACAATTAATCAGCCAGATCAAAGGAATATTCAGGCGTTTGGACAGGTCGGTCACCCGCAAAATATTTTCAGACTGCCCCGGAAGCCAGGCCCCGGCCATCACTTTATTGTCAAATCCGATAATAACGGCCCATTTACCCGAGATTTTGCCGATTCCATCAATAACGTTTGTGGTCCCTTCCACATTGTTCATTGGATTGTACAGGGTATGCAATGGACACCAGGTGCCTGGATCGACCAGGTATTCAAGACGCTGCCACACGGTCATCTGTCCCCTGGCATTAATCTTCTCTTCAGGGAACCCGGCCAGTTTCACCCGATTCACTTCATCAGCGACATCTTTTTCGATCTTTTTGATGCTGTTAAGGTTTTCTTCGGTGCTTTTAATTCGGCCTTTTTTTAGGGCGCGGCCGAATTCGGTCATCTTCTCAAAATAAGGTCTCATAGTTTAAACCTCGATGTATTCTTCATCAACAACGGCCAGAATATCGTCTTCCGCCACTTCGTCCCCTTCTTTAACCATCACTTTCCGTATGGTTCCATCCCAGGGGACAAATACCGGTGTTTCCATCTTCATCGCTTCAATAACCAGGATTTCTTCCTCCGCCTCCACCGTGTCGCCTGCTTTTATTTTCAGTTGAAATACCCTTCCGGCAAGAGGCGCTGCAATCTCCTTGGCCATAATAATAGTCCTCCATTTTTCTGCTTCATAGTTTTGCAATAGCGCGTGCAATCCCCGCGTCCTGCCGGGTCGGGACTGCAGTATCGGCGAGCGAAATTTATCCCTTTAATTATCTGTTCGCTTTGCGAATTCCAAGCTGATCCAGAGCAATGATCCATTTACAGATATTGGCCGATCCTTCAACCATGGTATAGGTGGGGGCGTCCCGAAAAAAACGTGCGATGGGATACTCTGTAGAATATCCGTATGCCCCCAGAATCCTCATGGCAAAGTTGGCGCACTTTGTTACGACTTCACCGGCAAAATATTTTGCCTGTGCCACACCGAGGCCGTTGTTGAGGTTCCCCTGATCCTTTTCCCAGGCAGCCTTGTAAACCAGGAGCCGGGCAGCCTCGATCTCGGCAGACATCTGGGCAATCATATCCTGATTCATCTGAAACTCGCCGATGGGTTTCCCGAACTGTTTGCGTTCATTACAATATTTTAGCGACACATTCAAACATGCCTGGGCAACTCCTACGGCACCGGCGGCTGCAGAAAGGCGGGTCTGATTGAGTGAGCCGAAGAGTATCCTTGCGCCGTCTCCGGGTTTTCCGATGATATTTTCCCGGGGTACCCGTGTATTGCTTAAAAATATCTCACCTGTGGGAGAGGAGTGAGACCCCATTTTTTCTAAGGCCGATGTTCTAACACCGTTAAAATTCTTCGTCTCCACAACAAAGGCCGAAAGACCCTTGGATGCCTTATCTGTATCCGTATAGGCATAATAAATAATAACATCTGCAACATCTGCATTGGAGATCCAGGTCTTGGAGCCGTTTAATAGCCAGTGATCCCCCTTGTCTTCTGCAGTTGACATCATGGCCATCACATCGGAACCGGCATCGGGTTCTGTGATTGCAAAACCACCGATGGTGTCGGCGTTAACCAGCTGGGGGATGTATTTTTGTTTTAAGACTTCGCTCCCGTATTTGCATATGGTAAAAGCGCTTCCAAGGCACTGCATGTTGACCTGAACCCTCAGAGAGCTTGATGCTTTTGCAATTTCTTCGGTCACAATCATGGCCGCCAGCCAACCCATGTCTTCTCCGCCATATTTTTCAGGAATGACCGTTCCGAAAAAACCGAGTTCTCCCATGGGCTTGATGGCTTCTTTATAAGGGAAATAATGGTTTGCATCCCACTCATCAGCATAGGGTGCAATTTTTTTGGCTGCAAATTCAGAAACCGCCTTTTTCAGCATCTGAAGTTCTTTAGATAACGCAAAATCCATATGGCATCCTCCCAATTAGAGCCTATCTCAATTTTTGAGAAATGATGTTTTTCTTTAGGTTTCTAATCTTTTATTCCAATTAATGGCAGCTCGGTTTTATGGGCATTAAAATACACTCAAACTTTTTTGAAAAGAATAACGGATAGGATACGATGTATTTACTTTTTATCTCATCGTCGTCGCCTGTTGAATTTGTGGTGATTTTTTCGATTTGATATAATTTGTCAAACACTTGTAGAATAGCATTCGAAGACCGGAATCGCAATCATTTTCCTTTTAGATCTCATCCATAAAGTCATTCTCTATCAGGCGCGGAGATGCTGATAAAACCGAGGTATGACATACCCATTATCGCTGAGAGAACAGACCCTGTCAGGATCGCAATTTTTGCATAATTGAGTATTTGAGGATCGGAAAATGAAAGGTCGGAAAGAAACAAAGACATGGTGAAGCCGATTCCCCCAAGCATAGCTGCTCCAAAAATATGCGACCACCTGACTTCTTGGGGCAAGGAAGCAATCCCGGTCTTAACCGAAAGATAGGAAAATAACATGACTCCTATGGGCTTTCCGAAAACCAGACCAAGGATAATCCCCATGATTACCGGATTTGAGACCATTTCCGAAAAAACGATATTGTGAAAGGTCAAACCGGTATTTCCCAAGGCAAAAAAAGGCAGAATTAAAAATGCAACCCATGGATGCAGGGCGTGCATCAACCGCTGCAGGGGTGTTTCCACATCATGACAGGCCAGTTCCAGGGCCTGAACGGCATGCATGTGGTCTTGATTCAAAAGGATTGAATAACCACAACTTTGTTCCTCACATTCAAACTTTTCCGTTATTTTCTTTACGTTTTGCAAAAAGTTGTCGGTATCATACCTTCCCCGGGCCGGTACAAAAAGAGAAACAATCACACCGGCGATGGTGGGATGAATGCCGGATCCCAGAACAAAAAACCAGACGGCAAGTCCCAGAATTGCATATACCAGCGTCCATCGGATCCAGAGAAAGTTTGCCACGGCAAGTCCGAGAATCAAAAACAGGCTGATGATAAGATAAGACCAGACGATTTTCTGGGTATAGAAAATTGCGATAATGACGACCGCACCCAGATCGTCGGCAATGGCGAAAGCCGCCAGAAAGATCCTCAGACCCACCGGCAGTCTGCGGCCAAATACGGCCACAGCCCCCAAAGCAAAGGCGATATCCGTTGCAACGGGAACTCCCCATCCGCTTATGGTTGGTAATCCGATATTAAGTGTTGCATAGATCAGGCCGGGTATAATCATTCCTCCCAAGGCGGCGATCACCGGCAGCAAAGCCTTTTTGGGAGTCGCGAGTTCTCCCACGAGAATTTCGCGTTTAATCTCGAGACCCACCGTAAAAAAGAACAAAGACATGAGACCGTCATTGATCCAGTGAACGAGTGTTTTGCTGATACGAAAATGTCCGAAGGCAAAGGAAATTTCGGTATGCCAAAAGCTGTGATAAGTTTCCCCGATGCGGGAATTGGTCCAAATCAGAGCAATGATCGTCGCGGCAATGAGCAATATACTGCTGGTAGCTTCTTTTCTGAAAAATCGCTGGAAGGGTCTAAAAATTTGGTCGGCAACCAGTTGCCGGGGGGATGTCATGTACTTGTTACGGTTAAAAGGCATCATTCTTTTTATCTATAGGCACAAGGCAATACTTAAATTTCGATTATTCGATTTTATGCTTTACGTTGTCACATATCATGTCAACGGCCTTTTCCACCGATGTTTTTCCCATATCGATAATCAAATCATAAAGGTGTGCAGCTTTCCAGTCTTCGTTGAAGTATTGTTTGATATAAGCCTTTAAATCACCTTCTTCTCTGTCAATAAAATCTTTTGCAGCCTTATGATTTAAGTTTTCGGATTGCATAATCGTATTTATTTTTAGTTCATTATCTTTTATCAAACGGACATGAAGCGTATTTGGTTTTTCTTTTAAAAGGCACTGGCTTCCCCATCCAAGAATGATGACGTTACCGGCGTCGTATACATTTTCAACCAACTTTTTGGTGACCTCATAGTAGTTCTTGTCGTCCAGGCAGCCGTGTTCGCGGTCGACCACCTTCTGGACAATAGAGCAAGTGTAGCGATCGACAAAACGAAGGATTCGTGACTGGGAAGCTTTGCGAAACGTTGCCGCTTCACTTTCAGATATATGGAGTTCTTTAGCAATATCAGCAACTAAATTTTTGCCGATGTATTCGTAACCAAGTTTTTCCGCTACCTGCGATGCGACCTTTTCACCTTCAGTACCAAATTCTTTGCTAATGGTAATTACTGCCATGAAACCCTCCTTTGACCCTATTAATTATCGAGACCTTTGAAAAAAGCTCCGTCTTGACCTTAATCATGAACAACCCTCCATATCTTCAATGATCGGGCATTGTCAAGAGATTGGGGGGTAAGTTCTCGATAAAGGTGGACCCTGCATGCTTATTATCACCTAAATTGAGCAATTTTTGATTCGATCTGCACGAATCTCTTGCGCATCAAAGATCTGCTAAATTACACAGATTCCACGCTGATTATCTCCGGAATTAGCTTCTTAATATACCGCTCAATACCCTGTTTGAGTGTCATCTGGGACATGGGACAACCGGCGCAGGCACCTTTTAATCTTACCTTGACAATATTATTTTCCACCTCAACAAGTTCCACATCTCCACCATCTGCCTGAAGAGACGGTCTGACATCATTTAACGCTTTTTCAACTTTTTCTTTCATTGGATTTGCGCTCCTTATTCTGTTGAATTCAAATTGTATTAGAGCTCGGTTTTTTAAAAAAACACTCCTTTATATATGTTTTTCGAGTACCGGCCGGATATTCCCGGGTGTTAATTGGACAGGAATCCTTCCTCCCAAAAGTTTCTCTTCATAGGTAGGTTTTTTTACCTGGTAAAAAATGCCTATGGGAATCTTTTCACCCTCTCCGTAAGCCCATTCTCCGGCCTTGACAAACGCGGCCTTTCTATCTGAAACATCATGATTCAGCTGGATGAATTCATACACCCTTTCGTTGTAATAATCATAGGTATTAAAAAAGGTGAAACAAGGTTGAAGCACATCAATAAAGGAAAACCCTTTATGGTTGATTGCCGCTTTAATCAAAAACTGAAGATGTTCCATATTTCGCGTATACCCTCTGGCGACAAAAGTGGCACCGGATGTCAGCATGAGTTCAATGGGATTCAACGGTTCTTCGGGGCTGCCTTTCGGGGTCGACCGCCCTTTAAACCCGGAAGGACTGGTGGGCGTAAACTGACCGGTTGTGAGTCCGTATACCCTGTTGTTGTGAACAATGAAGGTCATGTCTAAATTTCGCTTGGCACTGAAAATAAGATGCTCAATGCCTTCACCATATGCATCTCCGTCACCGGCGTGGCCGATTACCGTCAATTCCGGATTGGCCAGTTTAATTCCGGTCATGGGCGGGGGAACCCGGCCATGAATCGAATAGAAGGTGTTGACGTTGACATAGTCCACAATTTTAGCATGACACCCGATTCCCGAGACTATAGCGACTTTATTAAGATCGAGTCCATCATCTTCAAGATCTGCCAATGCTTTTTTGATGGATGCCAAGATGCCGAAGTTGCCGCAACCGGGGCACCAGGTATTCTGGGCATAGGTCCCTAATTCTTTAATGGTTGTCATGAAAGCACCTCCTTTACGTTGTCGAGCAAAATATCCACGGTAAAAGGACGCGCGTCAAAACGTAAAATCATATCATCAATGCAGAAACCGTGGCCGGAAATGAGTTTTGCCAGTTGTCCGGTGACATTGACTTCCACATCTATGATTTTGTCGACGCCGGACAGGGCGTTTTTTAGCGCCTCTACCGGTAAAGGCTCCAAAATCAGGGGTTGGACCACTTTAAGATCTAGAGCCTCGGCCACTTCTATACACGCCCCTTTGGTTGAACCCCAACAGAGGAGGGCGGTTTTTGAATCAGGGTTTCCGTATACCTTTACTGTTTCATATTTTTCAAGCTCATCTTCCAAGGCTTTTCTTTTACGCAACCGTTTCCTTTGCATTTGCTCAATCATTTCAGGTTCCTCAGTGGCAATACCGTACTCATCATGTTCATAAGAGGTGGCTTTAATGATTGCCGACGAATTTCCCGGAAAGGCCAACGGTGAAATGCCGTTTTGAGTATCTATATATCTTTTGTATTCTCCCTGGTTGTTCCATAGAAACGGCTGTTCCGGTTTAACCTTGTCCAGATCGGCCTCGAAGCTGAATATGCTCTCGCTTAAATGCTTGTCGGTAAGCACAAGGGTCGGAATCTGAAATTTCCATGCAAGGTTCATGGCCATCCCGGCCGTGTAAAATGCTTCATCGGCATCGCCGGGTGCCAGCACCACCCTTAAAATTTCACCATGCCCGGCATGGACAACAAAGGCCAGATCTCCCTGCATGGTGTATGTGGGAACACCGGTACTTGGCCCAGGTCTCTGAGCTTCCACGATAACCATGGGAAGTTCACCCTGTCCGGCCAGACTCAACGCTTCTGTCATCAACGCGAATCCTCCGCCGGAGGTGCCGACCATGGTCCTTGCGCCGGCATAGGCGGCTCCCAGTGCCATGAGTGCAACACCAATCTCACTTTCAGGGTGTACTGTAACCACCCCCAATTCGTTTTCGTGGGCTGCCAGATAATGGAGAATGGCCGATGCGGGGGTCATGGGATAGGCAATGTACATATTCAGACCGGCTTTGACCGCTCCAAGGGCAATGGCTTCATTCCCGGAGACCAGCGGAAGGGGTTTTTGATCCAGTTTTGGCACCGACTTGGAAGGATTTTCAACCCGATTGTAAGCATGCTGAGCGATTTTGAGATTCAAGTCGACGTCCTTTTCTACGGCATCCATGATAACTTTTTCCAGGACAGACCATTCAATATTTAATACACCGGTCAGTGCCCCGATGGCTGCGGTGTTCCTCATAATCGGCTTTCCCTCGAACTTTTTTACAATTTCCATAAAGTCGAATCCCAAGCCTTCGGCATTGGCTTTTTTAGAATCATAGAGAATTATTCCGCCGGGATTGAGCCGATGTTTATGGTTCTCCACTGCATCCTGATTTAAGGCTACAATGACATCGACCGTCTCTTTGTGCGCAACGATACGTTTTTCCGCGGCCCTGATGATGGAAAAATTGTGACCGCCACGTATCAGAGAGGGATAATCATCATACGATTTAGCGTGCTATTGATCTTAATATAATCCCACACTGTGGCATGTCAAACCTAATGTTATCGCAGGATAAAAAGCGACGGGGCCAGATTTTCACCGTGCAACCCTGACCCCGCTTAAATATAATCAATCATCTTCTACGATAATGGCATCAGCGCCGCATTCATCTGCAGCCTGCCTGACAAGCGCCTCGTATTGTGCAGGAACTTCATCCACCTTAACAATAGACTTCAGCTCGTCCTCATTGTATTCGAAAACTTCAGGACACAAGTCGTTACAACGCCGATCTCCCATGCAATTTTCAGTGACTTTTACTTTCATTTTTTTCTCCTTATTCAATTAATTTCAAGCTGTGGGGTTAAGAAAACTTCTGACCAATGGCTTTCCCGTAATCCTGGCAGGCACGCGTCCCTTCATCCGTTTCCAATCCCTGTTCTTTCAGATTTAATGAACCCAGATCAACCATGTCCATTTTGAATACGTAAAGCATGGTGTCATATATCATGTCGGCAGATTCCCCGCTATGGGTATAGGACCCGAATGCGCCTCCCATCTTGCCCACCAGATTGGCTTTTTCCGCCAGGAATAGAAATGTTTTCATGCCCGCAGTGATGTCCCGATGATATGTGGGACACCCGAAGATAAAACCGTCATATCCTCCTATATCTTTTTCATCTTTTATTTCAGAGATTTTTTTCAGCTCTGCGGTGTTTCCGGTGAGACGGACACCTTCAGCGATATATTCCGCCATTTTTTCCGTGTTTCCAGTTCTGCTGTAATAGCCGATAAGCACTTTTGCCATTTTTTACCTCCTTTTTAAATTTTTGAATATTTGTAATTTTTTAATCCACCCTGGAAAAAGCCTTGATGTTGGCGTTGCAAACCGGGCATGTTTCCGGAGGTTCATTCTCACAGGTATAGCCACACACGCCGCAAACATAATAGCATTCCACGGCTTCAGGATTATCAAGACTGTCCAATGCCTTCTGGTAGAGATCGGCGTGTATTTTTTCAACTTCATTGGCATAGGTAAAGCTTCTCAGAGCTGCTTTGTCTCCTTCCGATTGTGCGGTTTCAATCATTGCCGGATACATACTTTTAAACTCATGGGTTTCACCGGCAATGGCTTCTTTGAGATTTTCAGCGGTTGAATTTACTCCTTTGAGAACTCTCAGATGTGCATGGGCATGGACGGTTTCAGCCTCTGCAGCCGCCCTGAAAAGGTTGGCAACTTTCGGATAACCTTCCCGATCCGCCTTTTTTGCAAATGCAAGATACTTTCGGTTGGCCTGGGATTCCCCGGCAAATGCTTCCTGTAAATTTTTTTCTGTTTGACTCATACGATCTCCTCCTTTTTATTCAATTAAATCTTCCATGGTCAGTTCATAGTTGATATCAATACAACCGATGACGCTTTGGGCTCCGGGACACAATTTCAAATGGGCTTTAAGCGCATCTTTTGCCTCTGTCCTCTTTTCCTTTGGCAATTTAAGCCAGTAACTGACGTTAATGCGTGTAATTTTCAAAACACCGTCGACGTTTTCGATGTCACCGGTTACGACGGCTTTAAACTGATCTTTAAAGGTCCGAATCTTTTTGCCGGCCAGCACCGCGGCCAGTGTGCCCATCATTCAGCCGCCCACTGCACCGACAATGTGATCTAACGTTGCCGCATGCTCTTCTTCCGGATCAATTTTATAGAAATTTTTGATTCCGCCGTGGACCCCGTAATAGACCGGTTCAGCAAAACCCTTGATCACGGCTTTCCGGGTAGGCCCCATTTCTCTCGTGATCGTAATATGTGATGTGTGAACAATTTCAGCCATAATTTCCTCCTTGATTATCACCCCGAACAGCGGGTGAATTATGTTAATGATATTTAATGATATTCTTATTATGAAACCATCATATGGGGCGATGGTTCATGTCGATTCATCAATGAATCGGCATGCCCATGATCGGCCACAGAACATAAACTGCAAAACCGATCACTGAGATCAGCAAGATACTGGCCGGTATTCCGTATAGAAAGAATTCAGCGGGTGTAAATTGTCCGGATTCATATGCAATGGCATTTGGAGCAGCACCGACAAGCAAGAGAAACGGCATTCCTGCCGTGACCAAGGATGTAAAAAGGATGACATCCGGTGCTACGTTTAGATAAGAAGCAAGCACCAAGGCAACCGGCAGGGAGATCGCGATGGCCGCTACGTTCATTAAAAAATTGGTCATGATCATAACGAAAAATGCAATGCCCATAATAAAGAAGAAACCGCTTGAATTATGGAATATCATCAGCCATTTTACCGCAAGCCACTTGGCCGCACCTGTTTGCCAGAGGCAAAAACCCATACTCATGGCACCTGCAAAGAGCAGGATGATATTCCATGGTATTTCTTCAAGATCATCGATATCCAGGATGCCTGTGATAAAAAAAAGAATCGTTGACGTTAAAATAACGGCTGTTTTATCGAGAACCTTAAATGCCGGGAAAAAGGAACTCAGAGACATTGCCAGAATACAGGCAAAGACGATGACCATGGCGATAATCTCTTTTCTGGTAACAGGGCCCAGAGCTTTATTGAGCCGGACAGCCCTTTCTCTTAAACCTGGAATACTGTTCTTTTCAGGCCTGAAGAAAAACATGAAAAACCCCCACAATAAAAACACCATCAGCCATCCTATGGGAAGCATATAATAGCTCAATTGAAAAAACGAGACATCCCTGCCCACAACATCATTATAAAAGCCGATGGCAACCGCACCCCGTGCAGCTCCCAATAGCGTTACAATGCTCCCTGCCCCGGCGACGTAAGCCATGCCCATGAAGAGCCCCTTGCCAAACTTCGTGGGTTGGTCTTCTTCTCCATAAAGTCCGTAAATAGAAACAAGGAGCGGATATATGGTTGCCGCTACAGCTGTATGGGCCATAATGTGAGTCAAAGCAGCGGTCAATACAAAACAGCCGAGATAAATCATGCTGGTTTTTTCACCGACGATCATCAGCATTTTATAGGCCATCCGTTTGGTAAGTCCTGTTTTTGTAAAAACCATGCCGATGACGATGGAGGCGAAGATAAACATGACCGAGGGGTCCATAAAGTCCGTGAACGCCGCCTTGGCCGGACGGATAAGGAAATAGACCTGAAGGACGCCGATGGCAAGGCTGGTGACGCCGACGGGTACGACTTCCAAAACCCACCAACTGGTGGCAAACAGAGATATCGCCAGAGCGCCTTTTCCTTCTCTGCTCAGTACAAAATGTTTTCCGGCCGGATCGATGGCATCTGACCACGGCGGTGCATAATACACCAGTGCAAAGAGCAATATACCGGCAACAAGAAAAATAAATTGTTTTACGTTATAAGGACCGTTACTAACTTTAAATTCAAAATCTCCTGCCATAGATTAATTCCAAAAACTTTCACTCACAGAACGCATTAAGAAGATACGTTCCGGACAGTTAGAGTTCACAAACGGAAAGTGTTTGTACAACCTCTTTGAACATATCTGTTTGTCTTAGAATCCCCACAATTTTTTTGCCCCGGGTTACCAGTAGAGACTGATGATGCTCCAGAGCCAGCTGATGTATGGCTTCACTCAGGGACGCGTCTTCTGGAACATACTCTCCTTCGGCTGGAGCGCAGACCAGTATTTGGACTTTAAGCCGGCCCGCACCTCTACAGATATCAATCAAAGGTTTGTCCCAAAATTCGCATTGATTGAGCATCGGTCGTAAATACTTAGCGCTGACACCAAAACGGGATAGTGTTTTTGAATCCCCGATCTGTTTTCCTTTGGGTTCCAATGCTCTGAGGACATCCAGCTGGCTAATTTTGCCGACAATCTCTCCCTTTTCATCGGATATAAGAAGTATTTTATGGGGATAAATCCCCTGCTCATAATCTTTCTGAACCTTATCGAGGGCAAGAGCGGCTTCATAGAGATTGGCTTCAATGGAAATGGTCTCATATTCTGATATGGGGGTCATTAAATCTTTTACAATTTTATTTTTCATGTTGCGTCTTCCATGGTAGGTCTATTCATGCTCTTCCAGAAAACGGACCATAGATTCTTTAATCCGTTTACCAACCTCAGACGATAGCTGAATTGAAAGGTTCGAGTCTTCACTGCTTTCGGAATACAGATGTTTTTTTTCGAAAGTGATCGATGATTTTGTGTTTAAGAATACCGGCAAACCAAGTTTTTATGGATGAACGGTTTCGATATTTTTATTCAGCCTAAATTTTCAATGCGTTGATTGTCACGAAGAATTTAGGTCCAGTATGGATTGATGAGGTCTTCAAATATGGCCATAGCCGCTTCTGCACCGTGTCCGGCGGCCGTTACGATTTGCTTGTATCCCCCGGACACATCTCCGGCCGTATAAATTCCCGGAATATTTGTCCTGTAATTATCATGCTTTATAAACCCTTCATCCGAAAGCTCGATCCCAATTTTTTGGGCCAGCTCGACAGCAGGATCATACCCAATGGCAATAAAGACGCCATTAACGGATCGAGGATAAGATTCTTCGGTATTATTGTTGAAAAGCAGAACTTCTTCTACGTTATGTTTTCCCCTGATTTCCTTGACTTCAGTATCAAAAAGTATCGGAATATTATTTTGTATCAGGTTTTTCACCAAAAAATCCTGAGCTTTTAGATTATCTCTCCTGTGAACCAGGGTGATATCCACGCCGATATGATGCAAATGAAGTGCTTCTGTAACGGCACTGTTGCCGCCGCCGACAATAATGACTTTTTTCCCCTTAAAAAGCGGGCCGTCACAGGTACTGCAATAACTGACGCCATGCCCTGAAAGGCGTAATTCGCCAGGGACGCCGAGATTCCTGTGCGTCGCCCCGGTGGCCATCAATACGGCCTTGGTCTTGAATTTTCGTCGGGTGGTTTGTACGTTGATAGGATCATTGAGGGTGATCTCAACAACCCCTTCTCCCGGGAAAATCTGTACATATTCCAAAGCATGGGTCACCATAATATCAACAAGTGTTTTTCCGCCAATTTGTTTGAGGCCCGGATAATTTTCAACAACCGGGGTGGTGGCCACCTGACCCCCAAGGACCCCTTTTTCTACGACCACCGTTTTAAGACCGCTTCGTGCTGCGTATATCCCGGCTGTCAGTCCCGCCGGGCCGCCCCCCACAATTACCAGATCTGCCTCGACTTCCTCTGCATCACTTTCGGGAATGAATACCGTCTGTTCCTCCATTTTATCCAGAGATAGCATAAAAAGCTCTTCCGTCTGTGCACCCTGGGCAATCAAAATGTCATTTGCATATGTTTGGGGAACAGATTGGGCTGAATATCGGGTGGCAAGTTCAGGGTTGGCTTGGATGTCGATGATTTCCAGAGAAACTAACCCGGGTTTTTCAACAGCCGCCTTTAACGCGTTCAGCGCCTGCTGGGGACAATACGGACAGCTTGCGCTGACAAATACCTTGATATTTCTTGGGGTGTCTATACGTTTTATGATCTGGAGTGATTGTTCGTTGAGATTGCTCTTCTGAAGACCGATGAGGATGAGCGCTTCCAGAAAGATACGCCCCTCTTCACCGAGGGGTGCTCCCAGCCACCGGATATTGTATCGGTCCGGATCGAAAACCAGAGTAGGCGAATATTCAACGTTCCATTTTTTTGCGGATTCATGATATAAATTAAATTCGCGCAATACAATTTTATCGGTGAGCTGCCGAAAAAAACGAATGGCCTGCCTGGCGGTATCAGTGAATACATCATTTTGGCCGGGCTGAGCGTACAAAAAAATAGGAATTTCTGCTTTGATCGCACCCAAAATTCTTTCAATTTCTTTTTGGGCTTCCAGTGCCTGAATGTCTTCCTGTTGATCCATCGTTTATTTTCCTTTTTTTTATGAAATCAATCTCTAAACACGAGCTTCCCGCCGAGAAATCCAGCTGTCACAGCCGCACCAAGCATAACCATGTTAACAAAGAGAAACGCGACCAAATGGGTGGAAGTCAGTGATAACACGCCGGGGTCAACAATAGACCATGCGACCAATATCATTGCCGTTAATGATACCACACCACCGCAAATCATCTTTGTCAGAAACAGGGTTGTCATCGCACCGTTATATTTTTTTTGCCACACAATAACCCCTGAAAAAAGCACCAGCGGCATAGAGAAGACCACAAATATGAGGTTATAAAATGCGGCCTGACTTAAGCCGGTGAACTTGAAAATAACAGCCAAAAAGATAAACAGAACAGAAACGGGAAGTAAGCCGTTGGGGATATGGACCGAAATCGGATGGACATGATGCTTGACCATCAGTTGATAAATCCGGTCATATTTTGACAAAGGGTCAAGCGTTGTTCCTGGAGCATCTGCGACGTTTGCTTCAGTTTCAGGTTCTAAGGGGTCTATTTTTGTTTTTGATTTTTTTTCACCATTTTCTTCAGCAACAATTTCAACAAACTTACTTCGATCAGCGCCACAAACCGGGCATATTTCAGGCGGCTCCTCTCCTTCATGAATGTAGCCGCAGACCGTACATCGCCACTTTTTCACATTACCTCCTTTTCATATTCCCGTTCATAACCACCGCAACAGGGTATCCATTCAAAATCTACATGCCATTATTCCATTTCCGAGGTAAAAGCTTGGGTGTCAATATTCGTCTTTATTTTCAGAATATTCTTTAAATTTCAAGATATTAAATCACCTTTCTTCTAAGGGTACAAAGGTGCACTGATCCGGACCGCAGTAATCACCAATATACTCAGAGTCGGGACGATACAGCACCGGTTTAGCCTCAGCACCGGCAAACTGCTCTTCAATAACATGAGCGGCCCAGCCGGAAATTCTTGCGATGGCAAATATCGGCGTAAAGAGGTCTATCGGTATCCCCATGTAGTAATACAAAGACGCGCTATAGAAATCGACATTTACAAAAATGTCTCTGCCCTTTCTCTGTTTAAAGGCTTCCTTACCCTTTTTCTCAAGAATTTTGGACATTTCGTACCATTTTGGTTCTCTGATACGCTCGCCCATTATTTTAGACATGGGTGCAAGGATATGCGCCCGGGGATCATCGGTTTTGTAGACCGCATGGCCGAGCCCCATGATCTTTCCGCCGGTATCGAGCAAATTGTTCACGTATGCTTCAACTTTGTCGACAGAATCGATATTAAGGAGCATCTCCATGACACGAGTATTTGCACCACCATGCAATTCACCGGATAAGGAACCGACGCCGGCAGCAATGGCCGAATACATGTGGGCCCTTGTGGATGCCACTTGTCTCGCCGAAAATGTTGAAGCATTAAAAGAATGTTCTGCATGGAGTACCAGGCAGGTATCAAAAAAACCGGCAAGTTCATCGTCCGGAATTGTTCCGTTGAGCATATAAAGAAAATTGGCTGCATGGCCTAACTCCGGATCCGGATCAAGAGGTTTTTTATTGTTCCGGATGCGATCCCAGGCCGCAACAATAGTCGGGAATTTTGCGATCAGCTTTATGCCCATGCGAAGTGCCGCTTCAGGAGAATGCTCTCTGGCGTCAGGATCATGGTGTGCCAGTAAGGCAGTCGATGCCTGAAGGACATCCATGGGAAGAGCATCTTTGGGTATGGTTCCAAGGGCTGCGATGATTCCAGGCGGGACTGACCGTTCCGATACAAGCTGTTTTTTGAAGTTTTCAAGTTCTGTTTTTTGAGGCAGGCTTTCATAGAGCAACAGATATGCAACCTCCTCAAATGACACTTTTCCGGCCAAATCCTGAACAAGATATCCTCTGTAGATCAATCTTCCGGCTGTACCGTCAACATCACCCACCCGGGTCGTTGCCACTTTAAAACCGCGCAGACCGGTATTTAATATAGGCTGACATGCTTCCATAATTTACCTCCAGTTCTATTTTTTTAAGTTTTCGCGCGGAGCTATAAACATATTGTTTTTATTTACAGCTTAATCTTTAATTTAACAATCAATTTTCGTGCCAGGTTTGGGTCCTAATCCAAAATTTCACCATGACATTTCCCGGGGTTTAACCACAAGCAATTGATTGCAGAGTGATAGGCGTCCGTGTTATTTAGAGTTCAATGATTCTGAAGACCTAGCGAATTGTCGGCTTTCGGCCGGATACTTGCAAAGCAATGAAGCGAAGCATTTTAATAAAATGTATCATTGATGATGGTCTATGATACACATATGTCTCACAGATCACCCGTTGCGCGGTTATGAAACTTTGGTTTTAAAAGAAATGTTTGTCTTGAAATCCGTTATAGACCTGCCATGAAAGGATTGAGTGTTTACATAAAATATATCTCAGGTGAAAGGAGGCTTCTTTTGAGTCGTTTTATATGTTCATTTTCCAACCTGTGAACAACCTCCGGCCTAACCAAACCCTTCATCAGGTGGCGCATCGTGATACGATCATTCAGAATTTCAAAGAGGTTTTTCATGCGGTTCCGTTGGTCTAATGCGGATATTTTTTCCATAACCTTTTCGAAAAACCCGATGGCGTTGATCATTTCATGCAGGAGTCTGTCATAATCCTGTATGGAAAAAGCCCGGTCTTTGGGATGATCTTTTTTAAGTCGCTTTTTTAAAGGTTTCGAATCGACGATAAAGCTTGGAACTCCGAAGAGATCATAAGAAGATAAAGCCTGTTCCATCAAACTCATTCTCCTAAGCTTTTTTAAAGCACGGCTTCTCTGGTCCGAGACGACAATCGGATTCTCAAGGCATGGGAACCCAGAAAGAATCGGATTCCGGGTCAGTTCCGGAATAAGACCCTTTATCTGCTGATATTCCGGAAAAAGCACACAGCTTAGCGGCTTTGAACCATGAACACGGCATCGCTTCTCCAAAAGGAAAAAACAGGGTTTTTTCAGCTTTATTAAGACTTTTTTATAGCGGAAATCGAACTCACAGTTCATCAGTCCCAGGTGGCAGTGTCGAGAAAAAAGTCGGGAAACCGGTATATTCAGAACTCGGCTAAGTTTGATTAAGTCAAAGAGGGTTGCTTCAACGATGACGTCAGCCATCCAGCACCCGGGTGCGCTGCAATCGTTGGGGCAGCGGAGATTGCATTCCAGATCTGAAAGATCCGCCTGGTGTTGGAAGTAGTCATCCAGCATGGTCCGGAGTTGCGTTTTCTGAACATTCGGGACAGAGCCCTTTAAACTCAAGGTTGTGCCCGATGATTTCAAAAACAGTTGCCCCGTAAAGTTCGTTTTCAAGTTGATTCAAGGGCGCAATCGGTGCATCATCCACCCGGTCACAGTGCACACAACGAATATGGTAATGCTTGTTCGTGTCCCAGTCGAAGCGTTTCAAAGAACCGCTGAGTTCCAGTTTTTGGATTTCACCCATCTGGACAAGTACTTCCAGATTTCGGTAAACCGTTCCAAGACTGATCCGGGGAAGACGATGGCGTACCATTCTATATACTTCGTCAGCACTCGGATGGGTGTGTTGCTTTCGCAGCTCTTCAAGAATTACTTTGCGCTGCTTGGTCATCCGAATGTTTTTTTTTTGCAGCAAGTTTTTACCTCTAACACGACAAGTTTGCACTCCGATCCTCCAATGTTCCTAAGCCGAAAAGACATTTGTGTCAAGCATGAAATGACGTATTCGGATGTCGACCAAAGGCTTAAGTCACAACTTTCGGTATGAATATTGCAAAATAAAAAATTTTATTTTATACTAATTTAAAGCCCTTCAACCCACAGACCGACTTATGATTGAAATCCGCACCCGTAAAGGCTACAATATCAATATCGCCGGCATGCCTTCTCATGATCTTGAAATTTTGGAGAAGCCCGCGAGAGTGGCGCTTTTGCCGGAAAGAATCCCCTTTGTTAAACCCCGCCTCAAGGTCAAAGTCGATGATCCGGTTAAAGTGGGTTCCATTGTTTTTGAAGACAAGCGAAATTCTCAACTCGTATTTTTATCACCGGGCGGCGGTAGAATCGCCAAAATCAAATACGGTCCCCGAAGAGTCATAAAAGAGATCGTCATAGAGTTGGATCAGGATGAGGGCTACAAAGCATTTCCCGTTATCAGCGAAGCCCGGCTTGAAGGCATGGAAAGAAAAAAGCTGGTTAAAACGATAATGACAGGCGGGCTATGGCCCCTGTTCAGAGAGCTCCCCTTTCGAGATGTTCCAAATCCTGACGTCGTCCCACCATCGGTCATTGTCAGTCTCAATTCCAGAGAGCCTTTTCAGCCCGTGCCGGAAGCTTATTTAAACGACAGAATTGATCTGTTTGAATTCGGCATAAAAATTTTACAGAAACTGTCAGAAACGCTTATAATAAGCACATCTTCGGACGATAGTTTTGTCCAAGACCGCCTAAACGGTTTTGTGACGCACACCTGCAATGGGTTTTATCCTGCCGACGATCCGGGTGTATTACTGTATCATATCAAAAAAAGTCCGGATGAAAACCGGTCCTGGTATATCAACGGACAGGATGTACTTCTTTTGGCGATGCTCTTTAAAACCGGAAAATACCCCGTGGATCGAACCCTGGTTTTAGGCGGATCCCTTGCCAGGGAAAGAAAGCATCTTCAGACCAGAATCGGCGTTCCTTTGAATCATATCACAAAGGGACGTGCAGACGATACCGGAGCAGCCAGATATATTGTCGGGGGAATTTTCAAAGGTTATACCGGTTCAAAAGATTCATATCTGGGGTTTTATGAGACCTCTCTGGTGTTGATTCCCCAAGGCGATGAAAAAGAGTTTTTTGGGTTTGCCAGACCCGGGTTTGACAAACCCAGCCGGTCCAGGACATTTTTATCTTTTTTAAATAAATCGTCTATGGCCATGGATTGCAATTGTCATGGTGAAGTACGGGCTTGTATCAATTGCGGATTCTGTAGCGAGGTCTGTCCGGTGGATATTTTACCCCAGTTCACATACAAAAGCATACTGGCAGATGAAGTTGAAGAGGCATTAAATCACGGCCTGCTCGATTGTGTGGAATGCTGTCTGTGCACCTATGTCTGTCCATCGAAGATCGAACTGAAAAATATTCTCAAGGAAACAAAAAAAGCATACTTTTTGGAACAGATGTAATCATGAAGTTTATACAAAAAATTTTCGATTCCAAGCGAAAGCATTTTGTGGAAGGCGGTAGGTTTGAAAAAGTCTATCCTCTTTTTGAGGCCTTCGAAACTTTTTTCTTTATTCCGGGCAATGTAACAAAAAACGATGCTCACGTGCGAGACAGCCTTGATCTCAAGCGTCTGATGAGTCTGGTGATCGTGGCCCTGATTCCGCCGCTTTTTTTCGGCATCTATAACACCGGCTATCAGTCGAATCTGGGCTCCGGACTTCCGGTGACGTTGGTCGCTGTTTTCATCAAGGGGCTCCAAATTGTTCTACCGATAATTATGGTATCCTATGGTGTTGGATTTGCATGGGAGGTTTTGTTTGCATCCATTCGAAAACACAACATCAGCGAGGGATTTCTGGTTACCGGTCTCTTATTTCCCCTGACACTTCCGCCGACGATTCCCCTCTGGCAGGTTGCCCTGGGCATCTCATTCGGTGTGATCTTTGGTAAAGAGATCTTTGGCGGCACGGGAAGAAACTTTTTAAACCCCGCATTGACCGGACGGGCGTTTTTATTTTTTGCCTATCCCATGAAAATGACCGGGGATACCGTATGGACGGTGGTTAGCGGTGTCAATTCCCAGGGTGTGGATATCTTCAGCGGAGCCACACCCCTTGCGGTTTCCGCCGTTCAAGGGACCTCTGCATTTATAGAATCTTTGCTGTCAAAAGCCGGGTTTACGTTGCCCAAACTCTTTTACGGCTTGTATCCCGGAAGCATCGGGGGGACATCGACGTTCATGTGCCTATTGGGCGCTCTCTTGCTGGCTTTTACGGGCATCGCCAGCTACAGGATCATGATCGGCGGTATTCTTGGGGCACTGGTCGCCGCATCTCCGGGATACATTGTGAGCCTTGTATCCGGAAATTCAACGGTTCCGATGCTGTCGCTGCCACCGTTTTATCATCTGGTGATGGGTGGATTTGCTTTTGGAATTATCTACATGGCCACCGATCCGGTTTCAGCACCGGGAATGAACATTTCAAAATGGATATACGGTTTCGCCATTGGTGCGTTGACGGTACTGATACGCATTTTCAATCCGGCATTCCCAGAAGGGATCATGCTGGCGATTCTTTTCATGAACCTGTTTTCGCCGCTGTTGGATCATTTTGAAATTCATTTCAGGCTGAAAAAAAGGGTGCCCAATGTCTAATTATATCAAATCCTTTTTATTTGCAGCAGTGTTGAGCCTGGTTTGCGGCAGTTTGCTGACTCTGGCATCCACCGGTTTGAAGGAATATCAGCTTGAGAACATTGAACTCGACAAGCATAAAAACATATTAAAATCCGTTGGTCTGCTGAATGGCGAAGACGCTGTTTCACAAGAGACCGTTGAACAACTTTATTCCGAGAACATCGGACAGATATGGATTAATGTTGACGGCAAAATTGTTCCGGAACAACGAAAGGGTAAAAATGATCTGCAAGTCTATCTTTTTTCTCAACAGGGGAAAATACAAGCCTATATCATCCCCATTCATTCTCGAGGGCTGTGGGGAAAAATCTCAGGATATATGGCGATAAAAAATGATGGGGCCACCATTTCAGGATTTACCGTTTACAGCCACCAGGAAACCCCCGGTCTCGGCGGAGAGATTGAGAAAAAATGGTTCCAGAAAAATTTCCAAGGTAAAAAAATTCTGGATGACCAGGGTAATTTTGTCGCCATTGCCATTGCCAAAGGATCGGTTAAAGAGCGGATACCTGAAAGCCGTCAGAAAAATTTCGTCGACGGCATCAGCGGCGCTTCCATGACCGGAAAATTTTTATCTGCCGGGTTAAAGCAGACATTGACGGAATACGAACCTTTTTCTGAAAGATTCAGAAAAAACGAAATCAAATGAAGATAACAAAAACCAAAGCCTTTAACGTATTCTTTAAACCCATATGGGAAAGCAATCCGATTTCCGGACAAATCCTGGGAATATGTTCTGCCCTGGCAGTCACCGTTCAACTAAAGACAGCCGTTGTTATGGGCCTGGCCCTGACCCTTGTTCTGGCTTTTTCGAATCTGTCGATCTCTTTGATGCGCAAGTTTATCCCCAGAAATATTCGTATTATCATCGAACTCACCGTCATCGCAACATTGGTGATTCTCACAGATCAGGTTCTGAAAGCATTTCTGTACGACATCAGCAAGCAACTCTCCATTTTCGTGGGGCTTATTATCACGAATTGCATTATCCTGGGAAGGGCCGAAACATATGCCCTGGGGAATCCCCCGTTTCTATCCCTGTTGGATGGCATCGGTAACGGTCTTGGTTACAGTCAAATTCTGATCACGGTGGCGGTGATTCGGGAGTTTTTTGGTGCAGGAAAATTTTTTGGATTTCAGGTGATACCCGATACGTTTTATGCCGCAGGATATGAAAATATGGGGCTTATGGTTCTGGCGCCGGGTGCGTTTATCGCTATCGGCCTGATCGTTTGGCTTCAAAAGACGGTTTCAAAAGAAAAAACTTAGTTTCGCTTCACTCGCCATTGGAATAATGGATTCATGGAATGATGGGTTTAAAGGAAAAGGGGATATATACAATACAAATAGATTTATTGGCTATTAACAAATGTGATAAATTCTGTTTTTTACCCAATATTCCAATATTCCATGGAGATTTCGTCATCGATTGGATTTAAAGATTAAATAAATTTCAAAAAGTTGTAGAAATTCCAAAACGTAAAATATGGAAAATCTTGTCAGCATATTTTTAGATTCCGTTTTTGTCGGTAATATCCTTTTGGCGTATTTTCTGGGGATGTGTTCTTTTCTTGCCATTTCCAGAAAAATGGAAACCGCCATAGGGCTCGGTTTGGCGGTGACGTTTGTGCTTTCCATTACAACACCGGCAAACTGGCTCGTTTATCACTATCTGCTATCGCCCGGCGCCCTTGCATGGGCGGGTTTCCCGGGAATTGATCTTAGCTTCTTAAAATTTATAATCTTTATCGCCGTTATTGCAGCCATTGTTCAGGCCCTGGAAATGATCATCGACAGGTATTTACCCCCTTTATACATGGCGCTGGGCGTGTTTCTTCCACTGATTGCCGTGAATTGTGCCATTTTAGGAGCGTCTTTGTTCATGGTGGAGCGGAATTATAATTTTATAGAATCTGTTGTGTACGGCGCAAGTTCAGGTTTTGGATGGATGCTTGCCATTGTTACCATGGCGGGAATTCGAAAAAAACTCAGATACGCCAATGTTCCCAAGGGACTTGAAAATTTTGGAATCAGTATGATTATCACCGGCCTTATGGCCATGGCGTTTATGTTGTTTTCGGGGATTACGCTATAACATGATAATGGGTTATGGTTAAGGGACAATAGAATTATTTGTGACATCTAGCCACGGACTATTAAGGAATTATCGTTGACTTACCTCGTTAGCCTGACAGTTTTTTCCTCAATCATCTTCATCCTTGTGGGGCTCCTTTTGCTGGTGGAAGCCAAGGTCGTCAAAAAGGACGACTGTGATATTGTTATCAATGATGACGAGGAGAAAAGCTTAAAGGTGCCCGGTGGTATCACACTTTTGTCTGCGCTTGCCGCCAATGAGATTTATATTCCATCGGCCTGTGGCGGGGGCGGTTCATGCGGGACATGCAAGTGCGTGGTAGAAGAGGGTGGAAGAGGTATTCTGCCCACCGAGCTTGCCCATCTGACCCGACGGGAAAAAAAGGAAAATGTTCGTCTATCCTGTCAGCTCAAGGTCAAAGAAAATATGAAGATTCGGCTGCCGGAAGAAATCTTCAATGTTAAAAAATACGGCGCTACTGTGGTTTCAAACGACAATGTTGCGACATTTATCAAGGAACTGGTACTGAAACTCGATCCCGGCGAAGCACTTGAATTCAAGGCCGGGGCCTATATACAGATTGATATTCCGGAGTATGGGTTTTCGTTTTCAGAATTCAGGGCCAGGGTGGCCGAACGTTTCAGGCCCGACTGGGATGCCTTCAACCTCTGGGGGTTGCAGTCAAAGGCAGAAGAGCCGATTTTCAGAGCCTATTCCGTGGCAAATCCTCCCAGTGAAAAAGACATCTTGGAATTTACGATCCGGATCGCCACCCCGCCCCCCGGGGTTATAGAAGCACCCCCCGGCATAGGATCATCTTATATTTTCAATTTGAAACCGGACGACCGGGTGACATTAAGCGGTCCTTATGGAGATTTTTTTACTAAGGAAACCGAAAGGGAAATGTGTTTCGTTGGCGGCGGCGCCGGAATGGCGCCGCTAAGGTCTCATATTTTTCACCAACTCAATACATTGAAAACAAAACGGAAAATCACGTTTTGGTACGGGGCCCGATCAAAGCTGGAGCTGTTTTTCGAAAAAGAATTCAGGGATTTGGAAAAAATATATGAGAATTTCTCATTTCACGTGGCATTATCTCAGCCCAAAGAAGCGGATGATTGGGAAGGTATGACCGGATATATCCACCAGTGTCTGCTTGACCATTACCTTATCCAACATGAGGATCCCACCGAAATTGAATATTATCTCTGCGGCCCGCCCCTAATGATTGATGCCATTGAAGATATGCTGGACAATCTCGGGGTGGACCCGGAAATGATCGCCTACGACAAATTCGGTTGATATTCCGAGGATTTATCTCCGGAGGCCAGCCGGCAGGGACATGCCATATAACCATAACGTTCTTTATTGGTTGTCAGGGCTTGCAACAGTTCGAGCACTCGGTGTCGATCCTCGTTAAAGTAGTACCCCTTGGCTTCCTGGATTTTTTTTAGCATGTTGTAAAGTTTTTCGACGTCCATTACAGTCCCAGTGCCCCCCTTATTTCTTTTTCCTTGAATCCTACGATGACGGTGTCACCGATGATAATGGTGGGAAAAGAGCATTTCGGGTTGAATTTTTTAACGTCTTCCAGAATGGCCTGACGCTCTTCTCCTTCCAGGAGATCGACATCGACAAAATCGTACATAACCGTACAGTCTGCAAGCAGTTTTTTAGTCGATTTGCAATGACTGCAGGTGCTCAGAGAATAAACTTTAATCGTATTATCAGACATATGAATATCCTTTTTTTGGCATACGTGCCATTGGGTTGGAGCCTTCGATCACTTCAGCATTTTTGGCACCCTTTTATCTCATATTTAATGGAATTTTACAACACTCACTTCAAAGTTTCTACGCTGTGACAAAAAAGTTTTATTTTAAAAGAGTTAGGCCTGTTTTTTATGCGACGTCAGGGTTTGCCGGATCCGACTCGATTCAACAGATTTTTTACTGCCTCCGGGTCTGTCACCGGTGGCTTGCAGGCGTTGTCCGTGCAAACATAAGCTGTAGCCGTGTTATCTATTCTTCTAACAGATGCCATAAACGGGAGATGTCGGGCCAGTCGTTCCCGGCTCACGTCATTGTCCACCAGGACAACCATTTTGCCGGGAATGAAAAGAGAATTTACAGCGGTCAGCATTGCCCGCGTATCTTCTGTGCTGCGGTCTCCGGCGATGACCACTTCAATCGGTTTGACCCGTGACGTGATCAGGGCGACCAGAAGCTCAGCCGCTGAATCCGGATGTGAACCGATTCTTTCCGAAACGCTCTTTATAGTATCCTCGGCCACGGTGGAATAGCCTCTGGAATCGCCAAATCGTGCGAGACGCAGCAGATTCAGCGCCGCCACCGACGCGGCCGAAGGGATCACACTGTCCGCATCCTCTTTGATGCGCAAATCGATTTTTTCATCATGTCCTTTGCGGGTCATGAAAAATCCCCCATGTTCCGTGTCATAAAACAGTTCTATCTGCGCGTCCATGAGTTCAAGTGCCCATTCGAGCCAGTCCGGATCAAAGCCGGCTTCATAAAGATCGATAAGGCCCTGGGTTAAAAAAGCGTAGTCATCGGCCATGCCGGAGATTTTTCTTTCGCCTGTGCGCCACCGTCTGAAAAGTTGTCGAGTCTTAGCATCATAAAGGTTTTTTCTGATAAATTCCGCTGCCTTTTCTGCGGCCTCCAGATATCTATCTTCACCCAAAACCTGGTAGGCTCTGGAAAGGGAGGATATCATCAGACCGTTCCACGAGGTCAGAATTTTATCGTCGAGATGCGGCCGGGGTCTTTCCGTACGTGCCGCAAACAGTTTTCTTTTTGATTGTTTTAACGAGGTTTCGATGTCTTCGTTTGACAGGTTGAAATGATCGGCGACTTTGTCAATGGAATGGGCAGCAAACAGAATATTTTTCCCTTTGAATTCATCAAAAGGATCATTTTCGGCATTCCCCTCGGCTTTAACGCCGTAGCGGAATGAAAAGATTTCTCCTGCATCAGTGCCTAACAGCGCATGGATCTCCTTTTTCGTCCACACATAGAATGCGCCTTCAACTTTCTTTTCATGCCCCTTATTTGAGCGTGTCTCTGCAGGAAGACTGTCTGCATCTTCTGCCGAATAAAATCCCCCTTCAGGGTGGGTCATATCCCCTAGGACATAATCCGCTGTTTCCCCGGCAATCTCTTCGAAAACCCTGTCCCGGGTAATTAGATATGCATCCAGATAGTTTTTTAGCAGCTGGGCGTTGTCATACAGCATCTTTTCAAAATGGGGAACATGCCATTTTGCGTCCGTGGAATAGCGATGAAATCCTCCGCCCAATTGATCATAAATCCCGCCATTCGCCATCGCACGAAGTGTGAAATCGCCCATTTCACGGGCCGGAGTTATTTTTTTAACTTTTTCGACGCCGTTTCCATAATAAAAGTCGTAAGCAAATAGAAAGTTCTGAATCGACGGAGACGGAAACTTTGGCGCAGGACTGAAACCGCCAAGGCTTTTATCGAACCTTGAGGAAAATCGATCCAGTGCAGTGTGGAGCAAGTTTGAATCGATGGATGCATCGCTGGACGTCCATGACAGTGCCTGGGTAATCCCCTCATGAAGTTTCTGGCTGAAAGATTGAAACTTTTCCCGCTGGTCAGGGTCTTTCCACCCAACGGCAATCAGCCTTAAAAGATCAGGCCATGCAAAAGACCCTTGTCTGGGTTCAGGGGAAAAATAGGTGCCCCCGTAAAACGGCTTAAGATCCGGTGTCAAAAAAACATTCAGCGGCCATCCTCCTGAACCGGTAATTGCCGAAACCGCGGTCATGTATATTTTGTCGAGATCCGGCCGCTCTTCCCGGTCCACTTTGATACAGACGAAGTGAGTGTTCATCAATTCAGCGATGTCCGAATTCATGAACGATTCCGATTCCATAACATGGCACCAGTGGCATGTGGAATAACCGATGGATAGAAGAATCGGTTTGTCCTCCTGACGGGTTTTTTCCAGGGCTGCTTCGCCCCATGGATACCAGTCAACCGGATTGTAGGCATGCTGGAGAAGATAGGGGCTTTTCTCATGAATAAGGCGGTTAGGTTTTTCTTTGTTTTCAGTCATTCTGCGCTCCTCGACCGAATTCATTCGTCGGATTTTGACAGGCTACATTGTGGTATATATTTTTATTGGTAATAATTATCATTAATGATTTGACTGTCAACTTTCAAACAACAAATATTTCCACGAAGGAGGTAGAATGGAAAAACAGAAAGTTTTATCCAAAAAGAAAGAATAAGAACAGAACCGCGAAAATAGAAATTCCGAAAATCGTAAACAAAGGCGTCCATGGGTTCTCCCATGAGTACATCAATTGCATGCTCGGCGGATCCTTCCGAGCATCTCATGCGCCGTTGAATGACAATATCATTAACGGCAGGATCCGGGGGGTGGCCGGTGGGATGCGGTATACCAATCCCAGGGTAAAACAGGACTGGGTTCATGTGGAGATGGTCAAAGAGGGCTCCTTTTCGGAGCCCTCTTTTTCATCGCCCGTCGGGCATGGTTTCAGGATGATCACTTAAAAATCGGTACAGGGTGGCCCGTCCCACGCCGAGCAACCGTGAAGCTTTTGCTTTGTTACCGCCGGTTTTTTCCAAGGCCGATTTTACGATTTCAATATTCAGTTTCCTCGAAGCCCCGCGGGAGGAACGGAGGATGCTCTCATCCTTGAGCTCCATGGGAAGATCTTTGGGAAAGATAGTATCGCCGCTGCAATTTACAATGGCAAATTGGATGACATTCTGCAATTCCCGAACATTGCCCGGCCAGTGATAGCCCATCATTATCGAAAGGGCTTCCTTAGAGACTTCTGGCGGTTTACTGTCATGCATCTCCTCGGCTTCGTTCAAGAAATGTTCCATAAGAAGCGGAATGTCGTTTCTCCGCTCACGAAGCGTTGGAAGCTGTATCGGAATGACGTTAAGCCTGTAAAAAAGGTCTTTACGAAAATTGTTCTGCTGAACCTCTTTTTTGAGATTCTTGTTGGTGGCACTCACCACCCGCACGTTAACGGAAGTCGTTTTTTCACCTCCGACCTTTTCAAATGTGCCATCCTGAAGAAATCGCAAGAGTTTTACCTGCATCGGTTTGGAAAGGTCGGCAATCTCGTCGAGGAAAATGGTGCCCCTGTCAGCCAGTTCAAAACGTCCTTTTTTGTTGCGGACGGCCCCTGAAAACGCCCCTTTAACATGACCGAACAGCTCACTTTCAATGAGACTTTCCGGGAGCGCCCCACAGTTAATCGGGACAAAAGGAGCACCGCTTCTGGGACTTTCATTGTGAATGGCGTTGGCCACCAGTTCTTTGCCGGTCCCGGTTTCTCCGGAAATATGCACCGGGTAATCATACCCGGCAACATCCCGGATCTGCTGGAAAACCGTCAGCATTTTGCTGTCTTTGCCGAGAATACCTGAAAAACTGGAAATTTTACGAGCTCGAATCGAAAGGTTTAAAAAATCGGTCATATCGGTTAATGCAGCCAACACCCCGAAGTTTTGATTGTTTTCATCCTTCATGGTCGTAACGGACATTTTCACCCGTCGGGACTCATTGTTTTTCGTTGCAATATTGATTGTATATTCGGTTTTATCGTTAAAAACATCTTTGATGCCGCAGAAAGTACACTGCCCACCGCACAGCGGGGCTCCAAAAACTTCATGACAATCTTTCCCAAGAACTTCTTCCCTGTTGTATCCGGTTATTTTTTCGGCCTGTTCATTGAAATAAAAGATTTGTCGACTCAAGTCATGGGCGATAATACCGACGTCGAGGTTTTCTAGAATCCGTTCCAGGTTTTTCCTGTTGGATAGTATTTTTGATAGGTTAGATTCTGACATGGTGGTCATTTATAAAATATCGGCAAGTTTTTGTCAAACCTCTAAATTTTCATATGCTCAATTGAGATAAAAGACTGTTCATATCCATACCCTCCCGGATCCCGAACCGTGTCAATGAAAAGTCATACTTTACGGGATCATCGGGGACAAAATTTTTAAAGCCGTCGGTTATTTCAAGGGCAGCATGCATGTTCGCCTGTTTTTTTGAAGTGAAACCCAATTGAAGGCTTATTTTATGCATGTGGGTATCCAGCGGAACGATCAGTTTTGACAACGGTACATCCGCCCACCCTCCGGGATCGACGCGGTCTTTTCGAACCATCCACCTTAAAAATAGGTTCATTCTTTTGCATGCGCTCCCTTTTTCAGGCAAAGCGACAAGATGGCCCGGTTTATTTTTTCCTGCGGTCAGCGTTTTCGCAAAAAAGGTCATGGCAGGGATTATGGTCTTGTCATCGGGCGACAGGTTATCAACAAAACACCCGTTGAGGGAACCAAATTGGGCGATGACGTTCTTCGCCCCCCAGAGCAACGCCGCAAGCTGGGCCCCGCTGGCGAATCTATGGGTAAAACCCTCAAATGCATTGCACAGGGAGGTATAATTAGAATTCATTAAAAACCGGTACGGCGACGGTTTCATGATATCAAGCACCGATGAGACACTTTTGAGAATTTGTTTCACCTTGCCGTATGCAAGAGAAGATGCTATCAGTCCAACGACTTCGCGATTCTTGATATCCGGATATGAATATAGAAATTCCAGTGGATCGGGATGAACATATGTGCGCCGATTATATCGGCGATACAAATTTTCCAGTGTAATTTTGATATTTTCCTGATTCATTTTTGTTCAGGGTTGATAAAATCGGGTTTTTATTTAATCATTGGATAGATTGTTTGGATTGTTGTTTCTAAAAACAATATTAATACATCTTTTTATGCGACTTAAATTTTTAAATTTACCGAAATACATATCGAATTCTCATGAAAAACGAAACCAATAACATATATCGCCTCTTTTTTGAAGACAAAGAGGTCATACTTTTGGGCACAGCGCACATATCCAAAGCCAGTGAACAGCTGGTGGCGGATGTCATCGAAGCCGAAAGACCGGACACCGTCTGCGTTGAACTGTGCGAAGCCAGATATCAATCCATTCGTCAAAAAGATAAATGGCTGGACACGGATATCATTAAGGTCATCAAAGAGAAAAAATCCTTTCTGCTTCTCTCGAATCTTCTTCTGGCGTCTTTTCAAAAACGGATCGCCGATAAATTCGACATTAAACCCGGAGCGGAAATGATAAAGGCCATTGAAAGCGGTGAAGCCATCGGCGCCGGAATACATCTTGCCGACAGGAACATCCGTATAACCCTGGCAAAAACCTGGCGGGTCATGGGATTGTGGGATAAAATTAAACTTTTGTTTCAACTGGTCCTGTCCATGGGTGACATCGACGAAATCAGCGAAGAAGATATTGAAAAGATGAAACAAGAGGATGTACTTGAGACCCTGCTGGTAGATGTTGGGAAATCACTTCCGGTACTCAAAGATATCCTCATCGATGAAAGGGACCAGTACCTGACCCATAAAATCCGGACGGCAGCCGGCAAAAAGATCGTTGCGGTTGTCGGTGCCGGCCATGTGCCGGGTATTAAAAAGTACTGGAACACCGAAATAGACATGGCGCGTTTAGAACAAATCCCTCCCAAGAAGAAGATATCGGGCCTCTTGAAATGGCTGATACCTTTCGCCATATTTGTCATACTTGTTTTCGGCTTTTATCATGGCGGGACCCATGCAGGGGCTGAAATGATCACCTGGTGGGTAATGGCAAACGGTATTCTGGCAGGCCTTGGCGCCGTTGTCGCTTTTGCGCATCCGTTAACGATTCTATCTTCAGTTCTGGCCGCTCCGTTGACCTCGTTGAATCCCATGATTGCAGCCGGCTGGGTTTCAGGGCTTGTGGAGGCCTTTTCACGGAAACCGAAGGTCAGGGATTTTGAGAATTTGCCGGAGGACATACTCTCCATAAGGGGTTTCTGGAGAAATAAGATTACGCGAATTCTTCTGGTGGTGGTTTTTACAAATATCGGCAGTTCATTGGGCACCTTTGTTGCCATTCCGTTGATGGTAAAAGTGTTGTAATCCCAATTGAGAATGAACAAAATGAAACAACCCATTCGTATCGGAGCACTGGTATCGGGGAGCGGCACCAACCTGCAGGCCATTATGGATGCGTGTGAATTGGGGGATATCGACGGCAGTATCGTATTCATCGGGTCGGATACTCCCGATGCCGCCGGCCTCAAAAGGGGGCGTCGGCTTAACATCCCGACCTTTGTCGTAAATTATGGCTCCATCATTCGACGATATAAAAAAACACCGGAGACGGTAACAGTTCCGGATGACTTCGATCTAAGCACCGTACTTTCAAAGCAAACGCTTTTCCCTGCAGATGCCGATGGGGAAACGGTAAAAGCCTTTTTCATTACCCGGGCTGCTGCCGAAGCAAAGCTCCTTGAGCGGATGAACCCGTATCCCTTTGACCTTCTGGTGCTGGCGGGGTTCATGCGGAATTTGACGCCGTATTTTATCGACAGGGTCAATACAGTACCGGACCACCCACGAATAATGAATATCCATCCTGCCCTGCTCCCGGCGTTTCCCGGCATTGACGGTTATGGGGATACGTTTCGCTATGGATGTAAGATGGGCGGATGTACCGTGCATTTTGTCGATTACGGCGAGGATTCAGGTCCGATTATCGGTCAAAGGGCTTATGAAATCTTCGAGGATGACACCCTGGCGTCGGTCCGGGAAAAAGGTCTCAAGCTGGAATGGGAACTTTACCCGAAATGTGTCAAGATGTTCGCTGAAGGGCGTCTTAAGAAGATCCGGGAGACCTACCCACTGAAAGACGGGAAAAAAATGCACAGAACTGTGGTGAGGATATTACCGCCGCCAAAAAGATAGTTTGTGCAATATGAGAAGGTTATCGTTCAAGTTTTTCATTTTGACGGCCATGCTGCTGGGTTCGCCGGTGTTGGGAATTCTTCTGGCCGGCCATCCGGTGGCAAGATATCTGGAATTTCCCCCCGAAAGCCGGTATGTTCGCCATGCACCGTTTTCGTGGGTTGCGTTTGCCCTTTACACACTTTTCATTGGTGCTGTAACAATTCCGGTCATTTTAAACGCTGCAAAATCCTTCAGACAGATTAAAATTGAATCTTCGCCGACCCGGTCGTTCCCCTGGCGGGGATGGAATGACTTCAAACCTTTGGATGTGCACATCCTAAAATATCGGCCTATGCCGGTCTCATGATCTCCGGTGCCGGCCTTGCCGGCATAGGTGTGTGGCCCGATTCTCTTTTTTCTTTGCTGTGGATCTCTCCTTTAATCATCATTATTTCACTTCAGGTTCTGATGGGAGAAGGGCATGTGCTGTCGGACATGCCCCATGGGAACTGGCGTCTGATAATATCTTCTGCAGCAGCGGCGCTTTTCTGCGGTGCATTCTGGGAAATGTGGAACTTCTACAGTCTGGCCAGGTGGGAATACAGCATTCCGAACAGAACATCTTTATATGACGCAACTGCACCATCGTGTGGCTGGAAAACTTGAGTCTAAATCTATTCAAGAAATCGTTCCCAAGTTTTTGCGTCATACTGCCATATATTGTTTTTTTTTATTGACACACCCCAATATATTGGGATAAAGGGCAATAAAATGATCGGAAAGAGATCATCCCAACATTCCAGACGCGAAAAACCCATTTATAACATCGACCGATGGGTGTTATTTTAGAAGGTAGTATACAATGTCAAAGAACATCGGATTTATTTCAACCCGATTTGCAGGCACAGACGGCGTCACGTTGGAAGCGAGCAAGTGGGCTGAAGTCCTTAAAGAAAACGGACACAACTGTTTCTGGTTTGCCGGAAAACTGGATCGGGACCGTGATAAAAGCTTTCTCATCCCTGAAGCGCATTTTCAACACGAGCAGAATCGATGGATTAATGCCCAGGTTATCGGTCATAAAGGACGAAAACCGCCGGTAACCCAAGCCATTCACGATTTAAGGTCGCGGTTGAAAGTTCATCTCCATGAATTCATCGATGCCTTCAAGATAGACCTTCTGATTGCCGAGAATGTCCTCACCATACCCATGCACATCTCTTTGGGACTTGCATTGACGGAAATCATTGCGGAAACCCAGATCCCCACCATATCTCACAATCATGATTTTTACTGGGAACGAGATCGTTTTTCAATAAATGCGGTAAATGATTACCTCCGCATGGCCTTTCCGCCCAATTTGTATAACATAAAGCATGTGGTAATAAATTCCAACGCCCAGGAACAGCTCGCACTCCGAACCGGAATTTCATCGACGATTATTCCCAATGTTCTCGACTTTGAGAACCCGCCGGGTATGGATGTCGATGGGACCCGTGTTTTCCGAGAATCTATCGGACTCAAACCGGATGACCGGATGATTTTACAACCCACCCGAATTATTCAACGCAAAGGGATTGAGCATGCCATTGAATTGGTTAAAAAACTGAATGATCCCCGAAACAAACTGGTGGTATCTCACGAAGCAGGTGACGAAGGGTTTGAATACGTGGAATGGTTGAAAGAATATGCCTGCGAACATGGCGTTGGTCTTAGACTGATAACCACCAAAATCGCAGACCCCTGGGGCAACAATGGAAACGGCAAAGCGAAATATTCTCTCTGGGATGTCTATCCTTTTGCTGATTTTATTACATATCCCAGCCTGTATGAAGGATTCGGCAATGCGTTTCTTGAAGCCATCTATTTCAAAAAACCCTTGCTGGTCAATCGATATGCAACGTTTGTCAAGGATATAGAACCCCAAGGGTTTGATCTGATTGCAATGAACGGGTTTCTTTCCAGAAAAATCGTTCAAAGCGTGATAGAAATTCTGGAATCGCCTGAAAAAAAAGAAAAAATGACCAATTATAATTATAATGTTGCAGCCCGGCACTATTCTTATTCAATTCTCCGGACCCGCCTCAACGCTATTTTGAGCTACTTTTTTGGGGATTCTAAAAAACATATCTCTGACAACACCTCGTTTTTAAAACAAGAAGACGATACGCATCCATATTAGTTTAGCGAAAAGAACGTCACAGCAATCTTACTGACGATCCCCCGCTGAATCGCGTCACGGCACAATCTATATTTTTGTCAGCTTATAGCTGCGGCGTCCAAGTCCGAGGCTTTCTGCATAATCCAGTTGAATGGTCCAGTCGACCTCGGGATAGACCCCTCTGAACTTATCTTCACCTTTTGCAGTATTGATCTCAAGGCATGATTCCGGAAGCGCCTGCTCCTGATTCACAAGATCTACGGACGCCTGGTCAATGGCAACCGCATCTTTTGAAGCGACAATACCGATGTCCCTAACGATAGGAGCATCATTGTGGCCGTAGCAGTCACACGCCGGTGATACCTGGGTAATGAAATTTACAAACAACGTCTTATCTGTTTTATTCTTTAAGACACCCATGGTGTATTCCACCATATTCTCCAGAAACACCGGGATGGCTTGATTCCACTGAATCTCGATAGCGCTGTTGGGACAGATAAGAAGACATTCCCCGCACCCGATACACTTTTTGGCACTCAAGACCGCTTTTTCTTTTTCCAGTGAAAGGGCCTTCTGAGAGCAATGACCGATACAGTCCCCACATCCGATACATTTTTTCTTCACCACCTTGGGCGCAACGGTTGAGTGTTGTGCCAGTTTGCCTCGACGTGAGGCGCACCCCATCCCCAGATTTTTTATGGTTCCCCCAAAACCCGAAAGTTCATGCCCCTTGAAATGGGCCACCGATACCAGTGCATCGGCTTCGACGATATCGGATCCGATGTACACCTTTTTAAAATTTTTCTGATTGACGGCAACAGGCGTTTCGGTTTTGCCCCTTAAACCGTCGGCAATGACAATGGGAGCATCCACAACAGAATAGGCAAAACCGTTTTGGATGGCTGTGCTAAGATGATGCGGCGAGTCGCTTCGCGTCCCCGAATAAACCGTATTGGCATCGGTCAGGAACGGAAAGCCCCCGACCCCTTTGATCGATTCCACAATCTTGCGGATAAATACGGGCCGGATAAATGCGGTGTTCCCCTTTTCTCCAAAATGAAGCTTCACCGCAACAAGATCTCTTTCCTTGATGGCTTCAGATAGGCCGGCGGTGACCAGAAGCCGTGCAAGCTTTTCAACGAGGCTTTCTTTGGCCGATGCCCTTAAATCGATAAAATAGACGTTGCTTTTCATGGAATCCTCCCTGTAAAATCTTTTCTCAAGAATGAATAGTGAGCTCACAAAAATATTTTTACGAGACTGCCCGGTTTGTTTTGAGAAAAATTACTGACTGCCCTCAACAAAGTCAAGGTATTTAGGCAAAGAATCTCGCAAGAAAAGATAGATGGATATGAATATAAAGTTAGCCGTTCTGGACCGGATTTACAGAATTTATGAGGATTTTTCCAGCGGTTTGGACATGGCCTGCAAAAAATATTGTGCCGAATGCTGCACTCCCAATGTCACCATGACAACCCTAGAAGCCTGTCTGATCGCCAACCACATGATTTCAAGCGGCCAGTCTGATTTGTTTGAGAATGTTCAAGCAACACGCTCCGAAAAACGTTTCAAGCCTCGAACCACCACCAACCGTCTTGCCGATCTTTGTCACAAGGGAGAGGATCCGCCGGAAGAGGCGCACACTTATTTTAACGGAAGTTGTCCCCTGTTAACAGACAACCTGTGCCCCATTTACCCGGTCAGACCGTTTGGATGCAGATGTTTTGTTTCAAATCATGATTGCGGAAAAGAAGGTTATTCCGAAGTCGACCCCTTTGTGATAACCGTGAACACGCTTTTTTTGCAATTTGTGGAACATGTCGACGCCATGGGTTTTTCCGGTAATTTTGCAGACGTTCTACTGTTATTGGCCTCCAAAGAGAATCGAGATCATTACGAGATAAACACCCTGAAACATCCCGGGACCGGGTTTATCCCAAATCTTCAGATAACGGTTTTAATGATACCTCCGGAACACCGGATTAAAATAAAACCCCTCCTTGACGCGCTAATGCATATAAAAGGGCAGTTGGCCATGACACGGTATGATAGACACAATACCCCTGCTTGACAAACAAACCGCTTTTATTTATATTCCTTTTGCCGCAAACGAATGGAGGTTTGAACCATGTTTCAGACGGCCATAGAAGAAAAATATAACGATGGAGACATCATCTTTGAAGAAGGGAGTTCAGGGGACTGGATCTACGTGGTTGAATCGGGTGCGGTGGAGATTTCAAAAATAATGCACGGAGAGAAAGAGGTGCTGTTGGAGCTGGGGCCTGGCGAAATCATCGGAGAACTCGGCTTTATCACCAAAATGCCACGCACCGCTACAGCCAGAGCAGTCGGTGATACCACCGTCGGAATAATTGACCCGATTTCCTTTGAACAGGAATTCAATCGACTGTCCCCCGATTTTCAGGCGGTTCTGATCAGCCTGGCCACACGCCTCAAGGAGACAACCGAGGCCCTATACCTCATGAAAAAAATCTCCGGCAAAAACCCGTAATATAATTTTTGTCACCGACATTTCACTTGCCGCTCATCTACCGATGATTTCTTATAAAATATTCGTACCGGTGTTGACTTGACGCCGCCCTTTTGGTATCGCAACGGGGATCAAAAATCCACTTAAAGGAATTATGACTTATGGAAAGAACATTATCTATCATCAAACCCGATGGCGTTGCCCGAGGAATCATCGGTGAGGTTATTAAACGATTGGAAATCAATCATCTAAAAATCGTTGCCATGAAAATGATGAAAATGGATACCGCACAGGCGCAAGGTTTTTATTCGGTGCACAAAGAACGACCATTTTTTGACAGCCTGACACATTTCATGACTTCCGGACCGGTGGTGGTCATGGTCCTTGAAGGTGAAAACGCCATCACGAAATACCGTGAAATTATGGGCGCCACCGATTACAGGGAAGCGGCGGAAGGTACTATTCGAAAAGATTTTGCAACAGATATTGAGAAAAATGTGGTCCACGGTTCAGATTCACCCGAAACCGCTGCATTTGAAATCGGCTACTTCTTCAATAGATTTGAACTCATCGTCTGATGACCGACAGCGTCAATTTAAGTAATATCAGCATCGTGCTGATGCAGCCCCGATATTCTGAAAACATCGGGGCTGCCGCGCGTGCCATGCGCAATATGGGTATCCACCACCTTGTGATCGTCGATCCCCAAAACTTTGACCTGTACAACGCCCTGAAACTGGCCACCCATTTTGCGGCAGACATTGTTGAAAGAATTAGCGTCTGTGAAGATTTGAAAGATGCCCTTGCGCCTTTTAACTACGTTGTCGGGGCTACGGCAAGGCTGGGGAAGCAGCGAACGCTTATCCATACGCCTTCGAACCTGGCGCAAAATCTAATTCCCATTTCCATTGAAAACCGTATTGCCATACTCTTTGGCCCCGAAGACAAAGGGCTTTCCAACGAGGATCTCCGGTATTGCCAGGCGCTGGTAAATATCCCCACAACTGAGTTTTCTTCTCTAAATCTGGCACAGGCGGTCATGATTATGTGTTATGAAATCTTTATCGCCGGTCTCGAGACAAACGAACAATTTACACCGAGGCTTGCCAGCCGGCATGAGCTTGACGGGATGTACGATCAACTCAAAGACATACTGGTCAGGATCAGTTATATTAATGCTGAAAATCCGGATTACTGGATGAATAATTTCCGCCGTTTTTTTACCCGTCTGAAATTACGGGCGAAAGAGGTCAACATCATCCGCGGCCTGTGCCGGCAAGTGGACTGGTATGGGAAAAAGTGCTATAAAGACGGAAAGAAAAACAACCCGGATATCTCGTGAATATCCGGGATAAGGAGTCTTGATTGATGAAACTTGTCAGATTTGGTCAAAAGGGAAATGAAAAACCGGGGCTGTGGAGAGACGGCAAAATCGTCGACCTTAGAAAAATTTTCCCCGACATTCCGGATATCGGCGAAGCATTTTTCAGAGAGAACTGGCTTGAAACAGTTGCCGATGTCAATGACCCCGGTCAAAACATCCACGCGCGAATCGCGTGCCCGATTCATGCGCCTTCTAAAATCATCTGCCTTGGGAAAAACTATATGGAGCATGCCAAAGAAGGGGGGTTCGATCAACCGGAAACACCGCTGTTATTCTGTAAAACACCGAACACCTTGAATGGTCCTTTTGACGCCATCATCCTTCCTAAAAGCAGTGGACAGATTGACTGGGAGGTGGAACTGGCGGTGATCATCGGAAAAGAAGGGAAAAGAATATCTAAAGCAGACGCCCTCGATTATGTCGCAGGATTTACCGTAATGAATGATGTCTCGGGAAGGGAAGCCCAGTTCTCCGATTCCCAGTGGTTCAGAGGGAAATCCTTTGACGGTTTTGCACCTGCGGGCCCTGTGATGGTTACCCCCGACGAGATCGGCGATCTGAACAATCTGAGGCTTACCGCAAAAGTTGACGGGAAAATTATGCAAGATGGGAACACCCGGGATATGATCTTCGACATACCCACCATCATAGAAAATATCAGCGAAGACATCACCCTTATTCCCGGTGATATCATCTCAACCGGAACACCTGCCGGTGTTGGAATATTCAGAGATCCACCGGTGGTATTAAGGCCGGGAAACGTGGTCGAGTGCACCGTCGAAAAGATCGGTACCATCATCAATACCGTGGTCACCGCCTAACAGATTACAGTTTAACTCAAAGCTTAAAATCAGTATTTGGAATCCGCGTAATCGACCCAGCCGCCGGTCGTTATCAGGGCGCGATCAAAGTTTGAAATCGAAAACGGTATTTCCGCATGCTGACCGTCGGCGGTGATGGTAAATACACCTTTATCCAGATCTGTTTCAAGATAGGTTTCCCTGTGGGCGAAATCTTTGAAGATACCGTCGATGGTCCGGGCCGGAAGTTCTACCGCCATCATTCCGCAATTAAACATATTCTGTCTGAAAATTCTGGCAAAGCTTTCAGCAATGACCAGATGGATGTTGTTGACTTCAATGGCCCATGGCGCATGCTCTCTTGAAGAGCCGCATCCAAAATTGGCCCGGGTGATAATTATATTTTTATCTTCTACATCGCGTCTGGCGTTGAATCCTTCCAGCCAGATATCCTCTAAAAAATAAGGCTTCAATGCCTGCTTGGAATTTTCTGTAAGGTATTTTGCCGGAATGATCTCGTCGGTATTGATATCGGACCGGTCTAGAAAGAGTACGTTTCCACTAAAATTTTTCATCTTTACCCCTTATAAAGCTCGGAATTGGCAATGAAACCTGAAATGGCTGTGGCTGCTGCCGTTGCAGGGCTTACCAGGTGCACCATGCCGCCTTTGCCCATACGTCCGTTGAAATTTCTGTTTGTTGTGGATGCGCAGACTTCGCCTTCGGCCAGGACGCCGTTGCTCATGCCCAGACACGCGCCACAGGTGGGATTGGTGACACAGAATCCGGCATCCAGAAATATTTTCAAAACCCCTTCCGCCATGGCCTGCCGGTAAACCTGGGTTGTGGCCGGCGATACGACACCCCGCACGGAATCGCTAATTTTTTTCCCCCTGAGCACCTGTGCGACAACCCGGAGGTCTTCGATTCGTCCATTGGTACATGATCCAATGTAGACCTGATCGACCTGTATGGATTCCATCTCCCGGACGGGCTTGACCTGATCGGGCTTGTATCCATAGGTTACCAGCGGTTCAAGACTGCTGACATCATGTTCAATCACCCGGTCGTATTGGGCGTCGGCATCTGACAAAAACCTGCCGGCGTCCTCGAGGGCTTCTTCTTTAGAGGCATATTCGTCTTTGATAAAGTCCCATAAATATTCGATGGTGACCCTATCCGGGCTGCAAATTCCGGAAGTTCCCCCGGCTTCAATCGCCATATTGCAGAGGGTCATTCTCGATTCCATGCTCATGGCATCGATAACCGGACCCGTGAATTCAATAACTTTGTTGGTGGCACCATTAACACCCAAAAGACGGATGACCGAAAGGATCACATCCTTGGCGTAAACACCTTCAGGCAAGGGGCCGCTGATGTTAATTTTGATGGTCGACGGATAGCGAAAGGCGCAAACGCCCTTCAGAATTCCAACTTCCAGATCCGTTGTCCCGACGCCGGCGGCAAATGCGCCGAACGCGCCGTGGGTACACGTATGAGAATCCCCCATGATCACCGTAGACCCAGGGCGAACAAATCCCTTTTCAGGGAAGATAGCATGGCAGACTCCATTCCTGCCGATATCGAAAAAATCCCGGATATTGTGTCGTCGGGACCACTCCCTGAGGATTTTACCCTGCATGGCGGTTTTTGAGTCTTTTGCGGGCGATACGTGATCGATGACAACCTTGATTTTGTCAGGATCGAACACCCGGTCTTTACCGCGGTTGACCAGGTCGTGGATCGCCAGCGGGGTTGTTATTTCATGACAAAATACGGCATCCAGCCGGATCACATGAATATCATCGGCAGGATTGTCGACACTGTGTGCATCGAATATTTTTTCAGCAATGGTTTTTCCCATGTTTTCCCCTTTTGTATCATTTCAGTTTTTGAAAACGACGGCACCAACACGGCATTCTGTCAGTTATTATTTCCGTCGCCATGGTCGTTCAAAATGGTTAAATGGATACGCCGGTTTAATCGGTATCCGTCTTTAACACCGATAAAAAAGCCGACTGGGGGATCATGACCTGACCCACCATTTTCATCCGTTTTTTCCCTTTTTTCTGTTTTTCCAGGAGTTTGCGTTTTCGTGATACATCACCACCATAACATTTTGCGGTCACATCCTTTCTGAACGGTGAAATTGTCTTCCGGGCGATAATATTCCCGCCGATAGCCCCTTGAATGGCTATTTTGAACATCTGTCTCGGAATTTCGTCCCGGAGTCTTTCGCAGACACTCCTTGCCCGATCATCCGCCCTGTCTCGATGAACAAGCTGGGACAGCGCATCGACACGCTCACCGTTGATCAGAATATCCGTCTTGACAAGATCCGTCTCTCTAAAATCTATGACGTCGTAGTCGAAAGATCCGTACCCCTGGGTAACGGACTTGAGTTTGTCGTAAAAATCGTAAACCACTTCAGCAAGAGGGAGTTCAAATATCATCTCCAGGCGCCGATCGGTCAAATACTGATAATTCTTGTTAACACCCCGGTTATCCAGACAAAGCTTCATGACGGCGCCCATATAACGGTCCGGAACGATGATAGAGGCACGTATAAACGGTTCTTTGGTACGCTCAATCGTTGTGGGATCCGGATATAAGGCAGGGTTGTCGATGATCATCGTAGACCCGTCATTCATAATCAGTTTGTATTGGACTGAAGGCGCAGTCAGGATCAGTGAAAGGTTATATTCCCGCTCAAGCCGTTCCTGAACAACTTCAAGATGAAGGAGCCCCAGAAAGCCGCAACGGAATCCAAAACCCAAGGCCACAGACGTATCTTTCTCATATATCAGGGAAGCATCGTTGAGCTTGAGCTTTTCAAGGCCGGCGGCCAGTTCCTCATAACCGTCTGAAGCAACCGGATAAATCGAAGAAAAAACAACCGGTTTTGCTTCTTTGAATCCAGGCATGGACGTTTTGCAAGGACGGTCTTTTAATGTAATGGTATCTCCGCAACGGGTATCGCTGACCGTCTTTATGCCGGCAATGATATAGCCGACCTGACCCGCTGAAATCTCTTGCCGGGGTATACGGCCAATCTGAAATATCCCCACCTCCTCAACCTTATAGGCCACATTATTCGACATAAATTTAATGATATCTTTCGGCTTTACGCGTCCCTGAAAAACGCGAATATGAACAATGGTGCCCCGAAAAGCATCGTAGTGGGAATCAAAAATCAATGCCTTGAGCGGTGCTTCGGGATCTCCTGACGGCGGTGGGAGATAATTCACGATGGCTTCAAGTACATCATCGATGCCGATACCTTCTTTGGCAGATGTCAGTATGGCAGTTTCAGGGTCAAGACCAAGATCCTCTTTTATCTGAGCTTTTGCCCGGTCGATATCGGCCGACGGCAGATCTATTTTGTTGATCACCGGAATAATTTCAAGGTCATGCTCAAGGGCCAGGTACAGATTCGCAAGGGTCTGGGCTTCTACGCCCTGGCTCGCATCGACCAGAAGCAGCGCCCCTTCACAGGATGCAAGTGCCCTGGAGACTTCATAAGAAAAATCTACGTGCCCGGGCGTATCAATAAGATTCAAGGAATAGGTCTGATTGTTTTCGGCTTTATACGGCAGGCAGATGGTCTGACTTTTTATGGTAATTCCACGCTCCCTTTCAATGTCCATGTTGTCGAGAATCTGATCTTTAAAATCCCGATCAAGGACAACATGGGTCATCTGAATCAGACGGTCGGAAAGTGTCGATTTGCCATGATCGATATGAGCTATAATGCTGAAATTTCTAATATTTTTCATTTTGTCCATGAATTCATTTTAACCAAAAAAACGGTAAAAGTCTGTTGACACCGCCAGCCTTTCAAGTTATATTAAGAGTTCTCAATAATTTACGCCGATGTATCTCATCCGAAATTAAGCACACTGAAGGAAAAGGAAGATCTTCTATCAAATTTTTATTGAACATGTCAAGTCCGGTACCCTGCGTACCGATATCTCTTGAACAAAAACAGCTGGCTGGATAAGAAAAAATGGGAGAAGACATTTTAATCGTTGACGACGATGCTGCCATCAGAGACTCGATGCTCGAATTTATCACAAGGTCCGGATACAATGCCCAAACCGCTTCCAGTGCAGAAGAGGCCATTGAACTTTTAAAATCCACCCGTATGGATCTCGTGATAACCGACATAATACTGCCCGGGAAAAACGGTCTCCAACTCACCGATTTAATAAAACAAAATTACGATATCGACATTATTGTAATGACCGGTTACAGTGAAAATTATTCTTACGAAGAGGCCATCAATAAAGGCGCCAGCGACCTTGTATTTAAACCCTTTCGCTTAGAAGAGGTGATGCTCAGGTTAAAAAGAGTACTCAAAGAGAGACGACTCACCAAAGATCGTAATCGAATCCTGAGCAAGCTTGAAAACCTTGCAATCACAGACGGCCTCACAAAATTATACAACTTAAGACACTTTTATAATCAGTTGGAGATAGAGATTGACCGTTCCAACCGTTACGGACATCCACTGGCACTTTTGCTTTTGGATATCGATAACTTCAAGACGTACAACGATACATATGGTCACCTCGAAGGGGACAAGGTGCTGGTGAAACTCGGCCAGATTATCACATCATGCCTCAGAACAATGGATTGCGCTTACAGATATGGCGGCGAAGAATTTACGATTATTCTTCCGGAGACAACCGGCGAAGAAGCCAAAAATGTCGCCCACAGGATAAAAACCTCCGTAGAAATCGAAAATTTTTTGCCGGAATCCGGGGATGTTGTAAACATAACCATCAGTATCGGCGTCACAGAATATTTTAAAAAAGAACCGCTCGCCACAGTTATCCAGAGAGCGGATCGGGCGATGTATAAGTCAAAAGCAAAAGGCCGAAACACAATCTCCTTCCTGTTGGCTGAAAACGCTTCATAATCGAATCCGAAATGGCTGTGAAATCATCCCGGAGGTTATTCCGAGTTACGGCTATCTGCGGATTTGCCCCACTGCAAATGCTGCAAAAAAAATGAACGATCCCAATGTAACAATGGCGGCACCGGATGGCAGGTCGGCATAATAAGAGATGATAAGACCGCCGATGGTGGATATCAGGGCGATGATGATGGAAAAGGCGATCATTGAATCATAGCGGTGTGTTATTTGTGAAGCAGCCGCCCCTGGGATAACCAGCAGTGCGGGACAAGAGCAACCTCCCGGTCATAGGCAACAAACAGTAATTCCTTAAAAAGCAGCACGGTTGAAAGGAGTACCAACCCGCCGAAGACTGCAATGACAATCAAATCTTGTCTGGTGATTGCCAGAATGTTTCCAAAAAGATACCCGAAAAGATCCACATTATATTGATCCGACATCCCGATAAAAATAACGCCAAGGGCCATTGCTAAAGGAAAAAATATGCCGATGGCTGTGTCTGTGCTCAGATGGTCTTCTTTTCCGATATATCCGATGGCGTTGGATACAACCACGGCAAAACCGATGGCTGTAAGCGTTGGAGATATCCCCAAAAGCGCGCCCAGAGCTACGCCGCCGAACGCCGAGTGCGCCACCCCCACGCCGATAAAAGACAAACGGCGCAGGACAACAAAAAATGAGACCACCGCCAGAACAAAACTGAGCATAATTCCGGCCAAAAAGGCATTTTGCATAAATTGAAGGCTTAAAATATCAATCATGGTCTTTATGACTGTGATAACAGGTTGCACATTTTGAATCATGAACAATAACTTTAAGATCTTCCCCAAAAACTTCTCTGGCAACCTGGGGCGAAAAGCAGGAGTCCGGCTCATCATGATAGTGAAGCTGAACGTTCAGGCATGCAACCCGATCCGCATGGGAAGTAATCACCCCGATGTCGTGCGATACCATTATGACAGATATGTCCTGCTCATTTCTGAATTTTGCCAGCAGTTCATAGAAATCTTCCTGAGCCACGCTGTCGATACCGGTTGACGGCTCATCAAGGACCAGAAGTTTCGGTTTGGAAGCCAATGCCCTTGCGATATTGACCCGCTGCTTCTGACCGCCCGAAAGCACTGCAAAAGGCCTTCTGGCATGATCCGCCATGTTCACCTGGTCGAGCAGTTCCATGCCTGTTTTTTTATTTTTTGGGCCGGGGCGATGGAAAAAACCGATACGATTATAAAGACCCATCAGGACGACATCAAGTACGGTGACCGGAAAGGATCGATCAGCATGTGAAATCTGGGGAAGGTAGCCGAGTTCGAGCCTGCTCCGTTTGCCCGGCTTGCGGCCGAATAATCGAACCGAACCTTTTTTCGGGTGCACAAGGCCGAGGATTACATTCAGCAACGTGGTCTTCCCGCCACCATTGGGACCGACGATCCCGAATATCTCGCCGGCATAACAATTAAGGTACACCGACTTTAATACCCATTTCCCGTCGTATGCGACCCATACATCATGAAGATCGACAAGGAGCTCCTTTTTATTTTCAATTTCTGCTGACGGGTCTTTCATTCCATGGCCTCCTTGAATACGCCGATATTGTAGCTCATAAGATCGATGTATGAATGAACGTTTTTCTGTTTGGACCCTCCCATAGGATCGAGAAAAAGGGCTCTAACACCCGCTTCTCTGGCGATGATTTCTGCGGCCCTGGCGTTAAGCTGAGGCTCGGCAAATATTGCCCGAATGTGGTATTTCTTTATCATTGCAACAATATTTTTTATCTGTTTCGGTGTTGGATTTCGGCCCGGAGCAGCTTCGATGACACCGACGGATTCAAGGCCGTAACGCCTGGCAAAATAATCCCATGACGCATGAAAGGAAACATATTTTTTAATTTTAAAGCTCGCCACCGTAGCTTCGATCCGGCGGTGGAGCTTATCCAGTTCTTTCAAATAATTTTGCCCACGTTGTTTATAATACGTTAAATGCTGATGATCAATCTCACAAAGCGCATCCATAATTTTTTTGGCCATCGATTTTGCAATAACCGGATCGAGCCATATGTGTGGGTTGGCAATGGTCGATCTGTCTTCTGAATCCGCAAATTTTTTGTGACGGTCGTAATTTTTATGGGTATGCCCGGTTGTATCTATCAGATCAACCCCTTCGGATAACACCACCGTCATCAAACCCGGCCCTGTCAGATCGATGAATTTTTCAGCCCAGAATTCCAGTCCGGCACCCACCATAAAAAAAATACGGGCTGTAGAGAATTTCTTTAAAAGGCTCGGTTTCGGTTCAAAAGTATGGGGACTCGCACCTGCCGGAAGAACAAAAGTGACCTCAACATGGTCGCCGCCCACCTGCTGAATCATGTCGGCAAGAGGAAAAATG